>NZ_CP088251.1:924750-1233000 GCF_021117405.1 Frateuria edaphi
ACCGGATGGAAGCGCCCGGCCTGTGGCGCGGCATCGGTTATCGCGTCGGTTCGCGGTTGTTCGTCAGCGCCATCGACGAGATCAACGAACTGCTGGCGGTGCCCGTGTTGACTCCGGTGCCGCTGACCCAGCCCTGGCTGATGGGTGTCGCGAACGTGCGCGGCAATCTGGTGCCGGTCATCGATTTCAACCGCTTCCTGTTCGGCGAGCGCACCCAGCCGACCGAGCGCACGCGTCTCTTGATCGTTCGCCAGGGCGGCGGCAGCGTCGCGCTGATGGTCGACGAGGTGTTCGGCCAGCGCACGGTGGACGAAGAACAGCGCCGCGAGTCCGTCTCCGAGGACGATCCGCGCCTGACTCGTTTTGTTGGCGAGCGCGTGGCGGTGGGCGAACAGCGGTTGGGTGTGTTCAGCATGAACCGGCTCGTGCGCGCGCCGGATTTCCGCCAGGCCGCGGCCTGAGCGGAGCGATATGTAGGGCCGGTGCCGTGCGTGGCCGGATACCAGGGGCGAGAGGTCCCGCCAGCGCAGCGCGGTCGAAGCGCGGCCCGGCGGGATGGTAGACGGACGAGGTGTAACGATGAGCACTACAGGGGGCATCGGCAAGGAACGGGGCTATACGGGCCTCATCGTCCTGCTGCTGATAGCGATCGGTTTCGCGGCGCTGGATTTCTTCCTGCTGAACCAGAAGAACGGCGAGGACCGCCAGGCCAGTGCGCTGACCACGCAGATCCAGGTGCTGTCGCAGCAGACCGCCAAGTACGCCCTCGAGGCCTCCGACGGCAACGTCGACTCCTTCAAGGAACTGGAGAGCACCCGCAACGCGATCGACGCGGCGGTGCTCAAGCTCGCCAAGGGCGACCCTAAGGGCGGTATGGAGGCCTACGGCGACAACAACGCCACACCGGCCGGCCGCAGCGTGACCGCACTGGTCAACGCCTGGGGCCAACTCGACGGCGACATCAAGAAGATCCTGTCCAACAAGGGGGTCGTGCTGGATTCGGCCCAGCGTGCGGACAAGCTCTCGCAGCAGATGCCGCTGCTCAACTCGAGCATGGACCAGGTCACCAACATCCTGCAGCAGCGCAACGGCAGCGCCGAGCAGATGCTCGGTTCCTCGCGCCAGATGCTGCTTGCTGACCGCATGGTTCGCCGCGTGCAGGAAGTGCTTCAAGGCGGTGACTCCGCACAGGCGGCGGCCGACGGCCTCGCGCGCGACGCGCAGCTCTACGGCACGGTGCTCAAGGGCCTGACCGACGGCAACGCTGATGCCGGCGTCAAGGCCATGGGCGACGCCAACGCGCGCAAGATCCTTACCGACATGCAGGTCAACTGGGCGGCACTGGCCGATCCGATCGCCAAGCTGGTGTCGGCTGCGGCGCCGATCGCCGACGTGAAGAACGCCGGCAACCAGGCCTCGCTGGATTCGCAGAACGTGCTGCTGCGCGCGAACGAGCTGTCCGACCAGATTGGCAAGCTGCCGTTCCGCCGCCTGTTCCCGAACGTGTGGTGGGGCGTGCTGGGCGCCGCCGGCGCGGTGGCCTTCGCGCTGCTGCTGGTGGTTACCCTGGTGCGCGACCAGCGCAAGCGCTTCCAGGATTCGACCGAGCTGAACCAGCGCAACCAGGAGGCGATCATGCGCCTGCTGGACGAGATGGGCTCGCTCGCGGAAGGTGACCTGACGGTCAAGACCACGGTGTCGGAGGACATCACCGGCGCGATCGCCGACTCGGTGAACTACGCCATCGACGAGCTGCGCACCCTGGTGACCACGATCAACGAGACCTCCGAGCAGGTGTCCTCGTCGGCGCAGGAAACCCAGACCACCGCGCGCCACCTGGCCGACGCGGCGCAGAGCCAGGCCGCGCGAATCAGCACGGCGACTTCGGCGATCAACCAGATCGCGAGCCTCATGGACAACGTGTCCAAGGACTCGGCCGAATCGGCCGACGTGGCCGAACGCTCGGTGCAGATCGCCTCGCGCGGCGCCGAAGTGGTGCGCGAGACCATCTCCGGCATGGACTCGATCCGCGACCAGATCCAGGAAACCTCCAAGCGCATCAAGCGCCTGGGCGAGTCCTCGCAGGAAATCGGCTCGATCGTGGAACTGATCAACGACATTGCCGAGCAGACCAACATCCTGGCGTTGAACGCGGCCATCCAGGCGGCCTCGGCCGGTGAGGCGGGCCGCGGCTTCGCGGTGGTGGCGGACGAAGTGCAGCGCCTGGCGGAACGCTCGGCCAGCGCGACCAAGCGAATCGAAACGCTGGTGCAGACCATTCAGTCCGATACCAACGAAGCGGTCAGCTCCATGGAGCAGACCACCTCCGAGGTGGTCGCCGGTGCACGCCTCGCCGAGGACGCGGGCAGCGCGCTGGGCGATATCGAACGCGTGTCGCACGATCTGTCGGCGCTGATTCAGAACATCTCCACCGCGGCGCGTCAGCAGTCCGCGGCGGCGACCGACATTTCGCAGTCGATGAACGCGATCCAGGAAATCACTTCGCAGACCTCGCAGGGCGCGAGCCAGACGGCCGACTCGATCGGCTACCTGGCCCAGCTCGCCAGCGACCTGCGGCGCTCGGTGGCGCACTTCAAGCTGCCGGGTTGATCAACGTTTACCGACAGAGGGCAACCTCGAACGGTTGTGCGATGCGTGCGTAGCGCGCAGCCGCTCAAGAGGGGCGCATGAGACTTCAAGACCACATCGATTTCACCACCCTGCAGTGGGTCAAGCCGGAGCTCGACGAGACTCTGGCACGGGCCCGCGAGGCGCTGGAGTCCTACGTAGAGAACCCTGGCAAACGCGAGGTCATGCGCGGCTGCGTGGATCATCTGCATCAGGTGCAGGGCACTCTTCGCATGGTCGAGCTCTACGGCGCCGCGATGGTTGCCGAAGAGATGGAGACGCTGGCGATCTGCCTGCTGGAGGACCACATCCGCCAGCGCGATGACGCCTTCGGCGCGCTGATGCGCGGCCTGATGCAGCTGCCCGACTATCTCGAACGCCTTTCCGGCGGCCATCGCGACGTGCCGGTGGTGTTGTTGCCGCTGCTCAACGATCTGCGCGCGAGCCGCGACCAGCAGGCGCTGTCCGAAGCGGCGCTGTTCAACCCGAACCTGGAACAGGCGCTGCCGGTGCAGGCACCGGGTGCGCAGGGCGAGGTCGACGTGGCCGCCCAGCGCACCGCGATCACCACGCTGCGACTGCGTTTCCAGCAGCAATTGCTGGCCTGGTTCCGCGGCCAGAACGCGCCGCAACAGTTGCTCGGCATGCGCGAGACCCTGCTGGGCATCGCCGGTCGCTGCTGGACCATACCGGGTCGTCGCCTGTGGTGGATCGCCGCCGGCGTGTTGGAGGGTCTGGAGCAGGGCGTGCTCAAGAGCCACGCGGCCGAGATCCGCCAGCTGATCGGCAAGGTCGACCGCAACATCCGCCAACTCGTCGAACAGGGTGAAGCCAGCCTGCGCGGCGGCGATGCCGACGAGCTCGCGAGCAAACTGCTCTTCATCGTGGCGCAGGCCCGTCAGGGCAGCCCCCAGATGGCGCTGCTGAAACAGACCTACCGCCTGGACAGCCTGCTGCCCGACGCCGCAGAACTCGAACACGCGCGCGGCTCGATGGCCGGGCACAACCGCGCCCTGCTCGATTCGGTGTCCAAGGCACTGAAGGAAGACCTGCTGCGCGTAAAGGAAGCGCTCGACCTGTTCCTGCGCCAGAGCGACGGCGATCCCGCCCAGTTGTCCGCGCAGGGCGAGGTGCTCGAGCGCGTCGGCGACACGCTGGGCATGCTGGCGCTGGCCGTGCCGCGTCGCGTGGTCAATGAACAGCGCCGCGTGCTGGAAGAGATCGCACACAAGGTCCGCGCGGCCGAAGAAGGCGTGCTGCTGGACGTCGCGGGCGCGCTGCTTTACGTCGAATCCTCGCTGGACGACCACATCGAGAGCCTTGGCGCCGATGACAGCCTGGCCGGTGAAATCCTGCCGGTCGAGGGCGATGCGACGCCCGCGCTGCCGCGTAGCGAAGCGCGCAGCATCCTGGCCTCGCTCATGCAGGAGGCGATCGCCAATGCCGCCAAGGTGAAGGATGCCATCGTCGCCTTCGTCGAGGCCGGCTGGGACCACGCCCAACTGCATGGCACCCCGGCGTTGATGGACGAGGTGGCTGGCGCCATGCGCATGCTGTCCGCGCCGCGTCCGTCGGAACTGGCCGAAGGCATCGGTCGCTTCATCGGCAACGAAATGCTCGTCGACCGGCGCGTGCCGGGCAGTGCCCAGATGGACCATCTGGCCGATGCCCTTGCCGCGCTGGAGTACTACCTGGAGGCCGCCCGCGAACATCGCGGCGGGCTGGAGCACATCCTGGACGTGGCCGAGCACAGCCTCGGCGCGCTCGGCTACTGGCCGTTGCCGGCCGCACGCGCCGCGATGGCCTACGAGGCTCCCGCGCCGGTCGTTGCCGAAGAACCGTCCGAGCCCGCTCTGTCCGAATCGGTCAGCGTGGCCGATGGCCATGGTCTGGACGACCTCATGGTTGGCAGCAGCGAGCCGTTGCAGCACGGCGCGCACGAACTGGCCGGCTTGCGCCTGGCTCAGACCGAACCGCTCACCGTCTCGTCGCATGACGGCGATGAGGGAGACTGGATCGAGATCGAGGAAGAAGTCCTCGAGGAAGTGCCGGTCGCCGATGCGCTGGCCGGCAATGCCGGGTTCCAGTTGGGCACCGAGGGCATCGACGACGACATCCGCGAGATCTTCCTGGAGGAAATGCAGGAGGAAATCGACAACCTGCGCGGCGCCGAAAAGGCCTGGCTGGCCGACCCGATGCAATTGGCCGCGATCACCCCGATCCGCCGATCCTTCCACACGCTCAAGGGATCCGGTCGCCTGGTCGGCGCCAGCGTGCTTGGCGAATTCGCCTGGAAGGTCGAGAACATGCTCAACCGCGTGCTGGATGCCACCATCCAGCCGCACGAGGGCGTGCAGGCGTTGGTCACTGCCGCCATCGGCGCGTTGCCGCAGTTGCTGGCCGCGCTCAAGGGCGAGGGCACGCCGAGTGCGCCGCTGGCCGCGATCATGGCCACGGCAGAACGCCTGGCTGCCGGCGAAATGGCGCAGCTCGGCGACCATGCGCCGGCTGCCACGGAAACCGTGCGCCGCGTGGTGCGCCGTCGCGTGCCACGCCTCGATGCCGCCGCCGAGGCCGTGCCGGTCGCCGCCCACACCGACCAGACTGCCGCTGTCGAAACTTCGCACGAGGCGATCGAAACGATTGCCATGCCGGTGATGCCGCCGGTGGATCCGGTGTTGCTGGAAATCCTGCGCAGCGAAGTGGCGCAGTATCTGCAGGCGATCCGTGGCGCACTGGCTCGCGCCGATGGCGAGCTGCGCATCGATGACGCGCTGCTGCGTGCGGTGCATACGTTGCACGGCGCCATCGCGATGGTGGACATCCCGCTGCTGACCCAGTTGCTCTCGCCACTGGAAAGCCTGCTCAAGCGCCTGCGCGCGGCCAGCCAGCCGCTCTCGGAAGAAGGCACCCGCCTGCTCGCGCAGTCGGCCGACGTGGTCGATCACGTGATGGCGCAGTTCGACGCCGCCGAACCGCAACTGCCGTCGGTGGACGCGCTCACCGCGCGCCTGACCGAGCTGCGCGACGGCCAGCCCGAGCCGAAGGTCGCGCACGTGCTGTTCGACCCGCACGCGGAAGACCTGCCGACCGACCTTCCGGACGACGCCGTCGCCGCCGCGCTCGATGCGGGCCTCGACGACGCGCTCGGCGAGCCGCCTGCAGCGGATGCTTCGGGCGAAGCCGTCGAGCATGACGAACATGACGCATACGCCGGCGAGCTGCTGGCGGCGCTTGACGCGTTCGACCTGGAAACGGCCGAAGTCGTCGGTTCCGGTGAGGGCCTGGCGATCGATGCCGGCCACGCTGACGACGAACAGAGCCTGGCGGCACTGTTGGACAGCCTGCTGAGCGAACCCTCCGATGGCCAGCCGTTCGCGCCGGCGCCGGATGTCGTCGCGACGAACGACGCCGAGACCCAACCGGACGATGTCCTCGAACTGTCGGACAACGACGGTTCGCAGGAACCGGAGCTGGAAGCATCGAGCGAAGCGGAGCCCGAACTGGAAATCGCCGCCTTGCTGCCCGAACAGGTAACTGTCTCGGACGAGAGCGCCGACGCGGACCCCGCCCCTGTCGGGGAAGGCACTGTCGAGGGCATGGAATCGTTGCTGCCGGAAACCACGGAGAACGTGGCCGACGAAACGGTCGAGCCGGTCGCCGCCGAGCCCGTCGAAGCAGCAGTCAACGCGGACGAAGACCTGGTCAATGTTGCCGGGGAACCGATCGAGGCAGCCCTCGAAGCGTTCGTGCCGTTCACCGTCGACAGGACGCCCGCGCAGCCGTGGGTCGGGCAGATCGATCCGGATCTGCTCGAGATCTTCACCGAGGAAGCGAATGAACTGCTCGACCACGCCGACGGCCTGCTGGCCGAATGGCGCGCCGAGCCGACCGAGACGGCGCATGCCGCCGGCGTGCAGCGCGACCTGCACACCCTCAAGGGTGGTGCCCGCATTGCCGGGCTGGTGCCGGTGGGCGACCTGACCCATGCCATCGAGACGTTGCTGGAGAAGCCGGTCGCCGAACGCGACACGGCGCAGCTCATCGGCGCCCTGGAAGCCGGTTTCGACACCCTGCATTCGCTGGTCAAGCGCGTTTCGCAGGGCCAGCCGATCGAGTACCCGCAGGCGCTGATCGATCGGCTGCTGGCCATGGCCGGCCAGGAAGCCCTGGTCGACGAGGGCCACGAGTCCGCGGCCACCGCGGCGCCCTCGGCCCGGCTTCCGGCAGCGCCCCTGCCGGAACTGCTGCCCGAGTTGTTGCCCGAGCGCGAGGAAGAAGAGGTCCGCTCCACGCAGGAACAGATCCGCGTCCGCGCGGAACTGCTCGACAACCTTGTGAACCATGCCGGCGAGGTGGCGATCTACCGTTCGCGCCTGGAGCAGCAGGTCGCCGGCTACCGCTTCAACCTAGTCGAACTGGACCAGACCGTGCAGCGTCTGCGCAGCCAGCTGCGCATGCTCGAAATCGAGACCGAAGCGCAGATCATCGCGCGCTTCCAGCGCGAGCACCGCGAGGCGGGCATCGGCGTGTTCGATCCGCTCGAGCTCGACCGCTTCTCGCAGCTGCAGCAGTACTCGCGTGCGCTGGCCGAGTCGGTATCCGACCTTGTCTCCATCCAGAACATGCTGGACGAGCTCACCCGCCAGTCCGAGACTCTGCTGATCCAGCAGTCGCGCGTCAGCGCCGAGCTGCAGGACGGCCTGCTGCGCACTCGCATGCTGCCGTTCGACACGATGGTGCCGAACCTGCGCCGCACGCTGCGCCAGGCCGCGCAGGAAGAAGGCAAGAGCGCCCAGCTGTACGTCGAGGGTGCCCATGGTGAAATGGACCGCAACCTGCTCGACCGCATCAAGGCGCCGTTCGAGCACATGCTGCGCAACGCCATCGCGCACGGCATCGAATCGCCGGCCGACCGCCGCAAGGTGGGCAAGCCGACTGAAGGCGCAGTGCGCATCCGCGTCGCCCGCGAGGCTACCGAGGTGGTGGTGCGCGTCAGTGACGACGGACGCGGCCTGGATCGAGAGGCGATCCGTGCCCGCGCCATCGAGCGTGGCCTGCTGCGCGCCGATTCGCGTCCGAGTGACGACCAGCTGCTCGGCCTGATTACCCAAACCGGCTTCTCCACCGCCAGCCACGTCACCCAGCTCGCCGGTCGCGGCGTGGGCATGGACGTGGTCGCCAACGAGATCAAGCAGCTCGGTGGTTCGCTGGCGATCGAGTCGCACCAGGGCCAGGGCACGACCTTCGTATTGCGCCTGCCGTTCACCCTCGCGGTGACCCAGGCCATCGTGGTACGCATCGGCGAGGCGACCTTCGCCATCCCGATGACCTCGGTTCAGGGCGTTGCCCGGATCAGCCCGGACGACCTGGGCGCGCGCCTGGGTGATGCCAACCCGACGTTCGAATACAACGGCGACGCCTACGGCATCCACGACCTGGCCGATTTGCTTGGCCTGCAGCCGAACCCGGTGATCGAGGAAGAGCAGCTTCCGCTGCTGCTGACCCGCGCCGGCGACCTGCGCGCCGCGATCCGCATCGACGCGGTGATCGGCTCGCGCGAGATCGTGGTCAAGTCGGTCGGCCCGCAGGTCAGCTCGGTGCCGGGCGTGCTCGGCGCGACCATCATGGGCGACGGCTCGGTGCTGATCATTCTCGACCTGCCGCCGCTGGTCCGCCACGGCATCGCCCGTCGCGAGCAGCGCCTTGCCGACGGCCTGAGCGCGGTGGCCTCGCCGTTGATCGAAGAGCAGCGCGCCAAGCCGCTGGTGATGGTGGTCGACGACTCGATCACCATGCGCAAGGTCACCGGCCGCGTGCTGGAACGCCACGACTACGAGGTGTTCACCGCGAAGGATGGCGTCGACGCGCTGGAGAAGCTGCACGACCGCGTGCCGGACATGATGCTGCTGGACATCGAGATGCCGCGCATGGACGGCTACGAGCTGGCCACGCAGATGAAGGCGGACCCGCGCCTGCGCGAGGTGCCGATCATCATGATCACCTCGCGCACCGGCGACAAACACCGCCAGCGCGCCTTCGACATCGGCGTCGACCGCTACCTCGGCAAGCCCTACCAGGAAGCCGAGCTGCTGGCGCAGATCGCCGAAGTGCTGGAACAGCGCGCGATGGCGATGGAGACGGTCCATGGCTGAGGCGGTACCGGCGGTCGCGCTGTTGTTCGACGACGCGGGCCTGGGTGAGCAGTTGCGCAGCGCCCTGCAGGAACGCGGTGCGCGGATCGTGCACGAAGGCACGCTGAAGGACCTGAGCCGTGAGCTCCTGTCTTCGGTCGACGCCGACGTACTGGTGGTCAACCTCGATGACGAGGACGACAGCGCGCTGGATCGCCTGGACGAAACCCTGGACGGCGACCGCCCGCGCGTGGTGTTCAACGACGCGCAGGCCAGCCGCCGGCTGGAAGGCTGGGACCGGGCGCGCTGGGCGCGCCACCTGGCGATGAAGGTGCTGGCGATCGGCGATGCCGATCCGCCGCGTCCGCCAGCGCCGGCCGAAGTCGTCACCGAAAGCCTTGCCGCCGCGGCGATCGTCGTTGAACCGATGACCGCCGATACCGGCACGGACAACCTTGACGCGGCTCCACGGGTGGATGAAGAAGCGCGCCAGGCGGCCGTTTCCGAAACCCTCGCGGCCGAGCTGGAAGCCTTGCTCGCTTCCGATACGCCGACGGACGAAACCAACGAGTTCGGTACCGGCCTCAATTACGATGCCGGCGAAGGCCTGGTCCTGCATGACGGCGATTTCGGTGCCGGGCTCATGGCCGAAGCCGAAACTGCTGTTGCGGGCGATGTCATCGTGCGGGCGACCTCGCAGGCCGACGTGAGCGATGCGCTGTCGTCGCCAGCCACGCTGGAACTGTCGCCGATCGATATGGAACAGGCGGCGGCGACCGAAGTCGCCGCCGCAGTGGAACTGCCGGCACACACCTCCTTCCAGCTCGACCATCTGGAATTGGCTCCTATCGGGGAAGAGGTGACCGCCACCGTTGCCCGCGTGGCGGCTGAGCCGGTCGCTGCGGTACGCATCTCGGATGGTTGGACGCTGCTTGACGGTGACGAACCCGCTGATGCTCCCGCGCCTCCCGTCCAGCATGCGGCTCCGGCTGACTTCGGGATCGAAAAGGTCAGCATCCTCGACTATCTCGCGCCCGAGGCTGAAGCTCCCGTCGAGCACGCTGGTCCGGGCGAGTTCGGCATCGAAAAGGTCAGCGCCTCTGACTACCTTGCGCCTGACGCCGATGATGGCGCCTCCCCGGTGCTTCCCGGCCTCAGCCTGGAACTGGTCTCGCTCGAGGAAGCCATGGCGCCGCAGGATTTCGCGCCCTCGCACGAAATGGTGCTCGAGGCGCCGTCCAGCGCGCTGACGCGATTGGTGGTGCTCGGCGCCACCACCGAAAGCACTGCGTCGGTCGGCGAGTTCCTGGCGGCGCTGCCCGCCGGCTTGCACGCCACCGTGTTGCATACCCAGCACCTGGCCGGTCGCCCGGCGGATGGCCTGGTCGAGTATTTCGCTTCCCAGTGCGCGCTGCCGGTGCGCCTGGCCGACGCGGATCTTCGCGCGGTCACGGGCGAAGTGATCGTGGTCCCTTCCGATAAACAGGTGACCCTGCGCCGGGACGGCTCGATCCAACTGCAGCCGATCGAGGCAGGCGCGGCGCATGCGCCCTCGATCGATGCCAGCTTTACCCAGGCGGCCGAGTCTTTCGGCAGCGACGTGGTCGCGATCGTGTTTGCCGGCCGCTCCACCGACGCGGTGGCTGGTTGCCAGGCGGTGTACGACCGCGGCGGCCAGGTCTGGGTCGAAGCCAGCGGCGGCACGCACGCGTCCGACATGGTCAGCGGCGTGCTGGCCGAAAACCTGTCCCATCATGCCGGCACGCCGCGCGAACTTGCAGCACGCCTGGCCGAGAACTCTCCGGAAGGTCAGTCATGAGCGATCAACCCCTGCCGCGCGAAATCCGCTGCGTGCTCGTGCCGGTAGGCCAGCTGCGCCTGCTGCTGCCCAATGCCACCGTGGCCGAAGTGATCACCCTGCCGACTCCCGAGCCGGTCGAAGGTGCTCCCGAGTGGCTGCTCGGCCGCATTGCCTGGCGTGGATGGCGAGTGCCGCTGGTGTCCTTCACCAAGCTTGCCGGCGCGCCCGAGGGCGATGCCGACCTTGCCGTTCGCGTGGCCGTGCTCAAGGCGCTGGGCAACAACGCCAAGCTGCCTTTCGTGGCGGTCGTGACCCAGGGCTTCCCGCGCCTGACCACCCTCAATGCCGAGCTGATCATCCCCACGCATGACGGCGCGCCGTTGCCACCTGGCGTGAAGGCACAGGTGCTGGTACGCGATGACATCGCGGTGATTCCGGACCTGGAAGGCATCGAAGATGAGTTGGCCGCCTTGTTGAGCCTGGACGAACAGGCCGGCGCCGCCTGACGCTTTGCGGCACGCAGGCAAGCGTTCGCGCTGAGCGGGCCTGCGTTTAAGCGCCACCTCGAGCCTGCGCGCTCACGTTTCTGCTCCGGAGAACTTGCCCGAGGGACGGGCGAGAGTTGGGCGAGGCGTGACCTTTCGCAACACCACTCGGCATGGGCCAAGCCCCGGCACGGGCGTAGGGAGTCGACTGCCTACATGTCCCCGTGCAACGCCTGCAGCGCCGCCAGCGCAGCAAGCCCCGCCGTCTCGGTCCGCAGGATGCGGGGACCCAGCCGCAAACCGGCAAAGCCCGCACCCGTGAGGCTGGCTACGTCGCGATCACCCAGACCGCCTTCAGGCCCGACCACCAGCACGCCGCCGGCCGGACCAAACCGGAGCGAGCGTGGCGACCGGTCGCCCTCGGGCAGCAGCGCCAGGCGCAAGGCGCCATCCTGTTGCAAGGAACCCAGCCAGGCCTCGAGCGGTTGCGTCGGCAGAATCATTGGCAACCGCGCGCGACCGCTCTGTTCGCAGGCACTGGCAACCACGGCGCGCCAGTGGGCCAGCCGTTTTTCCGCTCGCGCCGGATCGAGTCGGACCTCCGAGCGCTCGGTCAGCAGCGGCACGATGCGGGCTACGCCCAGCTCCGTCGCCTTCTGCACGATCAGGTCCATCTTCTCGCCGCGCGCTACACCCTGGGCCAGCGTGAGCGGCAGGGGCGATTCGTTGGCGACTGCCTGACTGCCCTCGATGCGCGTGCGCACGTCACGCTTGCCGACCTGGGTGATGACCGCCCCGTAGTCCTGGCCATCGCCGTTGAACAACACCAACGGTGCGCCTTCGCCCAGGCGCAGCACGCGCGCCACGTGCTCGCCCGCCTGTGGCGGCAGGTTCAATTCGACACCGGGCGAAAGCGTCTCGTCGACGTGGATGCGGATCGTACGCATGAAGGATCCTGGCGGCTTGTGAGTGGTGACACTTTCGTGGGATCGCGCTTGCGGGAGGCTCTGGGCATCTCGAAAAAGCGCATCACACGCAAGCTTGTTCCTGCGAGGGGCGGCGGCTTCAGGCCACCGCGCGTTCGATCCCGGCGATGGCCACGGTTACCAGGTGATCGATGTCATCGGTACTGACCACATACGGCGGCATGAAATACACCACGTTGCCCAGCGGCCGCAGCAACGCACGGTGCTCAAGCCCATGCAGGTAGACGCGCATGCCTCGCCGTTCGGTCGCCGGCCAGGGCGTACGCGTGCGCTTGTCCGCGACCAGCTCGACCGCCGCGATCATGCCGGTCTGGCGCACGTCTGCCACGTGCGGGTGATCCCTCAGGGGAGCAAGCCGCTGCGCCAGGTGTGCGGCCAGCACGCGGTTGCGCTCCAGGACTGGCTCGTCGCGGAAGATCGCCAGCGTCTCCAGCGCCACGCGGCAGGCCAGCGGGTTGCCGGTGTAACTGTGCGAGTGAAGGAACGCCTTGCCGGCGTTGTATTCGGCATAGAACGCGGCGTACACCACCTCGGTCGTGAGCACCGCCGACAGCGGCAAGGTTCCGCCGGTCAGCCCCTTGGAAAGACACATGAAGTCCGGCGCGACCGATGCCTGCTCGCAGGCGAACAGCGTGCCGGTGCGGCCGAAGCCGACCGCGATCTCGTCGGCGATGAAGTGCACGTCGAACTCGTCGCAAAGCCGGCGCAGGCCGGACAGGTAGTCCGGGTGGTGCATGCGCATGCCGCCGGCGCATTGCACCAGCGGTTCGACGATCACCGCGCAGGTTTCGTGCGCGTGCCGTTCGAGTTGCGCACGCAGTTCTTCCAGCCGTCGCGCGGCCACCTGCGCCGGCGTCTCGCCCGGCTCGCCCTCGTAGGCATCCGGCGAGGGCGCCAGGATCGGAGTCAACAGCAGAGGCGCGTAGGTCTTGCGGTAGAGCGCAACGTCGCTCACCGAGAGCGCTCCCAGCGTTTCCCCGTGATAACTGCCGGTCAGCGCGATGAAACGCGTCTTCTCGCCGCGTCCCCGATTGAGCCAGTAATGGAAGCTCATCTTGAGCGCCACCTCGACCGCCGCCGAACCGTTGTCGGCGTAGAAGACGCGCTCCAGTCCCGGAGGCGTGACGCGCACGAGCTCCTCGGCCAGCGCAATCGCGGGCTCGTGGGTGAAGCCGGCGAAAATCACGTGCTCCAGCCGCTGCGCCTGATCGGCGAGCGCGGCGGCCAGGCGCGGGTTGGCGTGGCCGAAGATGTTGGTCCACCACGAGCTGACGCCGTCCAGATAGCGGCGTCCGTCCGCATCGATCAACCAGGCGCCTTCGCCGCGCACGATGGGCACCATCGGGATGCTCTCGTGGTCGTGCATCTGTGTGCAGGGATGCCACACATGCCTGAGGTCCCGCGCGGCCAGCGCGGCGTTGCCGGCGATGGCCGGTGCGTCGGGGAAGGGAGTGTCCATCCCGCTATGATCGGCGTTGCGGCATGGCCGCTCAAGTTGAAGGACCCAAGTGAAGCGCTCGCGTGCCGCCTGGCTGGCTGTCGCCACCCTGCTGATGCTCGTTGTGCTGCTGGTGTTGTTGCTGCCGGCGCGCTGGGCCGTGCCCTTCGTGCAGGCGCGCCTGCATGGCCTCGAACTCGAAGGCGTGCATGGGCTGGTCTGGAACGGCGGCGCCGGGCAGTTGCGCGGCCTGGATGGCCGGTCGTTGGGACAGGTCCACTGGCGGCTTTCCCGGGCGTTGCTGTGGGGGCGCCTGGACCTGCAACTGGAATTCGTCGGGTCGCGGCTTGCCGCCAATGGCCATCTGCAACGTGATGGCCAAGGCCGTCTGGTCTGGACCGACGCCTCGCTTCGTGCCGACCTGGCAGCGTGGGCGCCGCGGTTCGATTCATCGCTCGGCACGCCGCGCGGCACGCTGGCGATGACGCTGCAGCGGGCGGTGTTGCAGGGAAACTGGCCGATCGAACTGGAGGGTCAGGTGCAATGGCGCGATGCGTCCATGCAGGCGCGTGCGCAGCCCGTTGCACTGGGCGACTTCGACATGGACCTCCATGGTTCGAACGGTGTGCTGGCCGGGCAGTTGCACGACCAGCGCAACGGGCCGCTGCATGCCGAAGGCCAATGGCAAGCCAGTCCGCTCGGTTGGCGGCTGGACCTGCTGCTGCAACCACGCACGGCCGACCCGGCACTGCGCCAATGGCTGGCACGCCTGGGCCGCCCGGACACGGACGGCGCCATCCACCTGCATCGCCGCGGCGGCCTGGCCGCCACCACGCCGGAAACCATTCAATGAGTTACGACGCCGAACACGCCCTGTCCGCTGCACGCGAGGCCGCCGCCGCCGCGGCCGACGTCATCCGGCATTACTGGGGCCGCGGCGTGGCAGTCGAATGGAAGGCCGACGCCACGCCGGTGACCGTGGCCGACCGCGAGGCCGAGCAGGCGATCCGCGCCGTGCTCGCCAAGGCGCTTCCGCAGGCGGCGATCTATGGCGAGGAGTACGGCCTGGAAGGCGCGCGCGACGGGTTGCTGTGGCTGGTCGACCCGCTCGACGGGACCAAGAGCTTCGTGCGCCGCACCCCGTTCTTTTCCACCCAGATCGCACTGATGGACCGCGGTGAGCTGGTGCTCGGCGTCTCCTGCGCACCGATTTACAACGAGACCATGTGGGCGCGCCAGGGCGGGGGCGCCTGGCTCGATGGCGAACGCGTGCAGGTGGCATCCACTGGCGCGATGGCGCAGGCCTCGCTTTCCATCGGCAACGTCAGGACGCTCACCGCCGATGCACGCTGGAACGCGCTCGGTGCGTTGATCCGCGACAGCAGCCGCATTCGCGGCTATGGCGACTTCTGCCATTACCACCTGCTTGCACGCGGGGGACTGGACTTGGTCATCGAGTCGGACGTCAACATCCTGGACGTTGCCGCGCTGGCGGTGATCGTGCGCGAGGCCGGCGGCCTGTTCACCGACCTGGAAGGCCGCGCGCCTACCCTGGACACCACCAGTGTGCTGGCCGGCGCACCGGCGATCCACGCCCAGGCGCTTGCACGCTTGCATCATGAAACCGCGGGCTAGAATGTCCTGATGCGCAAGCCACCGATCATCCATGCCACCCGCGAATGCGTCGACAGCCGCTTCCTGCGCGTCGAGCAACTGGACCTGGAGTTTTCCAACGGCGAGAAGCGCACCTACGAGCGCCTGCGCGCCAGCGGGCTGGGTGCGGTGATCATCGTGCCCATGCTCGACCAGGACACCGTCCTGCTGATCCGCGAATACGGCGCCGGCGTGGGCCGTTACGAGCTCTCGCTGCCCAAGGGCCGGCTCGACCAGGACGAGACCGCTGAACAGGGCGCCAATCGCGAGCTCAAGGAAGAAATCGGCTACGGCGCGAATCGCCTGAAGATCCTGCACAACCTGTCGCTATCGCCCGGCTACATGACGCACATGGCGCACGTGGTGCTGGCACAGGATCTCTACCCCGAACGCCTGCCCGGCGACGAACCCGAGGAGTTGGACGTGGTCCCATGGAAGCTTTCCGAACTGCACACCCTGATCGGCCGTGACGACGTGACCGAAGGCCGCTCGATCGCCGCCCTGTTCATGGCGCGCGAGTACCTGGCCGGGCGGTTCCAGCCATGAGCGCGGTTGCCCCCGAGACCGGCCTGCTGGCCGAGGTGAGTGCGATCGCGCGCGAAGCGGCGACCGCGATTCTGGCGATCTACCGCGACGAGTTCGCCGTCCAGCACAAGGACGATGCCTCGCCGCTCACCGCCGCCGACCTTGCCGCCCAGCGCGTGATCGCCGCGGGCCTCGCGCGCATCGCACCCGACGTGCCGGTGCTGTCCGAGGAAGCGCGCGCCGCGCCGTGGGAACTGCGCCAGACGTGGTCGCGCTACTGGCTGGTCGATCCCCTTGACGGCACCCGCGAATTCATCAAGCGCAACGGCGAGTTCACCGTCAACATCGCACTGATCGAGGACCACCGCCCGGTGCTTGGCGTGGTGTTGGCGCCGGTCACCGGCGAGCTGTTCGCCGCTGCCGACGGCCAGGGCGCCTGGCTGCAGCAGCACGCCAACGGCCAGTGGCAGAAGATCGGCGTGCGCGCGTTGGCCGCGCCGGCAGTCGTTGCCGGCAGCCGCTCGCACGGCAGCGACACGCAGGGCTTTCTCGACGCGCTGCTGGATACGCCCTATCAACCTTTCCCGATGGGCTCCTCGTTGAAGTTCTGCCTGATCGCCCGCGCTGTGGCCGACCTCTACCTGCGGCTGGGCCCGACCAGCGAGTGGGACACTGCGGCGGCGCAATGCGTGCTGGAGCAGGCTGGCGGCGCAGTGCTGGACCTTGCCGGCGAGCCGTTGCGATACAACACCAAGGACTCCGTGCTCAACCCGGAATTCCTCGCCGTGGGCGACCGCGCGGTGGAGTGGAAGGCGCGGCTGGGCAAGGCAAGGCCGGCGTAAGGGATGGCGGGCCGCTACACGCTGGACGACCTGCTCGCGATCATGGCGCGCCTGCGCGATCCCGAGCAGGGCTGCCCGTGGGACGTGCAGCAGGACTTCGCCACGATCGCGCGCTACACGCTGGAGGAAGCGTACGAAGTCGCCGACGCCATCGATCGCGGCGACTTCGACGACCTGCGCGAGGAACTTGGCGACCTGCTGCTGCAGGTGGTGTTTCATGCGCAGATGGCCAGTGAGCGCGGCCTGTTCGACTTCGCCGACGTGGCCCACGGTATCGCCGACAAGATGCGCCGGCGCCACCCGCACGTCTTTGGCGAGGAGCGCTACGAGAACATCGAGGCGCAGACGCGCGCCTGGGAAGACATCAAGGCCGCCGAGCGCGCCGAACGCGGCCAGGCACACGATGCCAGCGCCTTGGCGGGCATCTCGCGCGGCCTGCCGGAGTGGAAGCGCGCGGCCAAGCTGCAGCAGCGCGCCGCGAGCGTGGGTTTCGAGTGGCGCGAGCCTGGGCCGATGCTGGAAAAGCTGGCCGAGGAAGTGGACGAGGTCCGCGCCGAATTCGATGCCGGCGCGGATACCGCCCGACTGGAAGACGAACTGGGCGACGTGCTGTTCGTCACCGCCAACCTGGCACGCCATGCGGGTGTCGATTTCTCCCGCGCCCTGCGTCGCGCAAATGCGAAGTTCGAGCGGCGCTTCCGCTGCATGGAAACGCTGGCTGCCGGGGAAGGCCGCCCGCTCGCCGAACGGAGCCTGGACGAACAGGAAGCCCTCTGGCGCCAGGCCAAGGCCGTCGAACCGTAACCCTGCGGGAGCCCACTTGCGGGCGACGCTTTTCCGCGTCACCGAAGCGAAGGCATCGCCCACAAGCGGGCTTCCACCAGCGCGGCAGAGCCTACTTCGCTGCCGGTGTTTTCGCCTGCTGCCACTGCGCGCGCATGCGCTCACGCTCGGCGCGCATCTTTGCCTCGTTGGCGAGGTTCTCGGAGAGACTCTTGCGCAGCGTGGCGATCGCCTGGTCGAAGCTGGCCGGCTGCGCCTGCAGGCGGGCGAGGCGGTGGTAGGCGTAGGTGCGCAGATGCGGATCCTGCGACTTGGCCAGTACTTCGTTGTAGATGCCAGCCAGGTCCTTCTCGCGACCGGCCCGGCGGTAGAGCCGCTCCAGCGCGTGCAGGTCGGTCATGGCGCCCATGCCGGGGCCATGCGGCATGCGCATCCCGTGCATGCGCTCGCCCATGTCGGGGCCGTGCTCCATGTGCATGCGATGCATGGCTTCCCCCATGGGTGCGGGTGCGGGAAGCGTGCGGGCTTGTGCCGCCGGCGGCGCGGGCGACGCGTCCTGCGACACGGCCAGGGGGCTGGCCAGCAGCAGGGCGAGGGCAGGGGCGAGCAGGATGCGAGGTGCCATGGGTGAGCTCCGTTCGAGGGTGTTCCGGAAAACGCGATCCGATGCACTGCGTTGACTGCAACCCTCAGACGCCCGGGTGCATCCAAAGGGGGTCCATTCAGCCAAGCGGAGTCTCCCATGCGCCTCATCCTCGCCTCACTGCTGTTGCTTGCGCCGCTGGCCGGCCATGCGACCGACGACTGCGCCTTCGAGGCACCTCGCAACATGAGCGTCGACCTGGCCGGCGTACGCGCCGTGCAGATCGAGGTGCACAGTTTCGATCTGCACGTGACCGGCCGGGCCGATGCCCGCAAGCTCGATGCGCGCGGCCGGGCCTGTGCTTCCGACCGCGACATGCTCGACCAGCTGGTCGTCACCCAGCGACGCGAGGGCGACCAGCTCATCCTCGAGCTCGGCAACGGCCGCGGGTTCCACTGGCTCGGCAGCGGCGAGGCCGACCTGGACGTGGCGGTCGAGCTTCCGGCCAGCCTGCCCTTGACGGTGGACGTGGGTTCGGGTGACGCCGACGTCAGTGGGGTCGCCCAGCTCGACAGCCACGTCGGTTCCGGTGATCTGCACGTGCGCAACGTGGCCGGCCGCTTTGCCACCAGCGTGGGTTCGGGCGATGCCGAGGCACACGACGTCGGCAGCCTGGACGTCGGCTCGGTCGGTTCGGGCGACCTCACCGCAAGCGGGATTGGCGGCGACGCGCGCGTGGGCAGCATCGGCTCGGGCGACGTGACCCTGCGCAACGTGCGCGGCAGCGTGCATGCCGACACGCTGGGCTCGGGCGACCTGGACGTCGATGGCGTGGGCGGCGACCTCAGCCTTGGTGCCAAGGGCAGCGGCGACGTGAGCTACAACGGGGTCAAGGGCAAGGTCGACGTGCCGCGCGACGACGACTGATCCCACGCGGACCGTGCCAGGGCGGACTTCAGCCCACCGCCCACCTTGCCGGCGGTGGACTGCAGCTCACCCGTGAGCCCCACGGGGATGCGAGCCGTCAGCCAAGCCACCGCCACGCAAGGTATACAAGTGGCGCGCACACCAGCAGGAACGGAATCGACACCCGGTGCAGCGCGCGCAGCCCGTGCGGCTGGCGCGCCAGCCGCAGGGCGATGAGGTTGGCCAGCGAACCGATCGCCACCCCGAAGCCGCCCACGTTCACCGCCACCGCAAGGGCAATCGGGTCGTGGGCGCGTTCGAGCAACAGCACGGTCGCCGGCACGTTGCTGATCAGCTGCGAGGCGAGGATGCCGCCCAGGTAGAGCGTGAGCGGCTGGCCGAAGTCCAGGCGATCCAGCGCAGCGTCGACCCATGGCAGCTCGGCCAGATGGCCAAGCCCGAGGAAGATCGCGGCGAAGGTGAGCAGCAGAAGCCAATCGACACGCGCCAGGCTGCGCGGGGCAGCGAGCACGAATACCAGCAGCAGCGCGCCGGCGCCGAACGCCGCGTGGCCGTACTCCATCAGCACCACCATGGCTGCCAACGCGACCGTCGACAGCATAGCCAGGCCGCGGGCCACCGGTTGACGGTCCAGCGCCTGCGGCGCCAGCGCCACGCGATCGCGTGGCAGCCACGCCCAGGTCAGTGCCGCTACCAGCACGAACATCACTGCGGCCGCCGGCAGCATGGCCCAGACGAAGCCCAGGAACGACAGCTGTCCGTGCTGCCACAGCAGCAGGTTCTGTGGGTTGCCGATCGGGCTCAGCGTCGAGCCCGCGTTCACCGCCAGCGCCTCCAGTACCACCATGCGCAGCACCGGCAAGTTCGAGAGCCCGCCGATCGCCACGGTCAGCGGCACCAGCACGAACAGGCTGACATCGTTGGTGAGAACCATGGACAGCAGTGCGGTGGCGCCGACCAGCAGCAAGCCCAGGCTTCGCAGCGAATGCGTGCGCGCCACGAGCAGCGCGGCGGCGTGCTGCACCAGCGCACTGTCGCGGATGCCCTGGATGGCGATCAGCAGGCCGGCCAGGCCGGCCAGCGTCGGTCCCTGCAGCCAGCGGCGCCAGGTGGCCGCCGGTTGCGGATCGGCGAACGCCAGCACCAGCGTGAGCAGGGCGAAGGCGACCAGCAGCCACTCGGCCTTCAGCCGGTCCAGCCAGTGGCGCACGGTCATCGGTGCTTGCGTGGACGGCCTACCATTCGCGCAGGCCCTCGACCTCGTACAGCCGCTGCCAGCTCGGCCTCGCTCGCACGAGATCCGCCAGCCGCTTGAGCGCCGGCCATTCGGTCGCCGGGCGCGGCATGTTGCGCGACCAGCGCATGAGCATGGTCAGCAACAGGTCGGCGCCGGAGAAACGCTCGCCCAGCAGGTACGGGCCGTGTGCGGCCAGTTGGGCATCGAGCAGGTCCCATACGCCCTCGATCCGCCGCTGCAGCGCCGCGTGCACGGCCGGCGTGTCGTCCAGGTCCTGCGGGTAGAACCAGAAGCGGTAGGCGGACATCAGCGTGTTGCTGAGGTAGACGATCCACTGGTACCAGGCTGCCCGCTCGGGCGTACCGGGCGGCGGCGCGAGCGGCGAGCCGGGGTGCCGCTCTGCCAGCAGCATCAACAGCGCGGCCGACTCGCTCAGCGGCTTGCCGTCGACCACCAGCGTGGGCACCACGCCGCGCGGGTTGAGCTCGAGGTAGCCGGGATCGCGCTGCGCCCCGGCATCCAGGTCAACCAGCTTGAGTTCGTGTGGCGCGCCGGTTTCCAGCAGGGCCAGGTGCACCACCATGCTGGCGGTGCCGGGAGCGTAGTAGAGCGTGTACATGCGCCGTTCTCCGTGCTCGGTCAATCCCGCGGCGGCTCACCGGATCCATCGTTGCCGCGGCCACGCATGGCGCTGCCCAGCGCAACGCCAATGGCCACGCCGATGCCGATACCGAGCGCGAGGTTGTGCAGGGCGACGCCGAGGCCGGCGCCAATGGCCACGCCAAGGGCAATACCCGTACCCAGGCTGTTGCGTGGACTGCGGGTCGTTTTGCGGTTGTCGCTCATGGCTGGATCCCGGTGGCAAGCGCCCAGTCTGGGGCCGGGCTCATCCTTCCCGCAACAACCGCATCGGCGAGGTCCGGGTGACCCGCCGCGTGCCCGCCAGTCCGAGCAACATGATCACCGCGGCAGCCAGCAGCGCAGCACCCGCCAGCGGCGCCAGCGGTGGCATGAAATCGTCAAGCCGGAACACCGCTCGCCCCAACCACCAGCCCGCGACGGCGGCGCCCAGCGCCGCCGTCAGGCCGGCGATCAGGCCCAGCAGGGCGAACTCGCAGGCCGCCGCCAGCCGCAACTGGCCACGTCGCGCGCCCAGCGTGCGCAGCAGCGCGGCTTCGTGCCGGCGCTCGGCCGCGCTGGTGGCGAGCGCCGCGGCCAGCACCAGGGCGCCGGCCAGCAGGCTGAACCCGAGCACCCAGCGCACCGCGCCGCCGACCTGGTCGACGATCTCACGCACCCGGTCCAGCAATGCATCCACGTCCACCAGACTGAGGTTGCTGTAGTCGCGCGACAGTTTCGCCAGCGCCTCGGCATGACCGCGCGGCAGGTAGAAACTGGCCAGCCAGGTGTGCGGCAGTCCGCTCGCATGCGCCGGGTCCAGCAGCAGGAAGAAGTTCACCCGGAACGAACTCCAGTCGACCTGGCGCACGCTGCCGACAGTGGCTTCGAGCGAGCCTTCGCCCACGTCGAAGCGCATGCGGTCGCCGGGCTTCAACGCGAACATGTCGCGCCACATGGTGTCCACCGATACCTCCGCCTGCGGTGGGCGCGCGCCTGCCCAGCGGCCGGCGATCACCCGGTTGGACGGCGGCAGCGTGCCGGTCCATGAGAGCCGGAGCTGGCGGTCGACCCATTCCTTGGCGCGTGGGTCGGCGAAATGCAACTGGTCCACCGGCTTGCCGTTGATCGCGGCGAGCTTGCCCACCGCCAGCGGCAGCATGTTGAGTTCCTGCGCGCCCAGTTGCTCCAGGCGCCGGGTGAAATCGGCGCGCTGGTCGTCCTGCAGGTTGAGCACGAACCAGTTGGGCGTATCCGGCGGCAGCTCGCGGCGCCAACCTTCCAGCAACGCGGGCGCGACCACCGCGAGCAACAGCAGGGCGACCAGGCCGAGGCTGAGTGCAGTGGCCTGCACCGTACTCAGGCCCCGCCGCCGCGCCAGTGCGGCCAGCCCCAGCCGTAGCGCCGGATGCGCTCCCGGTGCGATGCGCCGCGCGAACCACAGCAGGACCAGCGCGAGCAGGGCGGCGAGTACGGCGACGCCGAACAGGCTGACAGCCAGGATGCCGGCCAGTTTGGCCGAGCCGCTCTGGCTCCAGATCAGCGCCAGCGCAACCAGCGCCGGTGCCAGATACAGCATGTCGACGCGGCGCACGCGACGCGCCATGCTGGCGCGGAACACGGCCACCGGCGGCACCTCGGCCAGGCGGGCCAGTGGAGGCAGCGCGAAGCCGATGAGCACCGCCAGACCCATCGCCGCGGCGCCCAGCGCCGGCAAGAGTGGCAGGGAAGTAGGCACGTGCACGAACGTGGCGCCGGCCAGGCGCCAGGCGCCTTCGGCCAAGCCCCAGGACAACAGCACGCCCAGCGCGGCCGCCGGCAGCGCAAGCGCGCCCAGGGTCGCCAGCAACAGGGCGAGCACGCGGGAGCGTGCGGTCCCCAGCGCCCGCAGCAGGGCGATCTCCGGGGTCTTGCGCCGCGCGTAGCGCTGCGCCGCCAGTGCGATCGCCACGCCGGCCAGCAGGGCCGACAGCAACGCGGTCAGGCGCAGGAACGCGCCGGCGCGGTCGAACGCGTTGCGCATGCGTTCCTGGGTCTGTTCGGGCGTCACCAGGTCCGCGCCCTGGGGCAGGGGTCGCCCCTTGACCCAGGCGAGCCAACTGCCGACCGCCGCGGGCGTCCCGGCGACGAGAAGACGGTGGCGCGCACGGCTGCCCACGCCGAGCAGGCCGGCGCGCCGCGCGTCGGCCAGGTTCATCAGCGCGCGAGGGGCCATGGCCACCAACTGGCCGCCGTCGGGCTGGCTCACCAGTTCGGCCGCGACAGTCAGCTCTCGGCCGCCCAGCTGCACGCGGTCGCCCACGGCAAGGCCGAGAGCGACCATCGCGCGATGGTCCAGGTACACGGTGCCGGCCGCCGGGCCATGACCCGCGGAGGAGTCGCCATGCGCGGCAAGCTCCAGTGTGCCGCGCAGCGGCCAGGCGCCATCGACCGCGTCGACGTCGAGCAACTGGCCGCGCTCGCCGGCGAAAGCCACGCTTGGGAACCCGGCGCTGCGGGTCACCGCCAGATCGCGCTGACGCGCTTCGTCGGCGTAGCCTTGCGGCACCGTCTGTGGCGCGGACAGGCCGGCGTCGCCGCCGATCAGCTCCGCGGCGCTGGCAAGCAGGCCGCGTTCGACACGGCTGGCGAGCGTGGCGACGACGCCGAGGGCCACGACGGCCAGCAGCAGCGAGGCGGCCAGCGTGCGCAGTTCCGGCAGGTGCCATTCGCGGCGCAGGGTGCGCAGGGCGAGGCGGAGCAGCTTCATGCGGCGGCTCCGCGACCGGCCGGTGGCCGCACATGGCGGTCGCGAACGGGGTGCATTCCTACAGCGTCGCGGTGCCTCATCGGGCGTCGGCCGGCGCAGCGACGCGGCCCTCCATCAATTCCACGCCGCGGGCGCAGCGCGCGGCCAGCTGCGCGTCGTGGGTCACCAGCACGAGCGTGGTGTGGTGGTCGCGATTGAGCGCGAACAACAGGTCGGCGACGTGCCGCCCGGTGCGCTGGTCGAGATTGCCGGTGGGCTCGTCGGCGAACAGCACCCGCGGACCGTGCACGAACGCGCGCGCGATCGCCACGCGCTGCTGCTCGCCACCGGAAAGCTGTGCGGGATAATGGCGCCGGCGCGCATGCAGCCCGACCGCATCGAGTGCTTCGTGCGCCCGTTCGCGCGCATCGTCGCGACCTTCCAGCTCCAGCGGCAGCATCACGTTTTCTTCCGCGGTGAGTGCCGGCAGCAGGTGGAAGGACTGGAACACGAAGCCGACCAGCCGCCGGCGCAGATCCGCGCGCGCCTCCTCGTCCGTCGCCTGGAGCGCATGGCCGTCCAGATGGATGGCGCCGGCGCTGGGCACGTCCAGCCCGGCCAGCAGGCCGAGCAGCGTGGTCTTGCCCGAGCCCGACGCGCCGACGATCGCGAAGCTCTCGCCGGCATGCACCGAGAGGCTTACGCCGGCCAGGATGTCCAGCTTCCCCTCGGGGCCGCGGACCGACTTGCTAACATCGCGGGCCTCCAGAAGCGGTCGGGAAGATTCACTCATGCGTCGAGTCCTCGGGTTGCTGGCCCTGTTGTGGATGGGATGGAGCGGCGCCGCGCTGGCGGCCGCGCCGAAGACGGCCGCGACCAGGACGATACTTGTGCTGGGTGATTCGCTGTCGGCCGCGCACAACATCGCCGCGAACCAGGGCTGGGTGCATCTGCTGGAAGTACGCCTTGGCAAGATGGAGCCACCTTGGCGCGTGGTCAATGCCAGCATCAGCGGCGAGACCACGCTGAGCGGGCGACACCATCTTCCGGCGCTGCTGGAGACGTACAAGCCGAACGTGCTCGTGCTGGAGCTCGGCGGCAATGACGGCCTGCGCGGCCTGCCGCTGGCGGCGATGAAGGACAACCTCGCGGCCATGATCGACATGGCGCACCAGAGGCATGTCAAGGTGCTGCTGGTGGGGATCGAATTGCCGGTGAACTACGGGCCGCGCTACCGCGAGGCGCTGCGCGGCGTATACGCCGATCTCGCGCGCAGCAAAAGCACGGCGCTGGTGCCTTTCCTGCTCGAGAAAGTCGCGCTTGACCCGTCGCTCATGCAGGCCGATGGTTTGCATCCCACTGCTGGGGGCGAGCCGGCCGTGTTTGCCACGGTTTGGGCCAAGCTCGCACCACTGTTACGCTGAAAAGGCTCGCACCCCACCAGCGGGCTCGACAAAAAACGCGTGCTGAATCACGTGTTTATAGCTTTCACACTGCTGTCACCCGTCGGATCGTTAGCTCTTCACATTTGTGAAAACCACCAACGGAGGGACCATGAGCCTGCGCGACGAACAGTCCGGCTTGATCCTGCTGGTCGAGGACAACCGGCAAATTGCTGAGATGGTTGGAGAATTCCTGGAGCGCCGCGGCTATTCGGTGGACTATGCGGCCGACGGCGTCAGTGGGTTGCACCTGGCGGTGTCGAACAGCTACGACGTCATCGTGCTGGACCTGATGCTGCCGGGCATGGACGGCCTGGACGTGTGCCGCAAGCTGCGCAAGGACGCCAAGAAGTCCACGCCGGTGCTCATGCTTACCGCGCGCGACACGCTCGAAGACAAGCTGATCGGCCTGGAAGCCGGTGCGGACGATTACCTGGTCAAGCCGTTCGAGGTGCGCGAGCTGGAAGCCCGCCTGCGCGCGCTGATCCGCCGCGATCGCCGCCAGGTGTCCTCCGAGGTGCTCACCGTCGGCGACATGACGCTCGACACTGCCACCCTGCGCCTGACCCGCGGCGGGCAGGAGCTGACCGTTTCACCGATCGGCCTGAAGCTGCTTGCGATCCTGATGCGCGAATCGCCCCGCGTGGTCAGCCGTCGCGACATCGAGCGGGAGATCTGGGGCGACACGCTGCCCGACTCGGACACCCTGCGCTCGCACCTGTACAACCTGCGCCGCGTCATCGACAAGCCGTTCGACCGCCCGTTGCTGCACACGATCCATTCGGCAGGTTACCGCCTGGCCGACCTGGAAACGGAAGTGGCGACGGCCACCGCCTGATCGAGCGGGGTGAGCATCGCAACAACAGGTATGGACAGGGGATTGCCCAGGAAACAGGGCGGGGGACAGAGGCGGGCCGGTGCGTTCCACCGCCGGCTTGCGCTGATCTTCGGCCTGCACCTGATCGGCGTGGTCATCTGCGTCATGCTGGGTGTGTACGGCGTCGCGCCGCCAGTGGCGATACTGGTGCTGCTTGCCGTCATCAGCGCCCTGGCATGGCTGGCGGCACGGCGGCAATGGCGGCCGGTCGGCCGGCTCGCGCGCGTGATCGACGCCTGGGACGAGGAGCCTGACCTGGACGCGCTGGCGCCCACGCGCCTGTCCGACCAGGCCGACGCCGACGTGGTGACGCTTGCGCGTGGCCTGCACGGCTTTGCCACGCGCATCGCCGGCTACAACCAGCGCGAGCGCAACTTCACCCGTGACGCCAGCCACGAGCTGCGCAGCCCGTTGACGGTGATCAAGATGTCGGCCGACATGCTCACCGACGAATCGGAGCTCAGCAAGTTCGGCGTGCGCTCGGTCAAGCGCATCCAGCGCGCCACGCGCGAGATGGAGGCGTTGATCGAAGCATTGCTGATCCTGGCCCGGGAGTCGGACGTGGGGGCGGGCGAGGAGGAGTTCGTCGTCAACGACGTCCTGCACAAGGGCATGGACGATCTGCAGCAGATGCTCGAAGGCCGGGCGGTCGACCTCAAGATCGAGGAGCCGGCGCGCTTCGCCCTGCGCGCCTCGCCACGGGTATTCATGGTGTTGTGCTGGCAATTGATCCGCAACGCCAGCCAGCAGGCCGACCACGGCACGATCCTGATCACCGTGCTGCCCGGCGCGGTGGCTGTGTCCAACCGCGTGGAGGATGCGCCGGCGATCGACCGGCACGGCTTCGAACTGGCAATCGCCCAGCGCATCAGCGAGCGCTTCCATTGGCCGCTGGAACTGCAGACGCGCGACGGCGGCGAGCACATCGCGAGCATCCGCTTCCCGGAAACGCTGCCGGCCTGAGCGGGCAACCCCTTGCAGGGGCGCGCCTGTGCGCGACCGTGATCCTCCCGGTCGCGCACAAGTGCGCTCCTGCAGGGCGTGAGGCGCTCAGCTCTTCAGCGAGGGCGAAACGGCGAACTCGCAACCGGTCTTGGTCTTCACCTCGTCCAGCGTCACGCCCGGGTGGAGTTCGACCAGCGTCAGGCCCTTGCCCTTCTCGACCTCGAACACCGCAAGATCGGTGATGATCAAGTCCACCACTTCCTTGCCGGTCAAGGGCAGGTCGCACTGGGGCTTGATCTTGGGCGAACCGTCTTTCGCGGTGTGCTCCATCAGCACGACCACGCGCTTGACGCCGCTGACCAGGTCCATGGCGCCGCCCGGACCCTTGACCATCTTGCCTGGCACCATCCAGTTGGCCAGGTCGCCGGTGGCCGAAACCTCCAGACCGCCCAGGATCGACAGGTCGATATGGCCGCCGCGAATCATCGCGAACGAATCGGCACTGGAGAAAAAGGCCGAGCCGGGCAGGGTAGTGATGGTCTGCTTGCCGGCGTTGATGAGGTCGGGATCGATCTGGTCCTCCGCCGGGAAGGGACCGATGCCGAGCAGGCCGTTCTCCGATTGCAGGATCACGTCCATGCCTTCGGGGATGTAATTGGCCACCAGCGTCGGGATGCCGATGCCCAGGTTCACGTAGAAGCCGTCGCGCAGTTCCTTCGCCGCGCGCTGGGCCATCGCCGAGCGGGTCGGGTTTTCCTTGCCGGTATTGGCGCCGGCGACGGTGCGGAACTCGATGCGCTTCTCGTACTTCGCGCCCTGTACGATGCGGTCGACGTAGATGCCGGGCACGTGGACGTTGTTCGGGTCGAGCTCGCCGACCTCGACCAGGTGTTCGACCTCGGCCACGCACGTCTTGCCGCAGGTGGCGATCATCGGGTTGAAGTTGCGCGCCGTCTCGCGGAACACCAGGTTGCCAAGGCGGTCGCCCTTCCACGCCTTCACGATGGAAACGTCGGCGTGGATCGCTTCTTCGAGCACGTATTCCTTGCCGTCGAAGACCTTGGTTTCCTTGCCCTCGGCCAGCTTGGTGCCGAACGCGGTGCGCGTGTAGAAGCCCGGGATGCCGGCGCCGCCGGCGCGCAGCTTCTCGGCCAGCGTGCCTTGCGGCGTGAGGTGAAGTTCCAGCTCGCCAGAGAGCACCTGGCGCTCGAACTCCTTGTTCTCGCCCACGTAGGAGGCGTACACGCGCTTGACCTGGTGGGTCTTGAGCAGCGGGCCCATGCCGAAATCGTCCACGCCGGCGTTGTTACCGACGATGGTCAGCCCCTTGGTGCCGGCGTCCAGCAATGCGCCGATCAGGTTCTCGGGGATGCCGCACAGGCCGAAACCGCCGGCGGCGATCGTCATGTCGTCGAACAGCAGGCCGTCGAGAGCCGCTTTCGCGCTTGCATACACCTTGTCCATAGCAGTGCCTTCCGGATGGAGAATCAGCTGCCAAGGATACGATGGAACGCGGGTGCGCCGCGTCGTACCAAGGTCGTAAGCCCCTCGGCACGGCCCACCGGCGAGCAACTGTACGCGACACCCGCACTTGCAAAGCGGCCAGTGAAATCTCGTGCAGCCGCCCGGTGCCAGCGTCCCACGATTCCCGTGGGAGCGCACCTTGTGTGCGAGCGCCATCCGTCGCGCGTGCGACAGCTCCCCGCCCGGGAAGCCGGCGACGTCCCGTCGTGACTGCGCCCCTTGACGTCGCCGTTCACAAGCGTAAACATAGAATCGTTTACACACGTAAATGGATACCCCGTGGCCATCAGCGAAGCCGAAGCCGTCGTTATGGAAGTGCTCTGGCGCCAGTCGCCACGCAGTGCCGAAGATATCCTGGCCGAAGTGGGTCCCCGCCAGGGCTGGCAGGAGGGCACGGTCAAATCCCTGCTCAACCGTTTGTTGAAGAAAAAGGCGGTCAAGGCCGAACGCGACGGCCGTCGCTACCTCTACACGCCGCTGCTCAGCCGTGAGAAATACGTCTCGCAGGAGAGCAAGGGCCTGCTCGATCGCCTGTTCGGTGGCCGCGTCGCGCCGCTGGTCGCCCATTTCTCCGAGCAGCGCAAGCTGTCCAAGAAGGACATCGCCGAGCTGCGCCGCCTGTTGAAGGAACTCGACGATGAGCACTGAGCCTGCGGATTGGCTGGGGCCGGCTGGCCTGCTGGTGCTGGCCTGCACCGGGGCGCTCGCTAGCGTGGCCCTGCTTCGGCGGCCATGCCGCCGGCTGTTCGGCGCCGAGAACGCCTTTCTGCTTTGGGGCTTGCCGCCACTGGCGATGCTGGCCAGTCAACTCCCGCATCCCGCTGCGGCGGGTCCCGGCGTGCTGTCCGGAGCGGCGTGGGTGGTGATCTCGGCCAGCGACGCCTTGCCACGCGTGCAAGGCGGCGGCTTCGACTGGTACGGGGCGCTGGGATGGGCTTGGCTCCTGGGCGTTGCGGCCAGCCTGGTCCGCGCGGGCGCCGCGCAGTCGCGCTATCGCGCGCGGTTGCGGGGTGCGGTGGCGCTCCCGGATGCGTCGCTTCGATGGCCGGTGCTGCGTGCGACGGACGTGGAAACGGGTCCTGCGCTGGTGGGTGCGTGGCGTCCGCGGATCGTGGTGCCGGCCGATTTCGCGGTTCGCTACGCGGATGACGAGCAGGCCTTGATCCTCGCGCACGAAGCCACGCATGCGCGCCGCAGGGACGGGTGGTGGAGCCTGTTGGCGCAGGTGCTCGCTTCGCTGTTCTGGTTCCACCCGCTCGCATGGTGGGCGCTGCCCGCGCTGCGCCACGATCAGGAACTGGCCTGCGATGCCGCCGTGTTGCGCAAGCGATGCGGCTGCCGTCGCAGCTATGCCCGGGCCATGTTGAAAACCCCCGCCGCGCTGCAGGTGCTGCCGGTGGGATGCAGTTGGTCGTCCCGCCACCCACTCACGGAGCGCATCGCCATGCTGAAGTCGCCCTCGCCCGGTCCCTTTCGTCGACACCTTGGCGTGTTTGCCAGCCTCGCGCTGTCGGCCGCCCTCACCGGCGTGGTCTACGCGGCCAGTACGCCAGCCGCTGGCACGACCCCTCGCGCGGTATCCGGCGATCGCCAATACCAGCTGGACATCCAGCTCGCACTGGGCCGTGTCGATGCCAAGGCGAGCCATGCCGAACGGATCAACGTCGCCTTGTGCATGCCGCCGGGCCAGACCGCGCGGCTGGAGACCCACGGCATCGCACTCGATGCCATCACCCGTCCGCTGTCGGACAAGCGTGTGAGCATCGACCTGGCGGTGCGCGAGAAGGCGGAAGCCGAGCCTGCCCGGAACCATCTAGCGGGGACGCTCAGGCAGCCGCTGCACGCGTCGGGCAAGATCCCTGGCGGGTCCGAGCAGTACGCCGTGGAGATCACGCCGCAGCCGGGCTGTCCGGCCGCCGCGAAAGGCATGGAAGCGCCGGTCACCATGAAGGTCCGAGGCGCCGCCGCGCGCCAGGTGGCCGGTTGGATCGCCACGACCGCGGGCTTCGTGCTGGTCAATCCGGAGGCGATCGACCAGCGTCGGGTGACGCTCGATTTCCAGCAGGTGCCGGCGATGTCGGCCATGCAGTTGGTGGCCGACCAGGATGGCTTGCGCGCGGTGTTCGATGGCCGGCGCGTACGTTTCGAACCGAAGTCGTAGGAAAGTCGCGTTACGGCCGCGCCTGCTGGGATGCCGACGCGGCTGGATATACTCCGGGATCGTCACCGGGAGACATCCAAGTGAAGCCGCTGCGCGTGTTCGCCGCCCTGACCGCCCTGGGGATCGCCGCCATGAGCCATGCCGCCACCACGCCCGTCCTGATCGTCCACGGCGGGTCGGGGGTCATCCGGCGCGACATGAACCCGGCAAAGGAAAAGGAAGTCCGGGCGGCGCTCGCCCGCGCGCTCCAGAGCGGCTACGCGCAGCTCAAGGCGGGCAAGCCGGCGCTCGATGGCGTCACCGCGGCGTTGACCGTGCTGGAGGACGACCCCAATTTCAACGCCGGCAAAGGCTCGGTGTTCACCCACGACGGTCGCAACGAGCTGGACGCGGCGATCATGGACGGTGACACCCTGCGCGCCGGATCGATCGCCGGCGTGCACCGTGTGAAGAACCCGATCTTGCTGGCGCGCGCAGTACTGGAAAAATCGCAGCACGTGATGCTGGTCGGGGATGGTGCCGAGGCGTTTGCGCGGGAAGTGGGGGTTGCGCTGGTCGATCCGTCGTATTTTCGTACCGAGCAACGCTGGCAGCAGTTGCAGAGGGCGCTGAAGGAAGATCGCGAAGGCAGGCCGCATTCGGACGTGGAGACGGCCAAGCATTTCGGCACCGTCGGCGCCGTGGCGCTGGATGCACAGGGCCATCTGGCGGCTGGCACCTCCACCGGTGGCATGACCGACAAGCGCTGGGGCAGGGTGGGCGATTCGCCGATCATCGGCGCGGGTACCTATGCCAACGCAGATTGCGCGGTCTCCGGCACGGGCTGGGGCGAGTTCTATCTTCGCACCGTGGCGGCGCACGCGATCTGCATGCGCGTATCGCTGATGCACGTGCCGCTGGAGCGCGCCGCTGCCGAGGTGATCAACCAGGAGATCCCCGCGATGGGTGGCAACGGCGGCGCCATCGCACTGGATGCGAAGGGCCACATCGCCATGCCGTTCAATACCGACGGCATGTATCGCGGCTGGATCGGTGCCGATGGCGTGCCGCACGTGGCGATCTACGACGATGAGCCGGACCCGGGTGCGGCGCAGCAGGAGGAGGGCGGCGAGTAGGGCTGGCGACGGGTTTGGGCTCCAGCGTATTGGCTACCGACACCGGTTCCCACCCGTTTGGAGGGGAGGAGCCATGAACCATCTTCTGGACCCCCGCTTGAAGGGGAGGCCACCGAAATCCGCACCCTGAGGTCCTCCCCCCTCAAGGGAGGGTCAGTGGGCGGGGGTTTACCTCGCCTCGGGCGGTACCTGTCGCTTTCGAGTGGCTACAATGGACCCGAGCATGGCAGGCGGCCCAGTGGTCGCATGAGCCGGCTGTACCATCCACACGCCCCTGGAGCACCGATGTCCATTTCGTTGATCGCCGCACTGGATGAGAACTTCGCCATCGGTCGCAAGGGGCAGCTGCCCTGGCATCTGCCGGACGACCTGCGCTGGTTCAAGCAGCTGACGCTCGGCAAGTACGTGCTGATGGGCTACAACACTGCAGTGGCGATCGGCCGGGCCTTGCCGGACCGGCACAATCTGGTGCTGTCGCGACGCCACGAGGCGCCGTTCCCGGGCCAGATCGCCGTGCGGTCGCTGGAGGAGGCCCAGGCACGCGCAGGCGGCACCGGCCTGATGGTGATCGGCGGTGGCCAGGTCTATGCAGCGGCCCTGCCGCATGCGCGACGCATGTACCTGACCTGGGTCAGCGCGGCCGTCGAGGGCGCCGACACCTTTTTTCCCGGTATCCACCTGCGCGACTGGACCGAAGTCGCACGCACCCACCACAAGGCCGATGACGAGCACGAGTACAGCTTCGACATGGTCGAGTACGTGCGCGAATCCTGAACCCGTTGGCTGCTCATGCCATGCACGTGATGGCGGGTGTATTGATCGACCCGGCTGGCTGCGTACTGCTCGCGCAACGGCCTCCTGGCAAACACCTGGCCGGCATGTGGGAGTTCCCCGGCGGCAAGCTGGAACCGGGTGAATCTCCGGCGGCGGGCCTGGTGCGCGAATTGCGCGAGGAACTGGACGTCGAGGTCGACCCGGACAGCGTCACGCCGTTGATCCAGGTGTCCTGGAACTACGGTGAACGCGCTCTGCTATTGGACGCCTGGCGTGTAGACGCATGGCAGGGGACGCCACGCTCGATGGAAGGACAGGCGCTGCAATGGTGCTTGCCGTCGGATATCGCGCTGTCGATCCTCGCGCCCGCGGACAGGGAGATTCTCAAAACCCTTTCAGAGGTGCCCGCGCAACCCTTGTAGGAGCCCATTCATGGCCGATGCTCTTGGGCGCGGGCGCTGGAAAAGCGTCGCCTAAAAGCGAGCGGACTCCTACGAAGAGCGGGCCGCGGCCGCGTCGGCCTGCGCCGCCAGCGCGAGATATCGCCGATGCAGCGCTTGCACATGGGCATCGAGCGCCGCTTCGCTGCTGCTGTTGTCGATCACGTCGTCCGCCAGCGCCAGTCGTTCGGCCCGGCTGGCCTGCTGCGCCAGCATCCGTTCGGCAAGCGGGCGATCGATGCCATCACGGGCGATCAGGCGTTCGAGTTGCACCTGTTCGGGTACGTCCACCAGGAGGATGCGGTCGAGCCAGCGGTAGTGGGCGATGTTCTCGGCCAGCAACGGAATGGCCAGCAGGCAGTAGGGCGCGGTTTCGGTCAGCGCGTGCTGGTGCAGCCACTCGCGCACGCGCGGATGGATGATCGCTTCCAGCGCCTGCCTTGCCGTGGCGTCGGCGAACACGCGACGGCGCATGGCCCCGCGATCGAGGCGTCCCTGTGCATCGAGCACTTCCGGACCGAACGCATCGACGATCGCCGTCAGGCCATCGCTGCCGGGTTCGACCACCACCCTCGCGGCCACGTCCGCATCGTGTACCGGCACGCCCAGCGTCTCGAAGCGCCGGGTGACCGCGGTCTTCCCGGCAGCGATGCCGCCGGTCAGGCCCACCACGTAAGCGTGGCGCGCGTTCACCGCAACCCGGTCAGATGCAGGTAGCCCTGCAGCAGCGGCTCGCCGGCAACGAACCAGATCCAGCCGGCCATCGCGATGAACGGGCCGAAGGGCATCGGCATCTCGCGGCCGTGCTTGCGCAGGGCGATCAACAGGCCGCCCACCACCGCGCCAACCAGCGACGAGAGCAGCACTACCGGCAGCAGTGCACCCGGTCCCATCCATGCGCCCAGTGCAGCCAGCAGCTTGAAATCGCCGTAGCCCATGCCTTCCTTGCCGGTAAGCAGCTTGAACAGCCAGTACACGCTCCAAAGGCTCAAGTACCCCAGTGCCGCGCCAAGGATGGCCGATCCCGGCAGCACGAACATCGGCAGCAACGACAGCAGCAGGCCGAGCCACAGCAGCGGGAGGGTGAGCTGGTCGGGGAGCAGCTGGGTGCGGAAGTCGATGCCTGCGGCGGCGATCAGTATCCAGGTGAACACCAGCCCCGCCAGCGCCGACCAGCCGGGCCCGAACTTCCACACCACCAGCATGCTCAGCACGCCGGAAAGGCATTCCACCAGCGGATACTGGATGGATATCGGTTCCCGGCAATAGCGGCAGCGCCCGCGCAGCAGCAACCAGCCGAACAGCGGAATGTTGTCCCCCGCCGACAACGGATGCTTGCAGTGCGGACAGTGCGAGGCTTCGCGCACGATACCTGGCGGCAGCGGTTGGTCCGCGACTTCCAGCGCCAGCTCTTCCTGCGCCTCGCGTCGCCACTGGGCTTCCAGCCGCGCGGGCAGGCGCAGGATCACCACGTTGAGGAAGCTGCCCACCAGCAGGCCGAGCACGCCGGCAAAAACGAGCCAGAGCCAAAGCGGAAGTTCGAGCATGCTTAGTCCGATGAGCGGCCGCCATTGAAGAGCGAGGCCGTGGATGGCCGCTTCCGATGTTGGCCCGAAATTGTTCTACAAGCCCCTCGCGCGCCGGTCAGCCGCGATCAAGGACGATCGCACAGGAAACTGCTTAAACGGTGCCGGCCAGCTTGAAGATCGGCAGGTACAGCGACACCACCATGCCGCCGACCAGCACGCCCAGAATCACCATAATCAGCGGTTCGAGCAGAGTCGACAAAGTGTCGACGGCATTGTTGACCTCTTCCTCATAGAACTCGGCGACCTTGAACAACATGTTGTCCAGAGCGCCGGATTCCTCGCCGATGGCAGTCATCTGCACCACCATGTTGGGGAACAGGCCGGTCTGTCGCATCGAGAGCTGGAGCTGGTGGCCGACCGCGATGTCGTCGCGCATTCGGTGGACCGCCTCGGAATACACCACGCTGCCGGTCGCGCCGGCCACGGCATCCAGCGCCTCCACCAGCGGCACGCCGGCGCGGAAGGTAACGCCCAGCGTGCGAGCGAAACGCGCGATCGCGGATTGGCGCAGGATGTTGCCGATCACTGGGAGCTTGAGCATGAGGCGATCGAGGAAGTGGGCAAACTTAACCGAGCGCCGCTTGCCCATGACAATTGCTACCACGCCGCCCACGATCGAAGCGATCACGACCCACCAATAGGCCTTCATGAATTCCGAGGCGCCGATGACGATCTGCGTGGGAGCAGGCAGTTCCGCACCGGCGTCCTTGAAGGTTTGCGCGAACACCGGCACCACGAACAGCAGCATGATCATGCTGACCAGCAACGCCACCGCCAATACCATCACGGGGTAGAACAGCGCCTTCTTGATCTTGGCTTTGATGCCTTCCATCCGCTCCTTGTAGGTGGCCACGGTGTCCAGCACCGTGTCCAGCACGCCGGCCGATTCGCCGGCGCGGACCAGGTTGCGGTAGAGCTCGTCGAACTGCACTGGGTACTTGCCCAGCGCTTCGTGCAGGGACGCGCCACCCTCGATGCCCTGCTTGACGTCCGTGATGATGTTCTTGAACCGGACGTTCTTCTGGCCGTCGGCGATGATCTCGAACGACTGCACCATGGGCACGCCCGAGGCCATCATCGTGGCGATCTGCCGGCTGAAGATGGCCACGTCGCGCGGCTTCACCGTGCTTCCGGTGGATCCGAACATCGGCTTGGACTTCTCGCGCACCGTCTGCGGGTTCATGCCCTGGCGGCGCAGCTCGGCCTTGACCAGCGACGCGTTCTTCGCCGGCATCTCGCCCTTCATGCGCTTGCCACGCTTGTCCAGCGCGACCCAGTCGTACATGGTCATCCTGCTGACCTCGGCGCGCTGGGCGCCCAGGTTCGCGTTCTTGGCAATTGCGTTAGCCGTAGCCATGCCCGATTCCCCCGGTGGTTCGATTCGCGACCGCCGCTCGCGCGGCCGGTCGTCGGTAGAGCTTATGCCAAATCTGGCGGATCATTTCGTGGCGCCCCGCGCAACTTCGGCTCTTGCGGGACGACCGCTCCCCTTTTCAATCCTTGGTGACGCGGTCGATCTCGGCCAGGCTCGTGACGCCAGCCTTGACCTTTAGCAGCGCCGAGGCGCGCAGGTCGTTGATGCCGCTTTTGCGCGCGACCTCCCCGATCTGCAACGCATTGCCGCCCTGCAGAACGATCTTCTGGATGTCCTCGCTCATCGGCATCACCTTGTAGATGCCCACGCGGCCCTTGTATCCCTCGTTGCAATGATCGCAGCCGACCGCCTCGTACAGGGTGATGCCCGCATCGATGTCTTCCTGGCTGAAACCGGCTGCGAGCAGCACGTGCGGAGGCAGGGTTTGCGGCCTCTTGCAGTCGTGCAGGCGACGGGCCAGGCGCTGGGCGATCACCAGCGTCACCGACGATGTGATGGAGTAGGGCGGGATGCCCATGTTCATCAGGCGCGCGATGGTCTGCGGCGCGTCGTTGGTGTGCAGAGTGGAGAGCACCATATGGCCGGTCTGCGCTGCCTTGATCGCGATCTCGGCGGTTTCCAGGTCGCGGATTTCGCCGACCATGATCACGTCCGGATCCTGGCGCAGGAACGAGCGCAGCGCCGCGGCGAAAGTCATGCCGCGCTTCACGTTCTGCTGGACCTGGTTGATGCCCTCGACGCGGATTTCGACCGGGTCCTCGACGGTGGAGATGTTGCGCTCCGGCGTGTTGAGGATATTGAGCGCGGTGTACAGCGACACCGTCTTGCCCGAACCGGTAGGGCCGGTCACCAGCACCATGCCGTAGGGCTTGTGGATGGCGTCCAGGTAGAGTTTTTTCTGGGCTTCCTCGTAGCCGAGCTTGTCGATGCCCAGCTTGGCCGAGGAGCTGTCCAGGATACGCAGCACGATCTTCTCGCCGAACAACGTGGGCAGCGTGCTCACGCGGAAGTCCATCGAGCGGCTCTTGGAGAGGTTCAGCTTGATGCGGCCGTCCTGCGGTACGCGGCGCTCGGCGATGTCCAGACCGGCCATCACCTTGAGGCGCGAGGAAATGCGGCTGGCCATCTTCATCGGCGGGTTGGCCACCGGGCGCAGCATGCCGTCCATGCGCAGGCGCACGCGAAAGTTGGTTTCGAACGGCTCGAAATGGATGTCCGAGGCGCCGCGGCGGATCGCATCGACCAGGATCTTGTTGACGAACTTGACCACCGGCGCGTCGTCGCCGCCGGTGGCATCGATGCCGGTGCTGTCGGTCGCTTCCTCGTCGGCGGTCTCCAGCGACAGGTCGTCGAACTCGTCGCTGCCCATCTCGGGCATGGCCGCGTTGGCGGTCGCCAACGCGTTGTCGATGGCGCGGGAGAGCTGGCCGCGCTCGACCAGGATCGGTTCCACCATGCAATTGGAGTGGAACTTGATCTCGTCCAGCGCGTGCGACTGCATCGGATCGGCGATGCCCACGAACAGGCGCTTGCCGCGCTTGAACAGCGGCAGCGCCTGGTGCTTGGTCATCAGCGCCTCGCTGATCAGGTTCACCGGCATGGACGCTGGCGCCACAGCACTGACATCCATCATCGGCATGCCGAATTCGGCCGAGGCAACCTGCGTGAGCTTGGCGCTTTCCACCAAGCCGTGGTCCAGCAGCCAGGCCGCCAGCGAGGCTTTCTTCTCAGCCGAATCGGCGACCGCCTTGCGGACATCGGCCTCCGGCAGCACGCCTTCGGACACCAGGCGACGCGCCATGCCGGTCAGGCCCGCGAGCGACGGTTGCAATTGGGATGACATGGTAGATTCCGGCCTTAAGCCCCCTAATTGACAAGGAATTTACCTTAGAAATGCCGCGCGGTCATCTGCTGGCGCGCGGGCCGCAAGACGCGCCCCGGAAGCCGCCAAAGCCGTCACGAAAGTGATCGTCGGCAGCGTGCCGCGCCTGCCGCCGGCAACCGTGCCGGCCGTGCCGCAGTCGGCAGATCCGGCCGGGCGGGCAGCGCCACGGCGACCTGAGCCGCTGCGTGGCGCGTTATCATCGCCCGATACCCGGGGGAACGTTCCTTGACACGCCTGAGCATCATCCTGCCCGCGAAGAACGAAGCGGCGGCACTGGCCCGCCTGCTGCCGGCCCTGCGCACGGCCCAGCCGGATGCCGAGATCATCGTTGTGGACGACGGTTCGACCGACGACACCCGCGAAATCTGCGCTGCCAACGCCGTGGATTGCCTGTCTTCCCCGTATTCGATGGGTAACGGCGCGGCAATCAAGCGCGGCGCGCGCGCGGCGCGGGGCGAATGGCTGGTCTTCATGGACGGCGACGGCCAGCACGACCCGGCCGACATCGATCGGCTGCTGGTCCGGTTGCAGGAAGGTTACGACATGGCCATTGGTGCGCGCGACTGGGGCAGCCAGGCCGGCGTTGGCCGCGGCTTGGCCAACACTCTGTACAACTGGCTGGCCACGCGCATGACCGGTCATGCGGTCCTGGACCTCACCTCCGGCTTCCGCGCCGCGCGTGCGGAAAAATTCCGAGAGTTCCTGTACCTGCTGCCCAATGGGTTTTCCTACCCCACCACCAGCACCATGGCCTTCTTCCGCAGCGCCTACCCGGTCGCCTACGTACCGATCAAGGCCGCCCAGCGCGTGGGGAAGAGTCACATCCGGCCGCTCCGCGACGGGCTCAGGTTCTTGCTGATCATTTTCAAGATCGCCACGCTTTATTCGCCGTTGAAGCTGTTCGCGCCCGCCAGTCTGCTGTTCCTCCTCGTTGGATGCATCAACTACGGCTATACCTTGTACGCAACCCACCGGCTCACCAACATGAGCGCGCTGCTGTGGAGTGCCGCGGTGATCGTGTTCCTCGTCGGGTTGGTTTCGGAGCAGATCACGGCATTGATGTATCGCAGCGACAGGCGTGATTGATGTGGCACGCGAAGTGGCTGCCGTGAATGTCCTGATGACCAGCACTTCGTATCCTTCCGATGCGAGAGACTGGCGAGGCGTGTTCATCTCCCACATGGCGGGGAGCCTTGCTCGCCGCGACGACCTTCGCTTGCGGCTGTGGGCTCCCCCGGGCGCGCTGCCGCAGCATGTGGAGGCAGCCACCACGCCAGCGGAGGCGCAGTGGCTGGGCCGATTGATGGAAGAAGGTGGCGTGTCTCACCTGTTGCGCCAGCGGCCGTGGAGTGGCCTAGGCGCCAGCGTCCGCCTCCTCCGCTGGCTCGGCAGGGTGTTTCGCCGCTTTCCGGGTACGGACCTGTACCACGTCAATTGGCTGCAGTGCGCACTGCCGCTGCCGCACGATGGCAAACCGGCGCTCATCACGATCCTGGGCAACGACATGCAATTGCTGAGGTTGCCATTGGTGCGAGCAGCGCTGGCACGAGCGATGCGTAACAGACCGGTCGCGTTGTGCCCGAACGCCGACTGGATGGAGGCACCGTTGCGCGCCGCGTTCGGCAGGGCGATGGTGGTGACAGTGCCGTTCGGCATCGATGAGCGCTGGTACGCCGTGAAACGCGGAACGCCCACCGCCGCGGTACCACTCTGGCTGGTCGTGACGCGCCTGACGGCAGCAAAGTTGGGACCGTTGTTCGAGTGGTCCCGCCCCTTGTTCGCCGGCCGGCAGCGCCACCTCCATGTGTTCGGCCCGATGCAGGAGTCGATCCAGGTGCCCGATTGGGTGCAATACCACGGTCCGATAGACGGGGACTCGCTGGCGGGTGAATGGTTCCCCCGCGCGAGTGGCCTCATCACCCTCAGCCAACATGCCGAAGGTCGCCCTCAGGTGATGCTCGAGGCAATGGCAGCCGGCCTGCCGATCATCGCCTCGCGGATGCCGGCACATGCGGACATCGTGCAGGATGGCAGTACGGGCCGGTTATGCGGGACCGCGCAGGAATACGCGCAAGCGCTCGATCAGGTGGAGGATGTCTCTCTCAACCGGTCCATGGGGGATGCCGCGCGCGCCTGGGTAATGCGCACGCTAGGCACCTGGGACGACTGCGCCCAACGCTATGTCGACGTGTACAAAGTGCTCTGCAAGGACGCGGTCTCGTGAACGACGCCGTTCTGCTGCTCGGTGCTGGTGGTTTCGTAGGAAGCCGCCTCCTGCCCGCACTCGTCGCGCTCGGCTATCCCGTGCTCGCAGCAAGCCGCACCGCGCTTGCCGCACCAGCATCGGTCGAGCGCTGCGTCGGCGACTTCCATGAACCCCGCGACTTCGCGCCATGGCTTTCACGCTGCCATACAGTGGTGCACGCGGCGGCCGCCTCAACGCCTGGGAGCTCAGCCGCCCATCCACTGCGGGAGCTGGAAGAGAACCTGAGGCCCACACTCGCTCTCCTCGAGGCTCTGCAGGATTTCCCGGCCGTCCATATGGTCTATCTCTCCTCGGGCGGAACGCTCTACGACGAGTCCGTGGCACGGTTCGCCGACGAGGTTGCGCCAACCGCACCGCGCTCCTACCACGGCGCAGGCAAGCTAGCCGCTGAAGCATTCATAGCCGCATGGTGTCGCCAGTACCGGGCCGGCGCCACGATCATGCGGCCTTCCAACCTGTATGGCCCCGGGCAGGCCGGGCGTCCCGGTTTCGGCATCGTTCCCGCGTCCTTCGAAAAACTCCGGCAGGGCCAATCGCTGCACGTCTGGGGCGATGGCAGTGCCCGGCGCGACTATTTGTACATCGACGACTTCGTGAGACTGTGCGTAGCGGTCGTCGAGCGAGGTGCCCCCTCCGGTCCGCGCACCATCAACGCGTGCAGTGGCGAAAGCATCAGCTTGAACGAGCTTCTCGCAACCATGGGGCGAGTCATCGGCATCGAGATCGCGCGCACCTATGACCGGTCGCGTTCGGTTGATGCGCCCGCAGTAAGCATGTGCGCGGACCTGGCGCACCAATTGTTCGGCTGGTCCGCCAGCACCACGCTCGAAGAGGGGTTGGCACGCACATGGGCTTGGTTCAATACCACCCCGGGCTGAATCGTCCTACGACGCCGGTCTGTTCGATATGCATCGCGAACTACAATGGCGAACGGATGCTAGCCGAATGTCTCGATTCGGTCCTGTCGCAGCAGCCTGCGAGACCCATCGAAATCATCGTCCATGACGATGCCTCGACGGACTCTTCAGTCGCGTTCCTTCGCGAGCATTATCCTCAAGTCGAGATATTGGCCAGCGCCGACAATGTCGGGTTCTGCATTGGAAACAACCGCATGGTCGAGCACGCGCGCGGGGAATATGTGCTGCTGCTCAACAATGATGCGGCGCTGTACCCGGACGCGCTCGACACCTTGCTCGCAACGGCCGGCGCGGGCGACAGACGCATCTTGACGTTGCCTCAGTACGACTGGGTGAGCGGCACGCTCGTCGATCGCGGGTGCCGTCTGGATCCGTTCTACAACCCGGTGCCCAACCTAGCACCCGGGCGAAGCGAAGTGGCGATGGTCATCGGCGCCTGTCTGTTCCTGCCGCGTGCGCTATGGGGCGAACTCGGAGGCTTTCCGGATTGGATGGGTTCGATCGGCGAGGATCTCTACCTGTGCTGCCGCGCGCGTTTGACCGGCGCTGGTGTGTCCACGACTGCCAACAGCGGCTATCGGCACCGGCAAGGACAAAGTTTCGGCGGCAATCGTGTGGACGGCGGAAAAATGCATACAACGTACCTCCGCCGCCAGCTCAGTGAGCGCAATAAGACAGCGACGCTGATTATCTGCACGCCCACCTGGCTGGTGTGGCCACTACTGTTGGCGCACCTGATCGCGTTGAGTCTGGAAGGTGCACTCTTGGCCGGATGGCGGCGCGATCGGAGGATATGGACCTCCATCTACGCGAAAACCTGGCGCAGCGTCGCATCGAACTGGCACGACTGGCTCACGCGACGCCGGCAGGTGCAGGGCGCGCGGCGGATCGGCTTGCGCGACTATTTCGCGCTCTTCGTCCCCGCTCCCCGCAAACTCGTTCTGTTCTTGCGCCACGGGTTTCCGGCCGTGCGTCAGTAGGCAGGCTGCGGTGGCGACAGCTTTGTTGGCCTCGTGGCACCATGCCGGCCTTCGATGCGTGCGCAGGGGGATCATGCCGATACGCATCCCTACAGGGTGAATGACCGATGTTCGACGACAAGTCCATCTTGATTACCGGCGGGACCGGCTCTTTCGGGAAGCGCTATGTAAAGACGCTTCTGGAGCGTTACCGGCCCCGGCGCCTGGTGGTGTATTCGCGCGACGAATTGAAACAGTACGAAATGCAGCAGGCGTTCAATGCCCCATGCATGCGTTACTTCATCGGCGACGTCCGCGACCGGGCTCGCCTTGCCCAGGCGATGCGGGGCGTGGACTTCGTCATTCATGCTGCGGCCCTGAAGCAGGTGCCTGCCGCCGAATACAATCCCATGGAGTGCATCAAGACCAATATCTACGGCGCCGAGAATGTCATTCATGCGGCGATCGAGAACCAGGTAAAACAGGTGATCGCCCTGTCGACCGACAAGGCCGCCAATCCGATCAACCTCTACGGCGCCACCAAGCTGGCCTCGGACAAGCTATTCGTCGCGGCGAACAACATGTCCGGCGGCCAAGACACAGTTTTTTCGGTGGTGCGCTACGGCAACGTCGTGGGTTCGCGGGGGTCGGTGGTTCCATTCTTCAGAAACATGATCGCGCAGGGTGCGCAAGACCTTCCCATTACTGACGCACGCATGACCCGTTTCTGGATATCTCTCCAGCAAGGTGTGGATTTTGTATTAAAGAACTTCGCGAGAATGTACGGAGGCGAGATCTTCGTGCCGAAAATTCCGTCCGTTCGGATCGTCGATCTCGCCGAGGCCATGGCCCCCGGATTACAGCACAGGATCGTCGGCATCCGTCCCGGGGAAAAGCTCCACGAAATCATGTGCCCTGCGGACGACTCCCACCTGACGCTCGAGTTTGAAGACCACTATGTGATCCGGCCGACGATCACGTTCGTCAGCCGCGGCAACGATTTCGGCATCAATCGATCGGGCGAGCAGGGACGACCAGTGCCGCAGGGGTTCGAGTACAACTCGGGCACGAACCCGCGATTCCTCACTGTGGCGGACATTGCGCAGTTCAACAAGCACGCCGAGGATTGACCGATGATTCCTTATGGGCGGCAGGACATCAGCCAGGCCGACATCGACGCCGTGGTCGAAGTCCTGCGCTCCGACTATCTGACGCAGGGACCGATGGTGCCCCGCTTCGAACAGGCACTGGCCGCCTACTGCGGCGTGCGGCATGGGATCGCGGTGAACAGCGCGACTTCTGCCCTGCACATCGCGTGCAAGGCGCTGGGCCTGGGGCCTGGGGACTGGTTGTGGACCAGTCCCGTGACCTTCGTGGCATCCGCTAACTGTGCGCTCTATTGCGGTGCGCAGGTGGATTTCGTGGACATCGACGCGAGGACGGGCAACCTTTCGGTCCAGGCCCTGGAACAAAAGCTGGAGGAGGCCCGCCGCACGGGGCGCCTGCCAAAGGTCGTCGTCCCTGTGCACCTGTCGGGACAGCCGTGTGAGATGGAGCCGATCCGATCGCTTGGAGAGAAGTATGGCTTCCAAATCATCGAGGATGCCTCCCACGCGGTAGGCGGGCGTTACCGCGGGGAGCCGATCGGCAACTGCCGGTATAGCGACATCACGGTCTTCAGTTTCCACCCCGTCAAGATCATTACCACGGCCGAAGGCGGCATGGCGATGACCCAAGACGCCGGGCTTGCCGCCAGCATGTCCCTGTTGCGCAGCCATGGCATCACACGCGATCCGGGGCAGATGACTCACGAACCCGATGGACCGTGGTACTACCAGCAGGTCCAACTTGGTTACAACTACCGCATGACGGAGTTGCAGGCAGCGCTGGGGCTCAGCCAGATGCATCGCATCGACGACTACGTGGCGAGGCGCCACGCCATCGCGGACCGATACGACAGGTTGCTTGCCGGCTTGCCGCTGACCATGCCCTGGCGGCAGCCGGACGGTTACTCGGGGCTGCACCTATACGTCGTCCGCTTGCACCTTGGAGGGTCGACTCGCCGCCACCGCGAAGTGTTCGAGGCAATGCGCGCGCGCGGTATCGGCGTGAACCTCCACTACATCCCCGTGCATACCCAGCCGTTCTACCGTGGCCTCGGCTTCGCCGCGGGCGATTATCCGGAGGCGGAGCGTTACTACACGGAAGCGATGAGCCTCCCCATGTTCCCCGCCCTGACCGACGCCGGACAGGACGAAGTGGTGGCCGCGCTGGGCGAGGCCCTCGCGTCATGAGGCTTGCGGTGATCCCGGCTCGCGGGGGAAGCAAGCGTATCCCCCGCAAGAACATCAAGATGTTCCACGGCAGGCCGGTGATTGCCTGGTCCATCGACGCCGCCAGGCGCAGCCAGTGCTTCGACACGATCGTCGTTTCGACGGACGACGAGGAGATCGCCCGCGTCGCGGAAACGTGCGGTGCATTGGTGCCTTTCCCGCGGCCGGCAGAACTCGCGGGTGATCACGTCGCCACCCAGCCGGTCGTTGCCCATGCCATCGATTGGTTCGTCCGGCAGGGCCTAGCTCCGGACCCGGTTTGCTGCATCTATGCCACCGCACCATTACTCGCGCCGGAGGACATCGTGCGTGGCATGGAGGCGTTGGAAAGCAGCGGTGGCGACTACGCCTTCGCTGTCACCAGCTACGCGTTCCCCATCCAGCGGGCGATCCGTATCACGGGGGAGGGTAGGGTCGAGATGTTCGATCCCGCGTTCTACGGAGTGCGCTCGCAGGATCTGGAACCCGCGTTCCACGATGCGGGGCAATTCTATTGGGGGCGTGCTTCGGCCTGGTGCACGGGCAAGCCGATCTTCTCGCACAACGCGGTCCCCGTGCACTTGCCCCGGCACCGGGTGCAGGATATCGATACGCCCGAAGATTGGGCGCGGGCTGAATGGCTGTTCGAGAGCATGCAGAGCGCCGCGCACGGGAACCATACTTGAACATCGACACAGGACAGACAGCTATGCCCTACAAGACCGAGCAGGAAGCGTTCTGGGCAGGCGAGTTCGGCGACGACTACATTGGCCGCAACTCCAGCGCGAAGCTGCTCGCGTCCAACCTGGCATTCCTCGCTAAAGCGCTCGCGGCCGCGCAGAGTCTCGACAGTTGCATCGAATTCGGCGCCAACGTCGGGATGAACCTGCAGGCCCTGCGGCTGCTTTACCCCGGGCTTGAGCAACACGCAGTCGAGATCAACGCCGCAGCGGTGGCGGAACTGCGCAGGTTCCTTGCGCCTGACCACGTACACCACGCGTCAGTCCTGGAGTTCGCTCCGGCGCGCACCTGGGACCTGGTGCTGATAAAGGGCGTGCTGATCCACATCAACCCGGACTGGCTCGGTAAGGTTTACGATGCACTACACGCGGGCACCGGCCGCTACCTGCTCGTTTGCGAGTACTACAGCCCCACACCGCAGGCGATTACCTACCGCGGGCACAGCGACCGCCTGTTCAAGCGCGACTTCTGCGGCGAGATCCTGGCTCGACATCGCGACCTCCGACTGGTCGACTACGGTTTCGCATACCGTGGCGACCCCAAGCATCCACAAGACGACATCACTTGGTTCCTGATGGAGAAGCATGGCTGAACCGGGAACGCCGCAGCGGCCAAGGGACTCGAGCGACGACCGAGCATGAAAGTCGTTTTTCGTACAGACGCGTCCCTGTCCATCGGCAGTGGACACCTCATGCGGTGCCTGGCGCTGGCGGCTGCGCTACGCGAACGTGGGGCGACCTGCGCCTTCCTCTGCCGCGAGCACCCGGGCCACCGCAACGATCTGGTGACTTCGCAAGGCTTTGCCCTTCATCCACTTCCGCCGCCGGCGTCGGAAGGCGCGGATGCGGCGTCGCCACCGCACGCGGCATGGCTGGGCTGCCCGTGGCGGGAGGATGCGGCGCAATCCAAGGCGATCGTAGCGAAGCTGCAACCGGACTGGCTGATCGTTGATCACTACGCGCTCGATGCCGCATGGGAACGGACCCTGAGGCCATGCGTGGGCCGCATCATGGCGATCGACGATCTGGCCGATCGGCCCCATGACGCCGATCTGCTGCTCGATCAGGGCCTGGGCCGGCTCGAGAGTGACTATGTCCAATGGGTCCCGATCGCGTGCCGGGTGCTAGTTGGTCCCAAGTACGCGTTGTTGCGTCCGGAGTTCGGGCGGTTGCGGCCACAGAGCCTCGCCCGACGGCACTCGCCGATGCTCGAACACCTGCTGATCGCCATGGGCGGTGTCGACGCCGGGAACGCCACGGCGGCCGTCCTCGACGCGCTGCCTGCCGCCCACCTGCCGGCCGATTGCCGCATTACCATCGCGCTGGGTCGCCAGGCGCCGTGGCGTGAAGCGTTGCGGGAAAGGGTCGCCTCATGCGCCTGGCCCTGTGAGTTGCGCTTCGACGTCCAGGACATGGCGATGCTGTTGAGCGAGTGCGACCTTGCCATCGGCGCGGCCGGCACGGCGGCGTGGGAAAGATGCTGCCTCGGCGTGCCGTCGATTCTGGTCGTGCTGGCGGAAAACCAACGGGTCATTGCTGAGGCATTGACGGCCGCTGGCGGGGCGCAGTCGATAGGAACCGCGGAAGACATTCCGGCCCACTTGCCCGATGCGGTGGCGACCGCGGTTCACGGCGGGGTCCTGGCGAATATGTCCCGACTAGCGGCAGGTCTGTGTGATGGCAATGGCGTTGCGCGTGTCCTCGCGAACCTGTGCGACCCACCGCGCATGACGCCGTCGGACGGCCGCATGAGGTCAGTGAACCCGGAAGACATGGAGCAGCTTCTTCGCTGGCGCAACCATCCGGATACGCGCCGTCAGATGTTTACCCGTCACGAGATAAGCGCGTCCGAGCACGAGGCTTGGCTGAAACGAAGTCTCGCGGATCCAGCGCGGCACCTGTTCATCGTGGAAGCGGAAGGGCATCCGCTGGGATTCGTCCAGTTCAAGGAGGCAGGCGCTGGTGGCGTCGCCGATTGGGGCTTCTACGCGGTGCCCGATGCACCCAAAGGAAGCGGTCGCCGCCTTGGGTTCGTGGCGCTAGGACATGCCTTTGACGTGCTCGGGCTGCACAAGGTCTGCGGGCAGGCGCTGGAGTCGAACGACCGCTCGATCGCCATGCACCGCGCCCTGGGCTTCGTCGAGGAGGGGCGCCTGCGGGATCAGTATTTCGACGGCGAACGCTACCGGACGGTGCTGTGTTTCGGGCAGTTGGCGAGTGAATGGCGGTTGGCGCATCGGGGGAACACATGAAACAGCAACCGGCAATCATGATCGATGGGCGCCGGATCGCCCCGGATGAGTCGCCGTATGTCATTGCGGAGCTCTCGGCCAACCACGGAGGCAGCCTGGACAAGGCTCTGCGGCTGGTCGATGCGGCAAAAACGGCTGGGGCGGATGCGGTCAAGCTGCAGACCTATCGCCCCGACACGATCACGCTCGACAGCGATGCCGAGCCGTTCCGCATCCATGGCGGTTTATGGGACGGACGCACGCTCTACGAGTTATACGAAGAGGCGCACACGCCTTGGGAGTGGCACAAGCCGTTGTTCGACCATGCGCGCGAGTTGGGCATAACCATGTTCAGTTCACCCTTCGACCGCAGCGCGGTGGATCTGCTGGAAGACCTGAACGCGCCGGCCTACAAGATCGCTTCCTTTGAAGCGGTGGACCTACCGCTGATCCGATATGTGGCGGGGACCGGCAAGCCGATGATTCTGTCCACAGGCATGGCCGATGCCGATGAAATCCAGGAGGCCATCGATGCGGCGCGTGACAGTGGCTGCCGGCAGCTTGCGGTGTTGCATTGCGTGAGCGGCTACCCCGCTCCGGCCGCCGATTACAAGCTCCGCACGATCCCGGACATGATCGATCGTTTCGGCCTGGTGACTGGCCTGTCCGATCATACGCTCGACAACGCTACCGCGATTGCCAGTGTCGCGCTCGGCGCCGCGCTCGTGGAAAAGCACTTCACTCTCGATAGGGAGGGCGGCGGGCCGGACGACAGTTTTTCCTTAGAGCCTGCCCAGTTCGAAGCACTGTGCAGGGGAGTTCGCACGGCGTGGCAAGCGCTGGGCGAGATCGACTATGGCCGCAAGTCGAGTGAGAGCGGAAACGTGCAGTTCCGTCGCTCGCTGTATTTCGTCAAGGCCTTGAAGGCGGGTGACGTGATCGGGAGCGACGCCATTCGCAGCGTCCGCCCTGGCCACGGATTGCCGCCGAAGCATCTGGACCGGGTCATTGGCAGGAAACTCGCCAGGTCAGTGTGTGCCAACACGCCCGTTTCCTGGGAAGACCTCGCTCCATGAGCGGGCAGGCTGTCGGATCTCTGGCATGACAGGCAAGGCATCCGTACTCGTCGGATTTACCCCGTTCCATCTGCTACCGATGAGGGAGGTCCTACCGCGCATCGAGGGTGATACGTATGTCTTCCATCCGGACTTGCGTGGCACCCGCACCTGGTTTCGCGAAGGGACGGTGCGTTTCCTTGGGCGATGCGATGAGCCGTCCCGCCAACGCCTCGCGAAATATTTCCTTGCCGGGCGCGACATCGACCGATTGGCCAAAAAGCACGGCAAGGTCGACGTCTACGTGCCGCATCCGTACAACCCGCTCTCCAACCACGCGTTCTTCCACCCGCGAGCGGGCGACCGGTACGTCTATCAGGATGGCTTGCTGAATTATTACGACGCGATGAGTCCGTTGGGCTCCTGGCGCACGCGGTTCGAACGAAAGGCGAAGGCGATGTTCGCGGGCCTGCGGTACCGGACTTACACCGGCCACCTCAGCGGCATCGAGAGCCAGACGATTTCCGGAGGGTTCTTCAGCCATCCCGACCGGATCGTGATGGCAGATCGATTCCCGGTGCTGACGCGCATCGGGTTTCAGCAGGCCCGCCCGTCCTCCGGGAAGGCGGATGGCACTCTGTTTCTGGACCAGCCGATCGAAGAGGTCGTGGGTGCGGAACTGGCGGCCGATCTGCGGAGGAAGACGGTGGCGTACGTCAACGCCCTGGGTGGCAGCGTTTACTACAAGCCGCACTATGCGCAGAAGCTGGAGAGGTCGTTGCATCCGGCCTGGCGTGTGGTCGATGCCGATCTCGCAGCCGAGCCCGCCGAAACCGTAGTACCGCGCCTGGGCGTGTCCAACGTAGTAAGCTTTTTTACATCTGCGTTGGCAAACATCGCGGTCAGTTGCGACGGCGTGATTTGCCATGCGACGGCTGCGCACCTGGTACCGATACGGGTCGATGGTCGACCGAGCACGCTCGCGGAACTGTTGTCGGCATTTGGCGTGAAGGCGGTCGAACTGCCTTAGGGCGTCGCGCGGGCATCAACCCGTGGCGCTCCCGATCGTACCAGCGACCATATGAGCAGCGCGCTGGCGGCCTGCGTGACCAGGATCGTTGCAACCGCACCGTCGAGCCCAAATCGCGGTACGAAGAAGCTAGCCGTGGCTACCAGCAACACCATGCCTGCCAGTTGCGCCAGCACCCTCAGGTAGCGTCGATGGCTAGTTACCAGTACGTTGCAGCCAAGCGTGTAGAGGCCATAGATGAGCGGCAGTGGCGCGAGCCAACGTGTCGCAAGTGCGGCACCCGAAAATTGCACGCCAAGCAACAGCGGCAGTATGTCACCCAGCACCCAGGCGGCCAGTGCCGCGGCCAGTCCGTACACACAGGTCGCGACGAGCATCCGACGGACCAATCCGCCGTGTTGCCCGCGATCGTCCGAGTAAGCGCGAAACAGCCGAGGCAGAACCGCCATGCCCAAGGACGTCGCGGGGACCGCGAGTACGGAAACCAGCCGATAGGCCGAGCTGTAGATGCCGGCAATCTCGCTATTGCCGAGCTTCAAGACCAGGGTCTTGTCCAGCGATGTCATTCCGGTTTCGACCAGGCGCATCAGCGAGAAGCCCATCCCTTCCCGCACGTCTCGTTTGCCGAGGGAGAACGCCGTTGCCTTCGGCGACAGTAGCCGGTAGACCAGCGTGGTCGCGCACGCCGCGGCCAGCATCGAACCGACCGCATGGAAGGGCAGGTATGAAGCCAGTACCCGCTGAGGGGCAAAAGCCTGGAATGCCCCAACGGCCAGAATGTTCCCGGCCGGAATGAAAGTGTAAAGGGCGCCCGCCCAGCCCATGCGCTCGTGGGCTTGGAAAGCGTAACTGGCGATTATGGTCAACGGAAAGCAAACGAGTTCCGGCAGGCCTATGGCCGCGTACGCGAGCATGCCGATCCCGGCATCGAGGACCAGGGGACCGATGGTCAGGTAGATGGCCATCAGGAATGCACCGCTGACGCACGCCAGGACCAACGCACGTTTCCAACATGCACCAAATACCGTGTGGTCACGCGAAGTGTCTTGCAGCATCAGCACGCCAAAGCCGAGGCCGGTGAGGGCGCCCAGCGTAGTGGCGAGCCCCGCGAGGCCCGCAAACTCGCCATACCCCTTTGGGCCGATGGCGCGCGCGATCATGACTACCCAGCAGGCTTGCGCAGCGACCCGTGCCGCCATCCAACCGGTTGTCAGGACCGTGTTGCGTGCGAGCCGACCGGTAGGGATGCGCTCGAGCAGGGATGCGAAAGTCCGCATGCGGCTATATCACGAAGGTGTGGAGGTCGACCATCTGGCGTCACCCGCTGTGCAACAGGGAACGCAGCTCGGCCAGGCTGCGGTCGAGGCGCCCTCCGACATTCAGCGATTGTAATTGCTTGATTGCCTGGCCCGCGTCGGAATAGCGGTCCATCGCAATCAGCATGCGCGTCACTGTTATCAGGTAGGCAGGTTCGTCGGGCGCAGCTTTTGCCGCTTGTTCGGTCATGCGAAGGCCGAGCGGTTTGTCACTCAGCACGTTCCAGGCGTAGTCGCCGTAGATGGCCAGCAAACGGGCATGGGGCCCCGGGTGTGCCATGGCAGAATGAAATGCTTCGACCATGCGCTGCGTAGGCAGGTTGCAATAGCGCTCGCGTGCACACTGGGTCAGCGCGCCCAGCGAACTCTCATCCTGCACCCCTGGCTGACGCGCTTTCAACTTGGCGATGAGGCTGTCCCACCAGATCTCCTTGCTAGGAAGGCCCATGCGCGCATTCATGAAGATGAGCGCCTGCTCCGGGAGTATCGGACTCTTGGGGAGACGCATCGCGCGCTCCAATGGCGCATACGCGAGCTGCGTGAAAGGTGAGCCCGGGTCGTAGTGAGAGTAGATGATGTACGTACGTCCCAGCTCGTACTGGGCGCGTGGCGAAGCCGGCGCGCGGCCGGCCAGTTCGGTGGCCAAACGAAGCGGATCGCCCCAGGCATGGGCCGTCAGCGCGGTTTGCGCTGTCCAGAAAATGATCAGTCCGCCGAGCGCCACATAACGGGGCAGGGCAAGCGGGAGGGCGTACCGGCTGGCTTCGTCGGCGGCTGGTATGTCGTTCCGCCGGCGGGGCGCGGCAAGCAGGGGAACGATCGCCAGGAGCAGCCCCAGGCTGGCAAAGTAATTGCGATGCTCGTAGATGAGTTCGAGTGGCAGGACGGTCCCGGTAAGGAGATGGCAGCCCAGGAACCACAGGATGCCCAGAGCGACCAACGGACGCCTGCGCCGCGTCCACAGGGCGGCCCCAAGTAGCGACGCCAACGAAAGCAGCGCGGTTAACGTCGTCCACGGCTGAAGCAAGCCGGAGGACGGTGCGAAGTCGTCGTGGTAGAAGGACAGCGCCTCGGGCGTGGGCAGAAGCGTCCATCCGATGTAGTCGGCGACGATGCGCGCCTCGCTCCACAGGCGCGTGGCCAGCGTGAAATCCCGGGTCGACCAGTTTGCGGCATCGAACACGCCCGGCAGCAGCCAGGCAAGCCCCGCGGCAAGAGGCAGGACGAGGACCACCAGGAACATGCTGGCGATGGTCCGGTCCAGACGCCCGCTCCTGTCGCGGAAACCGAATACCAGCCATTCGGCAAGGGCCGCATAAAGCGGCAGCATCACGGCGGTCTCCTTTGCCAGCAGCCCCAGCACCGTGCCCACGACCAGACTGGCGGCGGCGACGATGTAGAAGTGCCAGCCGCCCGCATCGCCGGGTGTCTCCCGCAGCCTGCTGCGCGCGTGAACGTAGCCGACCAGGCCTAGCAGGACGAAAAGATTCGCCATGCTCTCCATGCGCTGTACCACGTAGAGCACGCCGGTAAGGTTGATCGGCAGCAACAGCCACGCACCGGCGATCAGCGCGGCCAGCCAACCTGCCGGCCGCTTACCATGGAAGCGAAGCAGCAAGGCGTTGACGAGTGCGAACGCAGCCAGCCCGTTGAGGAGATGGATCACCAGATTGGTGAGCTTCATCCAGTAGGGATCGAGTCCGCCGACGAGATAGTTCGCGGCGAAACTGAGCGACGCCAGCGGTCGCTTGAACTCGCTCGACGGTGAAGACAGCGCGGCGCGCACCAGGGAAGCCAGACTGGCGTCATGTGGTTGGACGCCAGGGTTGTCCACGATGTTCGGGTAGTCGTCGAATAGCCAGCCGCCACGGAGTCCCTCGGCATAGACGACGACGGTCAGCGCCATGGCGAACAACAGCAACCACCTGGGATGACCGGCCAGGAAAACCAGCGTCGACCGGCGGGAAAAAACCAGCTTCATCGTTTGATGTTCCTCGGGACGGGACCTCGCCAGTCTAGTGCGCCTCCCACCCGGGCATGTCCCGGGCGGCGGGCTACCGGGCGGATGCCTGCTTTTCGCGGAGCGCGGCAATCATCTCCCGGTTGATCGCACGATCATCGACAAGCAGCCGTCGCAACCGCGGCAGGCGGCGGTAGTCGGTGTGCTCAAGCTTGTCGATCGCCTGGTCGTACAAGCCCGCGCTGGCCAGGTACTTCGCCTGGAGCCTGGGCACCTCCGAATCCGGGTCCGCGGCATAGGTGCGATCCAGCTCCTCCACGGCGAGGTTGAGGTCCCCCTGGTGAACGCCGAGTTGACTGATCTGGTAGTGGATCATCCCTTGGGCAGTCCCTCCCTTGTAGGCGGGATTGGCCAGCAACGTCTCGGCCAGGACTTTCCACCAAGCCGTATCCAGTGGTGGGCAGCGTCGGCCTTGGCCCAGCAGGCGCAAGGTATCCATGTTCTCGAAAGCACTCCGGTTCCAGGCCGCCGCCCGCAATGTGCCACGCAGCCGCTCGAGGTCATCGGTCGTGACCTTCCCCGCAGCGCAACGCAGGTACAGTCGGTTCTCTGCGAGCCCGGCATCACCGGGGCGCTTGTCGAGTGCACGGTCGATGACGCGCACGGCCGCACCGACTTGGCCACTGTCGTAGAGCGCCTTGGCCAACATGGTTTGCGCGCGGACCGAGCCCGGGTGGCCATTGCCCCATGCGAACGCGAGCCGTTGTTCGCTGGCCCACACCTGGGAGCTCAACGACGTGGCGATCGTGCTGGCACCGAGCCATAGGGCGGTGGCCGTGTAGGCGAGCGTCCGCCATCCGCTGGGCTGGAGCAGGCTCAGGCCGATCGCCAGAGCGATGAAGGGGCCCATCACGGGCACGTAGTTCCGGTGCTCGAAGTAGAGCTCCAGCATCACCACGCTGCTTTCCAGAATCTGTCCGCCGAGGAACCAGAGCACCGCCAGCGCGAGCAACGGGTGGCGCTTGCGCCAATGTAGCGCGACGCCCAGTGCCAGCAGGAGGGCGGCCACGGCAAAAGCGGTGGACAGCGGATGGAAGAGGCTCGTCGACTTGGGGAAGTCGTCGTTGTACAGGCCGTACAGGCCGAAGCGTGGAACGAAGGCCTTGGCCAGATAATCGAGGAGGACGCGGGGCTCGGTGAGCACCCGCTGGTAGAGGGTAAAGTCCCGGAAGGAGCCGGCGTGTGCGAAATCGGGAATGCCCACGAGCAAGTAAGCGAACACGAACACGACGGCCGGATAGATGAGGCCTCGCCGCAACCATGCCAATCCTCGCGGAAGCTGCTGGATCCTTTGCCGCAACACGGTGGCGTCCAGGCAAAGGGCATAGAGCGGTAGCAGGATGCCGTTTTCCTTGCTGAGAAAGGCCAGGGCGCTGCAGAGTCCCAGCCCGATCGTCATCCACAACGCCCGGCGCAGGTTGCTCGCATGTTCCTCCCGGACGGCCTTCAGGTAGGCGAGCAGGCCGGCTAGTACGAACAGCGCCATCAGCAACGTCATGCGCTGGACCACGAGCAGGACGGCAGACAGCTGGATCGGACAGATCAGCCACGCCGCGGCCGCCAGCGCTGCCGGCCCGATGGCCGACGGGCGCGGAGCCCTGCCGCTGTCCACTAGGAAGAGGTCTGCAAGCCGTCGGGTCAGGCAAAACACCAGGACGCCGTTGGCCAGGTGGATGCACAGGTTGACCAGCTTGAAGGCGAAGGGGTCGTCGGGCCAGGACGGCTTCTGTATGAGGAAGCTGAGCATGGCCAAGGGGCGACCCGGAAACGATCGGGGTTGCGACAGGTAGATGCCTAGGTCGCGCCAGCTGTGGACGTGATCGATGCTGTCGAGCGCGGCGAGGTTGGGGAAGTCGTCGAAGAGGAACGGCCCGTGCAGCCCGGCCCAGTACATCGTGGCGCACGCTGCCAGAACGAGCAGCAGCAGGAGGTATGTTCTGGTCGATGCTTGCATTGGCTATCCGATCGGGGTTGCGATTAAGCTGGAACGCAAAAAAAAAGCCCCTCGTGGGAGGGGCTTTTCTGCGCTGGGAGCTAGCGCTTACTTCGACTGGCAGGCAGCCGGGAGGTACTTGTCGTCGATGTTGGCGCTGCAAGCCCAAGAGAAGTTGCCACCGTCCTCAGAGCCCTTGAACGTCGCAACGCCTTTGGCGATACCCTTAGAAACGGAGCCAGCGTCCTTGAACGTCACCGTGATATCGCAGGTAGCCGACTTGGTGGCGGTGCCAGTGGCGACGTCGGCTTCCTTCACATACTTGCCGGCATAGCTCGCCGTGCTCTTGGGGAACCCGGCGCTGTTGCCGTCGATCGTCGGGCAGGTCCCCTTCTGGGTCCAGTACTCGGCCACAGCCGTCTTGATGCCGTCAGCAACGGTCTGCGACTCCGAGAACTGCGACTTGGCGACGTAGTTCTGGTAGGCCGGGATCGCGATGGCGGCCAGGATGGCGATGATCGCGACGACGATCATCAGTTCGATCAGGGTGAAGCCTTTCTGCAGATTCTTTTTCATGGTGGTTCCTCTTAACTGGTTAGCTAACCGTTTGATGCCCCCTGAGCCCCGGTCCCGGATCCCCCTAGGCGGAATCGGACCCCACGTACGCGGTCAGGAACGACCAGGAAGCTCGCGGTGAACGAAGCAGATTGCGTGCCACGCGCACTGCCCCTTTATTGCCGCATAGCTGTAGGCCGGGCGATTGTGCACGCGGTCACGAATGTCTACAAGCTGTGAGGTCATGGTTGCGCCCGCTTGCGGAAGCGTGATCCGTGCAACATCGGAGAGGGGTGTCTAAAAGCGGCATCTACTGCCGAAGTTTGTCAGTGCTCTGCTTTGGACGTCCCTTGGGCCATGCCCGGGCATGCCGTTCTCGGCCTTTCCAAACGCGGCCGTATGGTCACGGAAAGCCTTGGGAAGTTGCCTTGCGTCCCCGCGCCGCTCCCCCTACCGTGATCCGCTGACCAACCGAAAGGGAATGCCTCATGAAGCCGCTGTTCGCCGCGCTTGCGCTGGGCCTGCTCGCCACTCCGGCGCTGGCCGTGGACCTGGAAACCCACACCCCGCACCCGTTCAACGTGCGCGACCTGGTGATGATGGACCGCGTCAGCGACCCGCAGCTGTCGCCCGACGGCCGATACGCCGCCTTCGGTGTGCGCAGCACCGATTACGCCGCCAACAAAGGCGTCAACGCGATCTACGTGCTGGACCTGAAAAAGGGCGGCGAGCCGGTCAAGGTGGCGGACAAGGGCAGTTCGGCGCGTTGGGCGGCCGACGGGCGCAGCCTCTATTACATGGCCTCGGCCAACGGCGTCTCGCAGTTGTGGCGGCTGGACTTCGGTGCGGGCGACAAGCTCGACTTCGCCGGGCACGAGGCCGCGGTGCAGGTCAGCCACGGGTCGCTGGACCTGGGCGGCTACAAGCTTTCGCCGGACGGCAAGAGCGTGCTGCTTTCCTACGAGGTCTACACCGACTGCGCGGACCTGGCGTGCACCAAGGAGCGCATCGACGGCCGCGAGAAGAACAAGGCCACCGGCACCGTCTACGACAAGCTGTTCGTGCGCCACTGGGACACCTGGGCCAACGGTCGCCGCAACCAGTTGTTCATCGCCCGCTTCGACGCCCAGGGCATGCTGCCGGCCGAGCCGACGCTGCTCAGCCGCGGCATCGACGGCGACATCCCGAGCAAGCCCTTCGGCGATGAAAGCGAGTTCGCCTTTTCGCCGGACGGTCGCACGGTGTATTTCGACGTGCGCATCGCCGGGACCAGCGAGCCCTGGTCGACCAACTTCGATCTCTATCGCGTGCCAGCGGACGGTTCGGCCGGGCCGCAGAACCTGACCGAGGCGAACAAGGCATGGGACGCCAATCCGGTGCCCGCGCCGGATGGCAAGACGCTGTACTACCTGGCGATGAAGGAGCCCGGTTTCGAGGCTGACCGCTTCGCGATCATGGCGATGGACCTGCAGAGCGGTACAACGCACGAAGTCGATCCGCAGTGGGATCGCTCGGCCGGCGCGCTCACGGTCGCCGACGATGGCAAGACGCTCTATGCCAGTGCCGACGACGAGGGCCAGCATCCGCTGTTCGCCATCGATGCGGCCAGCGGCAAGGTCACCAAGCTGGTGGGCGAAGGCTCGGTGGGCGGCTATTCGCTGGAAAACGGCAAGCTGCTGCTGGCGCGCGACGACCTCAAGCGTCCGGTCGACCTGTACCTGGCCGACGCCAACGGCCGCGGCCTCAAGCAGGTCACGCACTACAACGCCGAGCGGCTGAAGAATGCCAGGACGGGCGACTTCGAATTCTTCACCTTCAAGGGCTGGAACAACGAAACCGTGCAGGGCTACGTCGTCAAGCCGGTGGGCTACAAGCGCGGGCAGAAGTACCCGGTCGCCTTCATCATCCACGGTGGCCCGCAGGGCGCGATGACCAACGACTGGAGCTATCGCTGGAACCCGCAGACCTACGCGGGGCAGGGCTTTGCGGTGGTGACCGTGAACTTCCACGGCTCGACCGGCTACGGCCAGGCGTTCACCGATTCGATCTCGGGCGACTGGGGCGGCAAGCCGCTGGAAGATCTCAAGGCCGGCTGGAAGGCCGCGCTGGACAAGTACAGCTTCCTTGACGGCGACAACGCCTGCGCGCTGGGCGCCAGCTACGGCGGCTACATGGTGTACTGGATGGCCGGCGTGTGGAACCAGCCGTGGAAGTGCCTGGTCGACCACGACGGCGTGTTCGACGCGCGCATGATGTATTACGCCACCGAGGAGCTGTGGTTCGAGGAGAAGGAGAACGGCGGCACGCAGTTCGACCATCCGCAGAACTACGAGCGCTTCAACCCGATCAACCACGTCAAGGACTGGCGCGTGCCGATGCTGGTGGTCCACAGCGGCAACGATTTCCGCATTCCGATCACCCAGGGGCTGGGCGCCTTCACCGCGCTGCAGCGCCAGGGCATCCCGAGCGAGTTCCTGACCTTTCCGGACGAGAATCACTGGGTGCTCAAGCCGCAGAACAGCGTGATGTGGCACGAGACGGTGAATGCGTGGCTGAAGCGTTGGACGTCGGGGGATGGCGGCGATAACGCCAGCCACTGAGTCCTGGAAGCGGCGGCCGAAGGGCCGCCGCTTTTTCGTGGGAGCGCACCCTGTGCGCGACCGAGCGTCGACCTCCGTGACTGTAGCGGGTCGCGCGCAGGGCGCGCTCTCACTGGGGGCCTAAAGCCACTTCACCCGCTTCAGCCAGGTGTAGATTCCGCCCACCACGCCGACCACCACCACGATCACCAGCGGGTACGCCCATGGCTTGTCCAGTTCGGGCATGTGGGTGAAGTTCATGCCGTACCAGCTTGTGATCAGGGTAGGCGCGGCAAGCAGGGCGGCGTAGCCGGCCAGGCGCTTCATGACTTCGTTCTGGCCGAAGGTGACCAGCGATAGGTTCACGTTGATCGCGGCGGCCAGCATCTCGCGCATCGCACTGATCGACTCGTTGACGCGGGTCACGTGGTCGTAGACGTCGCGGAAATAAGGGCGCAGATCGTCCGGGATCAGCTGCGGGTGCATGCGCACCAGCTGGTTGGTGATGTCCTGCAGCGGCGCGACGGCCAGCCGCAGGGTGGTCAGGTCGCGCTGCATGTCGTACAGGCGGCGCACCGTGCTGCGCTTGAACGCCTCGGCGAAGATATCCGCTTCGAGCCGGTGCAGCTCTTCGCGGAAGTCGCGCACGATCGGGAGCATGTTGTCCACGATGAAGTCGAGCACGCCGTACAGGCCATAACTCGGCCCGTTCTGCATCAGCTCGCGCGCCTGCTCGCAGCTGCGGCGGGCCGGCGCGTAGGACAGCGAGGCGCCGTGGCGGACGGTCACCAGGTAGCGCTCGCCGAAGAAGATCTGCGTCTCGCCGAACGACAGGTGGCCATCGACGACCTGCGCCGTCTGCACCACCAGGAACAGGGAATCCCCATAGGCTTCCAGCTTGGTGCGCTGGTGCGCCTTGTGGGCGTCCTCGACCGCGAGATCGTGCAGGTCGAATTCTTCCTGCAGCTTGAGCAGCAGGGGCGCGTCCGGTTCGTGCAGGCCGACCCAGACGAACGTGCCGGGCTCCTGCAGCACGTCGCTGATCGCGTCGAGCGTGACGTCGCCGATGCGGGTGCCATCGCCACGGTAGGCGATGCAGTTGACGACCATGCCGTTCTGGGCCGGAGGCGACGCTGGTGTGGGCGAGCTGGGCGAGGTCATCTCGGCATCATGCGCGGCGGTAGATCGCGAGGCAATCGATCGCGCTGTTTGGGAGGAGCGCACTTGTGCGCGACCGACATGCAGCAACGTGCGGGTGGCGATCGCGCACCGGTGCGCTCCTACAAGTGACGCTTCGCGCGCAGGGCCCACGCCAAGGCCAGCCACAACGGCATCGCGAACAGCAGCCAGGGCTGGTTCTGCTGGACGGTGCCGGGGAGGAGGTGCAACAACACGGCGGCCAACAGGGCGAACAACTGCAGCAGGAGCACGGCATCGGCCAGGCGCGAGGCGGGCAGGCCGCGCCTCGCGCGCCACGCGGATGGCAGCAGGGCCAGCGCGAGCGGGTTGAACAGCAGCAGGTTCGCGTTGGCCCATGCGGCGTGGTGGGTGGTCAGCAGCCACAGGACGAGCAGCCCGATGCCGGCCAGCCCCGCGAAGAGCAGGTAGAGCGTGGCGAGCAGGGTGAAGCCGGTCGGCCAGAAGCGGCGGGCGAGCAGCAGGATGGCGGCCACGGCCAGGCCCGCCAAGGCCAGCGGCAGACGCAGGTCGGGGGCAGTGGCTGGCGGGGTGTCCAGACGGTTGGGCGACACCAGTTCGCCGGCGATCACCAGCGGATGCGCGCCTTGCGGCCCGGCAACCGTCGCCGCGGCCAACTGGTTCGAAAGGACGGCGGGCAGGAAGCTTTCCTGCCAGGCGTTGAGCGGCTGGTCGGCGTACGGTCCCAGCCCGAGGTCGAGCAGCAGCATCAGCCAGGGCTGGGCGCTCATCAGGCGGGCCGTCTGCTGGCGGTAGGTCATGCCGCCGGGACGGGTGCTGAGCTGCGCCTTCAGCACGCCGCCGAGCGCGCGATCCAGCGCATCGCGCACACGGGTGGTGCAGTTGTCGACGTAGTAGTCGTAGTCGTAGCGCGCGTTTTCCGGGCGCAGGTTCCACAGCAGGAAATCGCGCAGTGCGGAAGCCTGCTCCGGTGTGAAATCCAGGCGTTGGCGGGTGACCGAACGGCCTGCCTGGACGTACCAGCCCTCGTCCTGCGTGGTCGGCGCGGCGTCCATCAGGTAGTGCATGCGGCCGCGCGCGAAGTTGAGCAGGAAGCCGCTTTCGTCGAAGTCGAACACGCCGTAGTTGAAGTTGTACGCCTCGCCGCTGACCGTGTCGCGCAGTTCGATGGCGTCGTGGCCGAAGCGTTCCCAGTAGGTGTCGCCGGGGCCGTAGGTGACCAGCGACACCTCGAGGTTCGCGCCCGGAGCGTTGGCGACACCGGCGTGGGCGGGCTGCAGGGGTAAGGCGAACAGGAGCAGGAGCAGCCAGAGCCACGAGTGCCGGACGAACGAGCGTGTCTGCAGGAGTGCGCCTTCGAGCGACCGCTGACCAGCACGGTCGCGCGTGGATGCGCTCCTGCAGGGGCGGACTGCGCTGTGGTTTGCCGCCAAGTGGCGGTCGCGCCCGAGGGCGCTCCGCAGAAATCGGGCGCCGCGGATCGTGGCAGGAGACGCCTCAGGCATCGGGCGGCTGCCGGTTCACGCGGAACTGCTGCACGCGCCGGTCGTCGGCCTCGGTGACGATGAAGAGGTAGCCGCCGAACACCACTTCCTCGCCCACTTCGGGCAGATGGCCGAACTCGGCGGTCGCCATGCCGCCGACGGTGTCGAATTCCTCGTCCGAGAAGCTCGCGCCGGTATCCTCGTTGAAGTCGGCGATCGGGGTGAGCGCGCTGACCATCCAGCCGCCGCCGGGCAGCTCGTGCATCAGGCTGGGCTCGTCCTCGTCGTCGTGCTCGTCGTCGATCTCGCCGACGATCTGCTCGAGCACGTCTTCGATGGTGATGAGGCCGGCGACACCGCCGTATTCGTCCACCACCAGCGCCATGTGGTTGCGCGAGCGGCGGAATTCGGCCAGCAGCACGTTCAGGCGCATCGATTCGGGAATCAGCACCGCGGGGCGCAACAGCAGCCCGAGGTCGAAGCCTTCGCCGTCGCCGGAATACTTGAGCAGGTCCTTCGCCAGCAGGATGCCGATGATCTCGTCCTTGTCCTCGCCGTGCACCGGGAAGCGCGAATGGCCCGATTCGACCACCTTGGCCAGGATGTCGTGCAGCGAGGCTTCGGCCGCGATCATCACGATCTGCGCGCGGGGGACCATGACGTCGTCCACGCTCAGCTCGGTGACCTTGAGCGCACCCTCGACCATGGTGAGGGTGTCGTTGGAGAGCAGGCCGTTGGCCTGGGCGGCGCGCAGCTCCTCGATCAGTTCATCGCGGTTGCGCGGTTCGCCGGAAAACAGGTGGCCCAGGCGGTCCCACCAGGAGCGGTGGGGGGCCGGGCCGTTGGTACTGCCAGGGTCGTCGTTCATCAACTCGGGTGGGAGCGCCCCGTGGAAGGGCGGAAAGCCGGAGTCTAGCGGAAAAAACGTGGGGATTCAGGGCACAAGCGGGCGGGTGGCAATCCCCTTGTGTGTGCGCCGACGCCAAGCGTGAGCTGGCCCGGGAGCCCGGGGCCGGTCTTGCAGGAGCACCCTTGGGCGCGACCGCGCGGCTTGCTCATGCCGCGGCGGCCGGTGGGACGACGGTCGCGCCAAGGGCGCCCCGATCGGGGGCCAGGCAGGAGGGGCTACTGCGGTGCGTAGGGATCGGCAATTCCCAGGCCCGCCAGGATGCGCGTTTCCAGCGCCTCCATCGCCTCGGCCTGGGCGTTCTCGATGTGGTCGTAGCCGAGCAGGTGCAGCGTGCCGTGGACGGTCAGGTGGGCCCAGTGGTCGCGCGGCTTCTTGCCTTGTTCATTCGCCTCGCGGGCGACCACCGGCGCGCAGATGGCCAGGTCGCCGATCAGCGGCAGGTCCACGCCGGGCGGCAGTTCTGCGGGGAAGGAGAGCACATTGGTGGCGTAGTCCTTGCCGCGGTAGTCGCGATTGAGCGCCTGGCCCTCGTCGGTATCGACAATGCGGATGGCGACCTCCGCCGGCTTGCGCCGCCTGGCGCCGCGAAGTGCCGCCGCCACCCACTGGCGGAAACTGGCCGGCGAGGGCAGGCCCGCGCGTGGAACCGCATAGCCGACCGAGATCTGGTGAACGGCCGGGGTATCGGTTTTTGCGCGCGTGACCATGGCACTCACGCCGCGCCGCCCTTTTTCCCCGCGGCCTGCTCTTCGCTGGCTGCCTCGAACGCCTCGTAGGCCCGCACGATCTTGGCTACCAGCGGATGGCGAACCACGTCGCGCGAGGTGAAAAAGGTGAAGCTGATGCCGTCGACGCCGCGCAGCACTTCGATCGCGTGGCGCAGGCCCGAGCGGACGTGGCGCGGCAGGTCGATCTGGCTGACGTCCCCGGTGATCACCGCGACCGAGCCGAAGCCGATGCGGGTGAGGAACATCTTCATCTGCTCGACCGTGGTGTTCTGTGCTTCGTCGAGAATCACGTACGAATCGTTGAGCGTGCGGCCGCGCATGTAGGCGAGCGGCGCGATCTCGATGACGTTTCGCTCCATCAGCTTGGCGACCTTCTCGAAGCCGAGCATCTCGTACAGCGCGTCGTAGAGCGGACGCAGGTACGGATCGACTTTCTGGCTGAGGTCGCCCGGGAGGAAGCCCAGCTTCTCGCCGGCTTCCACCGCCGGACGCACCAGCAGCAGGCGTTGCGCGCGGTTGGCCTCCAGCGCCTCGACCGCGCTGGCCACCGCCAGGTAGGTCTTGCCGGTGCCGGCCGGTCCCACGCCGAAGTTAATGTCATGGGTGGCGATCGCGTGCAGGTAGCGCGCCTGGCTCGGGCCGCGGCCCTTGATCACGCCGCGCTTGACCTTGATTGCCACCTCCTGCGCAGCCTCGGCGGCTTCCTCGACCATCGCGTCGATGCCTGACTCGGCCAGCTGCAGGTTGATCTGCGCGCCGGTGAGCGTCTCCTTCTCGGTGGCGGCGTAGAGCGCGCGAAGCACCTTCTCGGCGGCGCGGGCGGGGGCCTCTTCGCCGATCACCTTGAACAGGTTCCCGCGATGGTCGATCTCCACGCCCAGTCGCAGCTCGATCTGGCGCAGGTGCTCGTCGAACGGCCCGCACAGGTTGGCCAGCCGGGCGTTGTCTTCCGGGTCGAGGGCGAAGTCGCGTTCGTTCAGGCCGTTAGTCATGAGAAAGGATCTGGGAGTGAGCCTCCTCCCTCGGGGAGAAGGTGCCGACAGGCGGATGAAGGGTTCGTCCGGAGCGCTTCGCCTGGAGCTAGCAGCAAGGTGCCGATCCTCTCCCCCGAAGGAGAGGAGCTTTGCATCAGGCGACGACGGCTTCCTCGGCCAGGTGCACGCGCCCGCGCAGCGAGTTGGTCATGGCTTCGGTGATCCGGACGTCGACGAACTGGCCGATCAAGCGGGCATTCCCGGGGAAGTTCACGAAGCGCATGTTCTCGGTGCGGCCGGTGAGCTCGTTCGGGTCCTTGCGGCTGGGCTTTTCCACCAGCACGCGCTGCACGGTGCCGACCATGGCTTCGTTGATCAGGCGCGCGTGATCGTTGATCTTCGCCTGCAGCCGCGACAGGCGTGCGTGCTTGACCTCCGAGGGCGTGTCGTCCGCCAGGTTCGCCGCCGGCGTGCCGGGGCGGGCGGAAAAGATGAAGGAGAAGCTCTGGTCGAAGCCGACGTCCTCGATCAGCTTCATGGTCTTCTCGAAATCCTCGTCGGTCTCGCCGGGGAAACCGACGATGAAGTCGGAGCTGATGCAGATGTCCGGCCGCACCGCGCGCAGCTTGCGGATCTTCTGCTTGAACTCGAGCGTGGTGTAGCCGCGCTTCATGGCCGCGAGGATGCGGTCGGAGCCGGCCTGCACCGGCAGATGCAGGAAATTCGCCAGCTTGGGCACGCTCGCGTAGGCCTCGATCAGCGAATCGGAGAATTCCAGCGGATGCGAGGTCGTGAAGCGGATGCGGCCGATGGACTCGATCTGCGCGATGGCGTGGATCAGCACGGCCAGGTCGGCGATGCCGCCGTCGTGCATCGGGCCCTGGTAGGCATTGACGTTCTGGCCGAGCAGGGTGACTTCACGCACGCCCTGTCCGGCCAGCTGTGCCACTTCCACCAGCACGTCGTCGAACGGGCGGCTGATCTCGGTGCCGCGGGTGTAGGGCACCACGCAGTAGCTGCAGTATTTGGAGCAGCCTTCCATGATCGAGACGAAGGCGGTCGGGCCTTCGGCGCGCGGCTCGGGCAGGCGGTCGAACTTCTCGATCTCGGGGAAGGAGATGTCCACCTGCGCCTTGCCGGTCTCGCGCTTGGCCTCGATCAGCTCCGGCAAGCGATGCAGCGTCTGCGGGCCGAACACCAAGTCCACGAACGGCGCGCGCTTGATGATCGCCTCGCCTTCCTGCGAGGCCACGCAGCCGCCGACGCCGATCAGTACCTGCTTGCCGCCCTGCTTGTGTTCCTTCCAGCGGCCCAGCTGGCTGAACACCTTCTCCTGCGCCTTCTCGCGGATGGAGCAGGTGTTGATCAGGATCACGTCCGCCTCGGACTCGTCCTGGGTCAGCTCCAGGCCATGCGAAGCCTTGAGCACGTCGGCCATCTTGGCCGAGTCGTACTCGTTCATCTGGCAGCCGTGGGTCTTGATGAAAAGCTTGCCGCTCATGGGCGTGGATACCGTTGCTGGTGCGGCGCGACGTCCGCCGAACCGCGCAGTTTACGCGCGTGGTTCTGCGACTGCCAGTTTGTGGGCTGCATCAAGCACTTGCGGATGGCGCGTCGCCGGTCGAGCACCCGTCCGCTCCTCGTAGGCCGCCTGCTCGCAGGCGATGCCCTTGGGCTCGCTCATCGCCCACAAGTGGGGTGCCTGCAGGTTCTTCGCACTGCGGCGTTCTCAGGCTCGCCACCTCCCGACAGGAAAGGGGCTTCAAAGCTTGCCGTTCCGCACGGAACCGCGCGGTAGTGCTGGCTTCCATCCGGTCGTGGGGGCACACTCCGCGCATGTTTGCCGCCGCACGCCAAGGGGAGAGCGCCGGCGCGGCTTGTGCTGCTTTCCCGGGTCGATCGATCCTGTACAGGGTCGCGCTGGCCTGTGCGCTGCTGGCAGGTTTGCTATGGCTGCCGAGGGCGCATGCCGGGGCGCTCTACCAGTGCACCGGATCGGGCGGGGAAACGGTCTACAGCAGTACTACCACCGGCTACAGCGGGTGTCACAAGGTAGCGTCCTTTGCCGACTCGTCCCGCCCGACGACCCCGGCGCGGGCCAGAAAGCCGGCCGCCTCGCTGGCGGGCGTGCACGGCTGGGTGCAGACCACGGCGCGGCTGGTGTCGTTCGCGGATATCGAGGGTTCGGTGGACACCACCGCGCGCGCCGTCGACGCCGGCAGATGGAACTACCGCGAGGATCCGGCCGATGCCGCGGTCGCGGCAGCACCTGGCAACCGGGTGCTGCGCGGCGCGGTCTATCGCGTCGAGAAGGCGGATGGCTCGGTCGAGTACACCAATCTCGCGCCAGGCGGCGGCAAGGGTCGTGCGGTCACCACGCTGTTCACCTATATCGCCACCTGCGCGGCCTGCAACCTGCACTCGACCATCGACTGGAACCGGGTCCGGCTGAATCTCACCGCCTATGCCGATGCGGTACGTGCAGCCAGCGCGGCATCGGGCGTGGACGAGGCTTTCCTGCGCGCGGTGATCCACGCCGAGAGCGCATTCAACCCCAATGCGCTTTCACTGAAAGGAGCGCAGGGCCTGATGCAGCTGATGCCCGGTACCGCCAGCGACATGGGCGTGCTCGATGCTTTCGATGCGGCCCAGAACATCCGCGGTGGCGCGCGCTACCTGGCGCAACTGCTGAAGACCTTCGATGGCGACGAGCGGCTGGCGGCGGCGGCCTACAACGCCGGGCCAGGCGCCGTGCTGCGCTACAACGGCGTGCCACCGTTCGCCGAAACGCAGGTCTACGTCAAGCGCGTCGGCGAGCTGCGCCGGCGCTATGGCGCGGCCGTGCATGGGGCGATGACCGCGATGCGAAGCAGCGGCGCACCCTGACACCAGGCTTTCTACGCGAAGCGGTCAGCCATCCAGGGTAGCGCGCGTCTGCAGCGGCGGACGACGGGCCAGAGTGACCTCGGCGTGGAACGGCACGCCGTTGCGCAGTCCCGAAACCTCCACCTTGGCCCCGGGTTTGAGTGCGGCCTCGTGCCGGCGCAGGTCGGCCGGGTCCAGGATGTTGTCGGTGCCGATGCGCAAAAGGATGTCGTGCGGCTGGATGCCTGCCAGCGCTGCCGGGCCGCCCGGATAGACATCGGTCACCTGCGCCCCGCGGGCCGCGGCGGGCAGGCCGCTGTCGGCAGCCACGGGCACGAAGGCGTAGTCGGCGCCGAGCCAGCCGCGCACCACGTGACCGGTGGCGATGATCTGGTCCAGCACGCTCTTGGCGTTACTCACCGGGATCGCGAAGCCGATGCCCTCGGCGTTGGCCTGCCGCCCGATCAGCAGTGTATTGATGCCGACCAGCTCGCCCCGGGCGTTGACCAGCGCGCCACCGGAGTTGCCCAGGTTGATCGCGGCGTCCGTCTGGATGAAGTCTTCCGCGCTGGAGCTGGACAACTGCCGCCCGACCGCACTGACGATGCCCATGGTCACCGTCTGGTTGAGCCCCAGCGGATTGCCGATCGCGAGTACCACGTCGCCGGCACGCAGCGAGTGGCTGTCGGCGATCTTGACCACTGGCAGGTTGCCGGCATCGACCTTGAGCACCGCCAGGTCGGTTTCCTCGTCGGCACCGACCAGGGTGGCCTTGGCGATGCGGCCGTCATAGAGCAGCACCTGGATGTCGTCGGCGTTGGCGATCACGTGGTTGTTGGTCAGCACGTAGCCCTTGTCGCTGACGATCACACCGGAACCGAGCACCTGCTGCGGGCGCTTGTAGGCCGGGCCGGTGGGCAAACCACCGAAAAGCCGTTGCAGCACCGGGTCGTCATACATCTGCACGGCACGGGCGGTGACCATCTTGTTGGCGTAGATGTTCACCACCGAAGGTGCGGCTTTCGCCACGGCGTCGGCATAGGACACGGGGCCGACGCCCAGCCCGGGCGCGGAAACCTGCGTGGCCGCGGCTTGCTGCGTGGTGGCGGAGGCCTGCGGGGCATGCCCCAGGCCGAAGCGGGCACGCAGGCGGTCCCCGCTGCCGGGCCAGAAGAGCCCGACCACGAAGGCGAGCGCGAGTCCCAGGACGACGAAGCGGGTGATAAAGGCGAGCGCGCCGGCGGCGTTCTTCATGGCTTCAATGGTTTGGATGGGGCCGGACGTGGAGGCGCGCAGGGAGGTCGCCTCCCTCGTGTGATTGATTGTACGGGCCAGGCCCTGACGCTACACTAACGCGATTTTTGCGGGCCCCCAAACGGGAGCGCGCATCTCAATGGCATTGCATGTACCGGAGAGCCTGATGGCGAACGAAGTCGTCGATCATGGTCGCCGCCGCTTCCTGACAGCGACCACCTCGGTGGTCGGTGGACTGGGAGTCGTCGCGGCAGCCGTGCCCTTCATCAAGTCCTGGGAGCCGAGCGCCCGCGCCAAGGCCGCTGGTGCGCCGGTCGAGGCCGACATCAGCAAGATCGAGCTGGGTCAGAAGGTCGACTACGCGTGGCGCGGTCTGCCCGTGTTCGTGGTCCGCCGTACCAAGGATCAGCTCGCGGTGTTGCCGACGCTCGCGCCACGCCTGGTCGACCCGAACTCCGAGGTCGAGCAGCAGCCGGCCTACATCAAAGGCCCGGACCGCGCGATCAAGCCCGAATGGCTGGTGGTGATCGGCATCTGCACCCACCTGGGCTGCGTGCCGGAGTTCTTCCCCCAGATCAAGCCCGAACCGTTCGATCCGAACTGGAAGGGTGGCTTCTTCTGCCCCTGCCACAAGTCGCGCTATGACCTTTCCGGCCGCGTCTTCGCCGGCGTGCCCGCACCGAAGAACCTGCAGGTGCCGCCGTACCACTTCGTGGACGACACGCACATCCAGATCGGCGTCGATCCCAAGGAGGCCGGCTGATGGCTAACGTATTCACGCGCATGGGCGACTGGGTCAACGAGCGCGCGCCCAACATGATGCCTGCCTACCGCAAGCACATGACCGAGTACTACGCGCCGAAGAACTTCAACCTCTGGTACTACTTCGGTTCGCTGGCGCTGCTGGTGCTGGTCAACCAGATCGTCACCGGCATCTTCCTCACCATGAACTACAAGACCAGCGCGGCGGAAGCCTTCGCGTCGGTCGAGTACATCATGCGCGACGTGGAGTGGGGCTGGCTAATTCGCTACATGCATTCCACCGGCGCGTCGCTGTTCTTCGTGGTGGTGTTCCTGCACATGTTCCGCGGCCTGATGTATGGCTCGTACAAGAAGCCGCGCGAGCTGGTGTGGCTGCTGGGCATGCTGATCTTCCTGGTGCTGATGGCCGAAGCCTTCATGGGCTACGTGCTGCCGTGGGGCAACATGTCCTTCTGGGGCGCCAAGGTGATCATCTCGTTGTTCGGCACCATCCCGGTCATCGGCGGCACGCTGGTGGAATGGATCATGGGCGACTACCTGCCCGCCGACGCCACGCTCAACCGCTTCTTCGCGCTGCACGTGATCGCGCTGCCGCTGGTGCTGCTGCTGCTGGTCGTGCTGCACATCGCTGCGTTGCACGAGGTGGGTTCCAACAACCCCGACGGTGTCGAGATCAAGAAGGGTCCCAAGGGCAACCGCTGGGATGCGCTCAAGCCCGCCGACGGCATTCCGTTCCACCCGTACTACACGGTGAAGGACCTGGTCGGCGTGGGCTTCTTCCTCCTGATCGCGGCGTTCATCATCTTCTTCGCGCCGACGATGGGTGGCTGGTTCCTGGAGCACGACAACTTTATTCCGGCGAACAACCTGGCCACGCCCGCGCACATCAAGCCGGTGTGGTACTTCACCCCGTTCTACGCGATCCTGCGCATGATCCCGTCGTTCCTGGGGCAGGCCTTCTGGGGCGTGCTGGCGATGTTCGGCGCGATCGCGCTGCTGTTCGCGCTGCCGTGGATCGACGTGGGCAAGGTCAAGTCGATTCGCTATCGCGGTACCGGCTACAAGGTCGCCCTGGGTCTGTTCGTGCTGTCGTTCATCCTGCTCGGCGCGGTCGGCGCCGGCGTCACCGCCGAAGTGATCCCCGAGTGGTTCGGCGACGTCGACGTGACCTTCTGGGAGAACCTGTTCGGTCGCTTCTGGACGCTGGTCTACTTCGGCTATTTCGTGTTCCTGTGGCTGTACACGCGCCTCGGCTGGGAGAGCACCAAGCCGGTTCCGGAACGGGTGACCACGCATGACTAAGCGGCAGCTACTGATGAAGCACATTCTCCTTTCGATGACGCTCGCCCTGAGCCTGCTCGTGGGCAGCACCCAGGCCAACGCCGAAGAAGGCGGCGCGGAGCTGCCGTCCGCCGGCGTGAACCTGCGTGACCAGGCCTCGCTGCAGCGCGGCGCGCGCCTGTTCTTCAACTATTGCGTGGGTTGCCACTCGCTCAAGTACCAGCGTTACTCGCGCATCGCCGAAGACTTGGGCCTGAGCGAGAAAGAGGTGATGGAAAACCTCAACTTCACCGGCGCCAAGTTCGGCGAAACGGTGGTCTCGCACATGCCCGAGGAGCAGGCCAAGACCTGGTTCGGCAAGGCTCCGCCGGACCTGTCGCTGGAAGTCCGTGCCAAGACGGCCGACTGGGTGTATGGCTACCTCAACGGCTTCTATGTCGACCCGAGCCGCCCGGTGGGCTGGAACAACACCGTGTTCCCGAACGCCTCCATGCCGTTCCCGCTGTGGGAGCTGCAGGGAGTGCAGACCGCGGTGAAGAAGCCCGGCAGCGAGGACGTGGAGAAGCTGGAGCTGTCGCAGCCCGGCCGCATGACGCCCGAGCAGTACAAGCAGGCGGCCCGCGACCTGACCAACTTCCTGGCCTACGTCGCCGAGCCGGCCGCGCTGCAGCGTCACGCCTACGGCATCTGGGTGATCCTGTTCCTGGCGTTCTTCACCTTGCTAGCCTACGCACTGAAGAAGGAATACTGGAAGGACGTCCACTAAACCGGACGCCAGCCAGCCTCGGATGCGGCGGCCTCAAGCGCCGCCGCATCGCTTATTCAAGGGGAGAAAAAGCGCATGGTGCAAAGCGCTCGTTCGCGTACCGTACTGACCCTGTACACCACCGCCGACGACATCCAGTGCCATCGCGCGCGTCTGGTGCTGGCGGCCAAGGGCGTCAGCTACGAGCGTGTGCTGGTCGATCCGGCCAAGCCACCGGAAGACCTGCTCGACCTCAATCCCTACGGCACGACGCCGACCCTGGTCGATCGCGACCTGACCCTCTACGACACCGCGGTCGTCTGCGAATACCTGGACGAACGCTATCCGCATCCGCCGCTGATGCCGATCGATCCGCTGTCGCGCGCGCGTCTGCGTCTTGCGACCGTGCGCATCGAGCGCGACTGGTTGCCGGAAGTGGACACCATCCGTGCCGGCGGCCGCCCCGCCGAGGCCGCGCGCAAGCGCCTGCGCGAGAACCTGCTTGCGTCGCTACCGCTGTTCAAGGCTTCCAAGTTTTTCCTGAATCCGGAAATGAGCCTGGTCGATTGCCTGGTCGCACCGGTGGTCTGGCGTTTGCCGTGGCTGGGCGTGGACCTTGGCCGCGAGGGCAAGCCCATCGTCGACTACGGCGAGCGGCTGTTCCACAGCCAGGGCTATGCGCGGAGCCTGACCAACGAAGAGCGGGCGATGAGGCCATGACCGGCGCCGCCCGATGACCGATCGCTCGCCGCCGATGAGTTCCAATCGCCCGTACCTGCTGCGGGCGATCTACGATTGGATCACTGACAACCAGCTGACGCCCTACGTGCTGGTGGACGCCACCATCGAAGGCGTGCGCGTGCCGCCGCAGGTCGTCAAGAACGGCCAGGTGGTGCTCAATCTCGCCATGCGCGCCGTGGCGAACCTGGAATTGGGGAACGACTACATCGGATTCCAGGCACGCTTTTCGGGTGTCAGCCAGGCGATCCGCATTCCGGTGCAGGCGGTGCTCGCTCTGTACGCGCAGGAGAACGGGCAGGGCATGATGTTTCCCACCGAAGACGGCGACACGCCGCCGCCGGCGCCTGGCCCGGAAGATGCCGGCCCTGGACCGTCCGGTGAAGGCCCGGAAAAGCCCAAGCGTTCACCCCATCTGCGGGTGGTTAAATAACTTCCGTCGGAGCCTCTTCGCTCGGGTAGAGGATGAGTGGAGCGTGGGACGATGGCCCCACCGCCCATCCCCTTACTGCTCGATCCGCGGGCGCCGCGGACGGAGCGGAATGACGTTATCCGCCGCCGCCTCCGGGACCGGCCCGCCTGCCTCGTGCAAAGGCGTTCCCAGGCTGGGCAGGCTGACCCCGGCAAGCTGGTCGCCATGCATCCAGAGGCGGCCGTCCAGCCGGTCATCGCCATGCGCGCTGACCTCGAAAGCATAGCCAAGCTCGAGTTGTCGCCTGCCACCAACCCGCCGCCAGCGAAGGTTGCGCAAACCCACGGTCTCATCCAGCAACTGCAGGCCGTGCTGCGCGCATTGCCGTCGTGCCTCGTCCACCGCCCGCTCGCGGGCGCGGGTGAACTTGAGCCACGTGCCGGCCACGGCAGCGAGCGCCAACAGGGCGATCAGATCGGAAACTTGGCTCATGCAGGGAGTGTGTGGGTGCGGCAGGCCGAGGGCAAGGTGGTCCGGTTGGCGGGGAAGGCAATTGCGCGGCGACCGCGGCCATGGCGCGCTCGCGCCCAGGGTGCGCTGCTGCAGTCAGTCGTGAACGTCCCCAACAGCGAACGCGGTCAGCGTCCCAATTGCAGCCGCAGCGACAGGTCGACCGCCCGCACGTGCTTGGTCAATGCGCCCACCGAGATGAAATCCACGCCGGTGCGCGCGTACCCAGCAATGGTTTCCATGTCCACGTTGCCCGATATCTCCAGCGGCACGCGACCCGCGGCAATCGCCACCGCCTCGCTCATCATCGCCAGCGTGAAGTTATCGAGCATGATGCGATCCACGCCGGCGTCGATCGCGCGGCGCAGCTCGTCCAGTGTTTCCACCTCGATTTCCAGCAGCAGCGAGGGATGCAGGCGGCGCGCCCCGGCCACGGCCGGTTCGATCCCGCCGGCCGCCGCGATGTGGTTCTCCTTCACGAGAATCGCGTCGAACAGCCCGATACGGTGGTTGTGGCCACCGCCGCAACGTACCGCGTATTTCTGCGCCACCCGGAGGCCGGGCACGGTCTTGCGGGTGTCGAGCACGCGCACGCCGGTGCCGGCGACCGCTGCCACGTAGCCGGCGGTAGCAGTGGCGGTACCGGAGAGCAGCTGCAGGAAGTTGAGCGCCGAGCGTTCGGCGCTGACCAGGGCGCGTGCGCGCCCGTGCAGATGGCAGATCACGCTGCCCGCGGTTGCGCGCTCGCCATCGCGCACGAACCAATCGATCGTCACATCCGGATCGAGCTTGCGAAAGCAGGCATTGAACCAGGGGATGCCGGCCATGACGGCGTTCTCGCGGCACGTCAGCGAAGCGCTGGCGCGGGCATCGGCAGGGAGCAGGTCGGCGGTGGCGTCGCCAGTGCCGAAGTCTTCGGCAAAGGCGCGTTCGACGTCGTCGTCGATCAGGCGGGCGTCAGGCGGGTCGAGGGGGAGCGCGGCGGGCATGCAGCATCCGTTCGGTGGGAGAGGGCGGCGGGCATGCATGGAGGCCTGCAACAGCTCCGCCAGCCAGCAAGCATAACCGAGCAGGACGGGCCGTTTGCTTGCCACGTCTGTGCAGGAAATCAGTTGTGAGCGATGCCCTTGCGCCCGCGAAGGCCAAGACCTCGCCCACAAGCGGATACCTACGAGCCCTTGGTTATCAGGCCAGGTCGTCCGTGCCGGCGGCCGCAGCCTGGCTCAGGCGGTCGACGATCGCACCCATCGCGCGGTCGAACAGCGGCTCGGACGGCAGGATGCGTGCGCTCCCGGCGGCCAGCGCCGCGGCAAGCTCCTGCGGGGCATAGTCGCCCACCTTCAGGCCGCGCCGGTTGACGAACAGGTAGCGCCCGCTCATCGGGCTGATCCACGACAGCTTGGCACGGGTGACCGCGTCGCCGGTCGGGCAGAACTCCAGCCAGGTGCCTGGCTTGAGTTGCTCGACCTCGATGAGCTCGCCGTTGTCCATGGCGACCGCCGTCGGCTGGTCCTGGACCGGTTCGGGCTCGGCCGGCTCGGTATCGAGCAGCGGCTGGATGCTGTCGGGGATCGGCAGCACCACGTCCTCGGTGGTGCTGTCGGGAGCCACCTCGCCCAACTGCTGCCGGTAGTAGGCATGCAATTGGCCGAGCAGGCGCTCGATGTCGCTTTCCTGGAACGCCACATTGGCCAGGCCGCGGCGCAGCGCCCGCTCGATGCCCGGCAACATGCGCAGCAGGGTGCGGCGATCCTCGGTGGTTTGCACGGGACGGGCGCTGGCGATGAATTCGTTGACGAAGCGCAGCGCGTCGGCGAAGTTCGGCGAATCCTCGCCCTGGCGCAGGATGGTCAGCACCAGGTGGTTGGCCCAGGCGCGCGCCAGAACGCCGTGGATGAGCGGCGGCAGGGTCTGGCTGCCGATGCGGTCCAGGATCTCGCGGGCCGCGCGGCGACGCGCCAGTTCCAGCTTCTCGCGGCCGCGTGCCGATTCGGCCACGCGCTGCTCGGCCAGTTCCGCGCGCTTGCGGCCCTGTTCCTGGAACGCCTGCAACTCGTCACCGAGGCGCTCGAACAGGCCCATGTCGTCGTCGAAGTCGTGCAGGAGCCGTTCGACGATGGATTTGATCTTGTCGAAGACGCGATGGTCGCGGTCGGACTCCTCCGACCAGCCCTTCGCCAGATCGGCCAGGCCGTCGAGCAGGCGACGCGCCGGATGATGGCGATGGGCGAACAACTTGCGGTCGAGGATCGCCGCCTTGAGGTAGGGGATCTGCAGCCGCGCCAGCAGCACCTGCATCTCGGCCGGCAGCGTGCTGTCGGCAAGGATGAACTCGAACAGCATGCCGACCAGATCGATGGTGTCCTCGTCGATCGCCGAAACCTGGCTGGGACGTTCGCCGCGCAGGGCGCCGATCTGCCCCAGCAGCTGTTCCTTCAACTGGGCGACCTCGCGGCCGAGCGCAGCCGGGTCCATCGCCTGCGGGCTCGGCAGGGGACCGGACGCAAGCTGGCTTTGCAGCACGCTGAGCGCGCCGAGCAGTTCGTTCGCCGTGGGAACCGCGAAGGACGCGGCGCCGGGGCCGCCTGCGCCGATGGCCCCGCTGATGGTCACGCCACCGGCCTGGGCCCTGCGCGCGCTGAACAGGGCGCGCACCGTATGCAGCAGTTCGCTGGCCAGTTCGGCTTCCGTATCGGTGTCGCCCGCGGCATCGCCGGCAGCGGCGGCCGCTGTCGCTGCCGTGGCCGCCGGCCCTTCGCCACGCACCACCTCGTGGCGCAGTTGTGGCAGCACGCCGGCGCGCACCAGTTCGGTATTGATTTCCTGGTAGAGCTCTTCCAGTGCCGAGAGCACGTAGCGGTCGAACAGCTTGTAGATGATCAGCTTGACGCGCATCTCCGCGGCAAGCTCGCGCATCGCCTGGCGGAACGCCTGCGCCAGCGCGGCGGGCGCCACCGGATTGGTGCTGTCCTCGATCTTGATGCCGCCGCAGATGACCGACAGTCGCTGGTTCACCGCGAACAGGTCGCGCGCCAGGCGCGACTCGTTCTTTGCCGTCATGCTGGTGATGGCGAGCGATTCCTCCAGCTCGTTCTCGGCCACCAGGGACAGCTCGACCGGCGCGGACGACGGGCCGGCCGCCGGCGCGGGTGCAGGACGCGTGGTAATGCTGGTCAGCTCGCGGCTCACCTGGGCCAGGAAGCTGCGCTCGACCATCGGTCGACGCTTGCGCACCTCGCGCATGCCGTCGAAGTAATGCATCTGCGCGGCGTTGTTCTCGGCCTTCTCGGCCAGGTCGAACAGCGCGTCGTCGACCTGCTCGAACATGTTGCCCAGAAGAAGCTGGAGGCGGCGGCCGGCGATGCTGCGCACGGCGCCGAGCAGGTCGCCCACGCGCTCAGCCGACTCCTGCCGCTGGCTCAGGCTGACGACCTTGTTAGGCTCATTGGCTTCTTTCATCGCCACACCCCTGAAGCATCCCTTGCCGACGACCACGGCCGCCTCGGCCACGTGAGATTCGACCTTAAGCGAGGAAACGTGAACGAGTCATGCACTGGCGTACACATTAGTCCACGCCATGTGTAAAAGGATGGCGCCGTTCACTTTTTCGAAAGGTCGCTTCAGGCAGTCGCGGGAAAGTCCTTCAACTGGACCGTGCCGATGCCCTCTTCGGGCAGCATGACCGGGATCCCATCGTCGACCCGGTAGACCACCTTGCGGTCGACCGTGATGAGACCTTCGCCCAGACGCTCCTGCACGCGAGCGCCGGCGACCGTGTCGACTTCGCCACGCTCGATCGCGGTATTGATCGCCTCCAGCTCGCCGCGCGCAAGCTGGCGAACGGGCGTCTTGCTGACAGGGCAGCACAGGATGTCGAGCAGGCGCTTGTCCATGGCGGTGGGGTGTCGTGCGGAAAGCCCGTACAATAGCCCTTTTGGGATGGCAGAACCATGACTTCGACCGCCAAGCCGGCCCGCGTGGGCGTGGTGATGGGTTCCCGTTCGGACTGGGAAACCATGGAGCACGCCGCCGCCGTTCTTGACCAGCTGGGCGTGCCGCACGAGGTACGCGTGGTGTCCGCCCATCGCACCCCGGACCTGCTGTTCCGCTACGCCGAGGAAGCGACCGGCCGCGGCATCGAGGTGATCATCGCCGGCGCCGGCGGAGCCGCCCATCTGCCGGGCATGCTGGCGGCCAAGACGCGGCTGCCGGTGTTGGGCGTGCCGGTGCAGTCCAAGGCGCTCAACGGCATGGATTCGCTGCTTTCCATCGCGCAAATGCCAGCCGGCATCCCGGTCGGCACCCTGGCGATCGGTCGTGCAGGCGCGGTGAACGCCGGCCTGTTCGCCGCTTCGGTCCTAGCGCTGCACGATGCGGACATCGCGCAGGCGCTGGACGCCTATCGCGCGAACCAGACGCAGGGCGTGCTCGACCAGCCGGACCCGCGCGCATGAGCGAGCGCCGCCAACCCGTACTGGGCATCCTTGGCGGCGGCCAGCTGGCGCGCATGCTGGCGCTCGCCGGCGCCCCGCTGGGCGTCAAGACGCTGGTGGTCGACAGCGCGGGGGATGCCTGCGCGGGCCAGGTCGCGCCGCTGGTGGTGGCCGACTGGAACGACTACGTCGCGCTGGAGCGGTTTGCTTCCATGGTCGACGTGGTGACCTTCGATTTCGAGAACGTGCCCGCCGAGACGGCGCGCTGGCTCGCCGAACGCGTGGCTGTTTCGCCAGTGCCTAGTGCGCTGGCCGTCGCGCAGGACAGGCTGGCCGAGAAGACGCTCTTTCGCGAATGCGGATTGGACACGCCTGCGTTCGTAGCCGTGGATACCCGCGACGATCTCGACCGCGCGATCGCCGAGGTCGGCGCGCCGGCCATCCTCAAGACCCGTCGTCTTGGCTACGACGGCAAGGGACAGTTCCGCCTGAAGACCCCGGCCGATGCCGCCGCCGCCTGGGCCGCCCTGGGCGCGCAGGGCGCCGCGCACGGGTTGATCCTGGAGGCCTTCGTGCCGTTCGAGCGAGAGCTCTCGGTCATCGCCGTGCGCAGCCGCGAAGGTGATTTCCGCACCTGGCCGCTGACGCGCAACTGGCACACCGACGGCGTGCTCAGCCTCAGCCTGGCGCCGGCGCCGGACATCGACGAACTGCAGCAGCGCGCCACCGCGCTGGCCCGCACGCTGGCCGAGCGGCTGGATTACGTGGGCGTGTTCGCACTGGAGCTGTTCGTCAAGGACGGCCAACTGTTGGGCAACGAGATGGCCCCGCGCGTTCACAACTCCGGGCACTGGACCATCGAAGGTGCGCACACCAGCCAGTTCGAGAATCACGTGCGCGCCGTGCTCGGCATGCCGCTGGGCGATACCGGGGCGCGCGGGTTGTCGTGCATGTTCAACTGGATCGGCGAACTGCCCGATCCCGCGCCGGTGCTGACTGCGATCGATGGGCACTGGCATGACTACGGCAAGCAGGCGCGTCCGGGCCGCAAGGTGGGGCATGCCACGGTGTGCGCGCCGGATGCGGCAACGCTGGTCGAGCGGGTCGGTGGCATCGCCCGGACCCTGGGACGAGACGATCAGGCTGAGCCTGTCCTGCAATTGCTGGGCTGATCAATCAATAGGGCTTCAGCCCATCGCCTCGGTCAGGCAGGCTGGAACCCACATTCCAGGGCAAAGAAAAAGCGGAGCCGGAGCTCCGCTTTTTTTTAAGACCAGAAAGACGCCGATCAGGCCATGTTGCTGGCCGCGAATTCCCAGTTCACCACGTTCCAGAAGTTTTCCAGGTACTTCGGGCGGGCGTTGCGGTAGTCGATGTAATAGGCGTGTTCCCACACGTCGCAGGTGAACAGCGGCTTGTCGCTGCCGGTGATCGGCGTGCCGGCGTTGGAGGTGTTGACGATGCCCAGCGAGCCGTCCGGACGCTGCACCAGCCAGGTCCAGCCCGAACCGAAGTTGCCCGCGCCCATCTTGGCGAACTCTTCCTTGAACTTCTCGACCGAGCCGAACGCCTTGTTGATCGCGTCGGCCAGCTTGCCGCTCGGCTCGCCACCGCCGTTGGGCTTCATCGAGTTCCAGTAGAAGGTGTGGTTCCAGGTCTGCGCGGCATTGTTGAACACGCCGCCGGAGGACTTGCGGACGATCTCCTCGAGCTCCATCCCCTCGAACTCGGTGCCCGCGATCAGCTTGTTGAGGTTGGTCACGTAAGCGGCGTGGTGCTTGTCGTGATGGAACTCCAGCGTCTCGGCGGAGATGTGCGGCTCCAGCGCGTTCTTTTCATAAGGCAGGGGGGGAAGTTCGATCGCCATGAGGGACTCCTTGGGCTTGCGGCTAAGGGGAGCCGGGCAGGCTTGCCGGGCGGCAGGCCGTGCGCGACTGATACACTTGTGGTCCTGCACGCATTGTAGAACCCCCGAGTTATGGACGTTAACGAGCGAATCAAGGCGGTGCTCGCCGAGCACCCCATGGTGCTTTTCATGAAAGGCACGCCGCAGTTCCCGATGTGCGGTTTTTCCGCCCGCGCCGCTCAGGCGCTGAAGGAATCCGGCGCCGCCTTCCACGCCGTCAACGTATTGGCCGATCCGGAAGTGCGCGCCGCGCTGCCGCACTTCGCCAACTGGCCGACCTTCCCGCAACTGTTCATCCAGGGCGAGTTGATCGGCGGTTGCGACATCGTGGAGGACCTCAAGTCTTCGGGCGAACTGGCTCGCATGGCCACGGACGTCAGTGGCGCGGTGCGCGCATGACGCTCCCGATCGCACGCCTGCCGCAGCACATCACGCCAGCAGCGGACAGCCTCGCCGGTCGCGTAGTGCTGGTGACCGGCGCGTACGGCGGGTTGGGTCGCGCAGTGACGCTCGCTGCTGCCCGTGCGGGCGCGACCGTCGTGATCACCGGCAAGCGCAAGCGCCAGCTCGAACAGCTCTATGACCTGATCGTTGCCGAGCAACTGCCCGAGCCAGTGATCCATCCGCTGGACATGGAAGCGGCGACGCCGCGCGATTACGAGGCGCTGGCCGACGGACTCGAGCGCGACCTCGGGCGCCTGGACGGCATCGTGCACTGCGCCGCCAGCTTCGGCGGCCTCACGCCGCTCGGCATGCACAAGCCGGACGAGTGGTTGCGCACGATGCACATCAACGTATCCGCACCGTTCGCGCTGACCCAGGCCTGCCTGCCGATGCTGGGCAAGGCGCCCGATGCGTCGGTGGTGTTCGTGCTGGACAACCCCGACCTGGTCAACCGCGCGCACTGGGGCGCCTACGGCGTGTCCAAGGCCGCGCTGGAGCGTTTCGTCGAGATCCTTCACCAGGAGACCGACACCACCGCCATCCGCACGCACGCGCTGCTGCCAGCGCCGATGCGCACGGCGCTTCGGCACCTGGCGTATTTCGGCGAAGACCCGAACACCCAGCCGCTGCCCGATGCCGCGGCCGCGGCGGCGGTGTGGCTGCTCGGCCCGCACGCCGCCTCCGCCCGTGGCGCGATGCTGGACCTGCGCCCGGCCTGACCGGCAGCCCTCGCGCCGTCTACCCGTAGGAGCGCACCGGTGCGCGACCGCCATGCCCCAGGCTGCCTGGCATGGCATCCTGACCCCAGATACCGAGCCGAAGGAGTTCCTCCATGGAAACGCAGATGACCACCCTGTCGGCGGGCATCCTGCTGTTCCTGATCATGGATCCGCTCGGCAACGTGCCGTTCTTCCTGAGCCTGCTCAAGCACGTGCCGCCCAAGCGCCGGCGCTGGGTGATGATCCGCGAGTTGCTGATCGCGCTGGGCGTGCTGCTGGGTTTCCTGATCGGCGGCCAGCACATCCTCAAGCTGCTGCAGTTGCGCCAGGAGTCGATCAGCATCGCCGGCGGCATCGTGCTGTTCCTCATCGGCATCCGCATGGTGTTCCCGCCGCCGGAGGGCGGCATTTTCGGCAAGCCGGGCGAGGGCGAGCCCTTCATCGTGCCGATGGCGATTCCCGGCGTCGCCGGCCCCTCGGCAATGGCCGCGTTGCTTCTGCTGACCAACACGTCGCCCGGGCGCACCGCCGACTGGGCCATCGCGCTGTTGCTGGCATGGCTGGCGACCTCGGCAATCCTGCTGTCTTCCACCTACCTGTTCCGCTGGCTGGGCGAGAGCGTGCTGACTGCGCTGGAACGCGTGATGGGCATGCTGCTGATCGCGCTGTCGGTGCAGATGTTCATGGGTGGCGTTGCAGCCTTCCTGCACATGCAGGTCTGACCCGCTCGCTCGAACCGTGCGTGCGCGCATGTTTGTGCGTCGGCGGTGCTCAGGTGCCGTCGTGCTGCTGTCATACTTCGCGCCCAGCATGGGAGAAAACCCCAGGAGGCGGTCGTGCTCAGCGTCGAACGGACCCTTGTCGAACGCCTGCCATGGCTGGCCCAGCATCCGCGGCTCCGTCGCCCGGTGGCCGGGCTGCTGGGCCGCCTCGCGGACGAAGTGGGCTTCAATCGCGTGCTCGACGCCGTCGGCGGTGCCGAGGGTTTCGATTTCGTCGAGCGTGCGCTGGACGTGCTCGGCGCGAGTTATCACGTCAGTCCGCGCGAGCGCGAGAACATTCCGGTGGATGGGCCTGTGCTGGTGGTCGCCAACCATCCGCTGGGGATGGTCGATGCGCTCGGCTTACTGCAGCTGGTCGGATCGGTGCGGCCGGATGTGCGCATCCTGGGGAATGACTGGCTCGGTTCGATCGAGCCGCTGCGTCGGCTGCTGTTGCCGGTGGACGTGTTCGGCAAAGGCGCGGCGTCGAAGCTTCGCGGCATCTATCGCGCGCTGGAGCAGGGCGAGGCACTGATCGTCTTTCCCGCCGGCGAGGTCTCGCGCATGGGGCCGCACGGGGTGCGCGACGGGCAGTGGTCCGACGGATTCGCGCGACTGGTCAGGCGCAGCGGCGCGCCGGTGCTCCCGGTGCATGTGGCGGCGCGCAACTCCGCGATGTTCTACGGCTTGTCCATGCTGGCCAAGCCGCTCAGCACCGCCATGCTGCCGCGCGAGGCGGTGGCGCCCATTAAGCGCCGGATCGGTTTCAGCGTCGGCGCGCTGGTCAGTGCCGCGGAACTGTTCGAGCGCAGCGGCGACTCGCCCGAGCGGGCGGCCAAGCTCATGCGCCGGCACGTCTACCGGGTCGGCCGCCGGCGCGGACTGATCTTCGGCGGCCAGGTGCCGCTGGCGCATCCGGAGCCGGCCGAGCGGGTGGCCGCGGAGCTGCAGGCGCAGGGCGAAAAGCTGGCCGAGCTCAATGACGGCAAGCAGGCGTGGCTGTTCAAGGGCGCGGCCGACAGCACGGTGCTGCGCGAGATCGGGCGCCTGCGCGAACTGACCTTCCGCAAGGTGGGCGAGGGCACCAACGCGCGGCGCGACCTGGACGCGTTCGACCCGCATTACGAACATCTGTTGTTGTGGGATCCGGCGGCGCTGCGGATCGTCGGCTCCTACCGCTTCGGCCACGGCGGCCGGCTGATCGCCGAGCGCGGCCTGGCCGGGCTCTACACCGCAAGCCTCTTCAACTATTCGCCTGCGCTGGAATCGCGCCTGGCGCAGGGGCTGGAACTGGGCCGCAGCTTCATTGCGCCCGCCTACTGGCGCTCGCGCGCGCTGGACCAGCTGTGGCAGGGCATCGGCCTGTACCTGCAGCGGCATCCGGAGCTGCGCTACCTGTTCGGTCCGGTGAGCATGTCGGTCAGCCTGCCGCGCGAGGCGCGCGAGTGGATCGCCGCCGCGCACCAGCACTATTTCGGCACGCCGGGACTGGCCTCCGCCCGCCAGCCGTTCGTGATCTCCCCTGGCGTGGTCGGGCTGGTCCGCCGCGCGCTGGAGGGGCTGGACGCGCAGGCCGGGCTGGGCAAGCTCAAGCACCACCTGGACGCGCTGGGCGTGAGCCTGCCAGTGCTGTACCGGCAGTACGTCGATCTGGTCGAGCCCGAAGGCGTGCAGTTCCTGGACTTCGGTGAGGATCCGGGTTTCTCCGGCTGCGTCGACGGCCTGGTGATGCTCGACCTTGCCAATCTCAAGCCCGCCAAGCGCGCGCGCTACCTCGGCAGGGCTGGCGCATGAAATCCGACCCACGAAAGGGGTGATTCGGACTTCGTCTTGTCATAAACTATCGTTAAGTTTGCTTAACAACTGGTCGGTAGATGGGGTGGCCCCATCGCTGCTGGACGATAGCTGCGCCAAGAAGTTAGGGGAAACACACACGTGACGCATGCCTGGCCCAAGGCCCGGCATCGGCGTGTTTTTGTTCCGACATCGAATTTTCCGTTGCAAGCCAATACAGGTCGATATAACGATGAATAGTCCAATTCGTGCCAAGGCCCTGCCGTTTGCCATCGCCACGCTGCTGGCGGTCGGTGCAGCGCCTGCCATCGCGCAGAACGTCACTTCGTCGGCGGTAGCCGGCCAGGTGGTCGACGCGTCGGGTCAGCCGGTCGCCAACGCCACCGTCACGATCGTGCATGAGCCGTCGGGCACCACCAAGGTGGTCTCCACCGATGCCTCGGGCCGCTACGTCGCGCAGGGCCTGCGCGTGGGTGGTCCGTTCGACATCACCGCCGCCAAGTCCGGCCTGAACCAGGGCGAGCAGGACAACGTCTATCTGCAGCTGGGCCAGACCTCCGCGGTCAACCTGAAGATGGCCGCCGTCGAAGCGCAGAACCTCGGCGGCGTGACCGTCACCGCCTCGGCGCTGATGCAGACCTTTACGCCGGACAACAAGGGCCTGTCGACCAACGTGTCCGGCCGCCAGCTCGAAAGCACCCCGCAGGGCAACCGTTCGATCGACGACATCGCGCGTCTTGACCCGCGCATCAACGTCACCGATCAGGGCGACGGCTCGATCTCGGTTGCCGGCCTGCCGAACCGCTACAACAACATCAGCGTCGACGGCATCTCCCAGGGCGACCCGTTTGGCCTGAACGCCAACGGCCTGCCGTACCAGGGCTCGCCGATCTCGGTCGACACGATCGCCGAGTACAACATCTCGACCGCCAACTTCGACGTCGTGTCCGACACCGTCGGTGCCGACGTCAACGCGGTCACCAAGTCGGGCACCAACGAGTTCCACGGCTCGGTCTACTACGCCTACCGCAACGCCAACAAGATGGTCGGCAACGCCGGCTGGCTGGATCACGACGAGCCGGGCTACGAGTACACCGGCTACGCCCGTGACTGGACCGGTGGCATCACGCTGGGCGGCCCGATCGTCAAGGACAAGCTGTTCTTCTTCGTCTCGGCCGAGCAGGAAAAGACCACCGGCATCGGCGCCGATTCGGCCAACGGCCTCGACGCGTCGCTGGGCAATGGCCCGTCGACCTCCAACAAGGTTTCGCCGGGCGACCTGCAGCGCGTGATCGACACCGCCAACGCCCTCGGCCTGCAGCCGGGCTCGTTCGGTGCGGGCGGCGTGACGCTGGAAGACAAGCGCTACCTGGCGAAGATCGACTGGAACATCACCAACAACCATCGCGCCAGCCTGACCTACCAGTACACCAAGGAAACCCAGCCGATCATTCAGGGCAACAGCTCGAACCAGATCGGTCTGAGCAGCTACTGGTACACCAAGGACAGCCTGACCAAGAACGCCGCGCTGCAGTTCTTCGACGACTGGACCGAGAACTTCTCGACCGAGGCGAAGGTCAGCTACCAGTCGTTCGAGCAGCTGGCCGGCAACGCCATCAACCAGCCGCAGGTGAAGGTGTACCTCGATCCGTCGGGCTTCGGTCCGTCGATCAACCTGGGTGAAGACCAGTACCGCCACGAGAATGCGATCAGCACCAAGAAGTGGTCGGCGTTCCTGGCCGGCACGCTGTACCTGGGCGACCACACCCTGAAGGCCGGTATCGACTACCAGCGCTCGAAGATCTACAACCTGTTCGGCCGCACCGAGCACGGCAACTACACGTTCTACGGCCTGGACAACTTCGCTGCCGGCAACTACGACTCGTACTTCCTGTACCAGCCGGCGGACGGCTACACGCTCAACGACGTCGCGGCCAACTGGACCTACACCCAGTACAGCCCGTTCCTGCAGGACACCTGGCAGGTCAACGACAACCTGTCGCTGACCTACGGCGTGCGCGTTGACATCCCGCAGGCCAACAAGGCCCCGCTGTACAACCCGGCCTTCGAGCAGGCGTTCGGCTACCCGAACAACACCAAGCTGGGAGCCAAGAACAAGGTCGTCGAGCCCCGCCTGGCCTTCAACTATGCGTTCGATACCGAGCGTATGACCCAGCTGCGTGGCGGTTTCGGCCTGTTCCAGACCAGCCCGCCGACGGTGTGGATGACCAACCCGTACCAGAACAACGGCCTGACCGTGGCGAGCTACTCCTCGTTCGATCCGGCCGACGCGGCGTTCAGCCCCGACCCGTACGCGCAGAACCGTCCGGCCGGCGCCGGCAGCGTCAGCGGCGACGTCGACACCATCGACCCGAACTTCAAGCTGCCGAGCGTGTGGAAGACCACCTTGGCGTTCGATCGCGAGCTGCCGTGGTGGGGCATGATCGGGTCGGTCGAGCTGCAGCACTTCAAGACCCGCAACGGCATCTACTACCAGGCGATCAACATCGGTGCGCCGACCGGCGTGCTGCCGGACGGCCGCTTCCAGTACTGGGCGACCCCGGGTGAGTTCCCGAACAGCCGCGATGCGGCCGCCAACCGCAACTTCGACTTCGATCGCGCGTCGACGCTGCTGACCAACACCGACAAGGGCAAGTCCGACGCCCTGACCCTGGCCCTGTCCAAGCCGTTCTCCAACGACTGGGCCGGCAGCCTGGCCTTCACCATGAGCCACGCCACCGAGGTGAACCCGGGCAACAGCTCGCAGGCTTCCTCCGGCTACGCCTACGTGGTGCGCGAGAACGTCAACGACGAAGTGGCCGCCACCGCCGACCGCAACATCGCCAAGACGATCAAGGCCTCGCTCACCTGGCAGCACGCCTTCTTCGGCGACTACAAGACCTCGGTGTCGGCGTTCTACAACGGCCATGACGGCCTGCCGTACAGCTGGATCTTCTCGGGCGACGCCAATGGCGACGGCATCACCTACGAGGATCCGGCCTACATCCCGACCTTGAACGATTCGAAGGTGGCCTTCGACGGCGCGTCGGCGCAGGTGATCCAGCAGTTCCAGGACTTCATCTCGAGTGACGATTACCTCAACAGCCACCGCGGCCAGATCGCCTCGCGCAACGGTGCGCACTACAGCTGGGTGAACGAGCTCGACATGAGCTTCGCGCAGGAAGTGCCTGGCATCTTCAAGGGCAACAAGGGCGTCCTCCGTCTGGACATCTACAACTTCCTCAACCTGCTCAACAACGATTGGGGCCAGACGGTCAACACGCAGTTCAACACCCGCACGCTGGCCGGTTACAACGGCGTCAATGCGCAGGGCCAGTACCTGTACTACCTGCCCACCGACGAGAACGGCAACTACCAGCCGCAGCAGTTGGTGCGCTACGACGCGGGCAGCAACCCGACCCGCGTCGTGTCGCGCTGGTCGGCCATGCTGACCCTGCGTTACACGTTCTAAGAGGCACAGACCTCGGCAAGTCAGGCCGGCGCCCGCAAGGGCGCCGGTTTTTTTTGCGCTCCCCTCACGCTTTTGCGGGAGTTCGCCTGCAAGCGATGCTGCTGACCATCCCGAAACCATCGCCCGCAAGCGGGTTCCTACAGGATGGCGACGGACGCGCCGGCTTGACCCTGGCCCGCCGCGCGCGGGAAGCTACACGGTCCGCCACGGCGCCGGCATCAGGCCGGACGACGTCAGCGGCAGGAGAAGGCAAGAATGAACGACACCCACGCCGGCCGCGCCGGCAAGCCCGCCACCGTCAGCGCGCGCATCTCGCCGGCGGGCGGACTGGACATCCTCTCGCGCAACGAAGTCGCCCGCCTGCGCGACGCCAGCGGCTCGGGCCTGCATGCCCTGTTGCGCCGCTGCGCCTTGGCCGTGCTCACCTCCGGGAACATCAGCGACGACCCGCGCTCGATGTTCGAGCAGTACCCCGATTTCGACGTGCAGGTGCTGCAGCAGGATCGAGGCATCAAGATCGAGCTGTCCCATGCGCCTGCGCAGGCCTTCGTCGACGGCCAGATCATCCGCGGCATCAACGAGCTGCTGGTCGCGGTGGTGCGCGACATCGTGTACGTCTCCACGCAGCTGGAGCAGGGCGGTTTCGACCTCGACGACACCGTGGGCATCACCCACGCGGTGTTCGAGATCCTGCGCAACGCGCGCATCCTCAAGCCGCACATCGACCCCAACCTGGTGGTGTGCTGGGGCGGCCATTCGATCTCGCGCGACGAATACGAATACACCAAGTCGGTCGGCTACCAGTTCGGCCTGCGCGGCATGGACATCTGCACGGGTTGCGGCCCGGGGGCCATGAAGGGCCCGATGAAGGGCGCCACCATCGCCCACGCCAAGCAGCGCCGGCGCAACAACCGCTACATCGGCATCACCGAGCCGGGCATCATCGCGGCCGAGTCGCCCAACCCGATCGTCAACCAGCTGGTGATCATGCCGGACATCGAGAAGCGCCTGGAGGCCTTCGTCCGCATGGCGCACGGCATCGTGGTGTTCCCCGGTGGCGTGGGCACGGCCGAGGAAATCCTCTACCTGCTCGGCATCCTGCTGCATCCGTCGAACGCCGGCGTCCCGTTCCCGCTGATCTTCACCGGTCCCAAGCAGTCGGCCGCGTACTTCGAGCAGATCGACCGCTTCCTCAAGCTCTCGTTGGGTGAAGAGGTGGCGCAGCATTACCAGATCATCGTGGACGATCCGGCCGCGGTGGCGCGCGCGATGGTCAAGGGCGTCGACAAGGTGCGCAACCATCGCCTGGACACCAAGGACGCGTTCTTCTTCAACTGGGCGCTGGACATCCCGTTCGCCTTCCAGTTGCCGTTTCGCCCGACCCACGAGGCGATGCGCGCGCTGGCCCTGCACCGCGGGCGCCCTCGCCACGAGCTGGCGGCGGACCTCCGCCGCGCGTTCTCCGGCATCGTCGCCGGCAACGTCAAGGAAGAGGGCGTGCGCGCGATCGAAGAACACGGCCCGTTCGACATTGACGGCGAGGCGGACATCATGCGGGCGCTCGACGCACTGCTGCAGGCCTTCGTCAGCCAGCACCGCATGAAGCTCCCTGGCGGCTCGGCCTACGTACCCTGCTACCGCGTGCGCGCAGAGGGCACGGAGACGGCTCCGGCCGCTTGACAGCGCGCGCTGCCCCCCGCCCCCGGTGAATTGGGGCGAGGGCAGCGCAACTGCTGGGGCGCCCAAGGCGCGCCTGCAAGGGACCGCCGATTTTTGAGGCGCCCGCAAACGGTCCGACGGCGATCTCGGCCGCCCGTCCCCGTCGCTCACCCGAGAGGCTGCCATCCGCGGCTTCCAGTTCGGATCATCTGAAAAAGACAAAGAAAAAGGCCTTGCATCGCTGCAAGGCCTTCAAATTTGGCGCCCGAAGTTGGACTCGAACCAACGACCCCCTGATTAACAGTCTTCCACTCTTCCCCATCGACTGGCAGGGTTAGTGAGCTCAAGTGCCTCATTCTTTTCAAGATTTGAGACAGGGTGAGGCTACGGTTGCCACCTGAAATCTAAGCGACCTCCGCTCACGACGCCCCCACAGTGCCCCCCGCGGCAAGGGCGCGACTCTCCACCAAACTTGGACGTAGCAGTGGCCAAGACCCATATCACGACGCGATTAGTTGCTAGCGCCGGACCAGGCGAGTACTGGGACACGCACATCACTGGATTCAAATTGGTTGTGACCCGGTCGGGCCATAAGTCCTTCGCCATCGAAGGCCGCATAGACGGACGCAAGGTAAAGCATTCGTTCGGACGTGCGAGCGTGATGGCAGTGGAACATGCACGCAAGCGTGCACGCTCGTTGCTGCTCGGCCTACTAGAGGGTCGTGACCCGACCAGGGAGGCCGCCGCCTCCCGCGAGGCATGGACACTCCAGGAGCTGGCGGACGCTTACAGCGAGTCCCATCTTCCCAAACTCCGCCCGGCATCCCAGGCGCAGTACACAAGCTACCTTGACCGCTTCATCCTTCCCGAGCTCGGCCGCTACCGCGTGAGAGATGTCCAAACAGCAGACGTACTGCGGCTGTTTCGACTCACGGAAACCACCTCTATCGCTAGCAACCGAGCAGGTGCTCGCCGGACAACCGCCAATCGTGTCCTTGCCACGCTCTCAAGCATGTTTCATGAAGCATGCCTGTTAGGCCTTCGCATAGATAACCCTTGTCGCGGGGTCAGGCGGAATCCAGAAGTGCGACGCGAGCGGTACCTGTCAGAGGCGGAGACAGCCCGGCTGCTCGCCGCGTGTGACGCATCCCGCCACGCTTCGGTAGCGAACCTCATCCGGCTGCTCGTGTTCACCGGGGCGCGAAGGGGTGAAACTCTATCAGCGACGTGGGGTGAATTTGACCTTCAGGCAGGGACGTGGACGAAGCCAAGTCATCACACCAAGCAGAACCGCATTCATTCCACTCCCATTTCGCCGGCAGCAGTTGCATTGCTACGAGACATGAAGGGCCAGGCAGGGGCTATTGGCGAGAACGACTGGCTCTTCCCCGGTCGAGTTCCCGGCGAACGTCTGGCCAGCCCTAAGCGCGCCGTCAGCTCCATTTTTAGGTCTGCCAACCTAAGCGATGACGTCACCCTACATACCCTGAGGCACAGCTTTGCAGCTCGGGTGGTATCTGCGGGCCATGGTCTGCACGCCGCAGGCAAGCTAATGGGACACACGCAAGCAGCAACGACCCATCGTTACGCGCATCTCGAACACGATGCACAGCGACGCGCTCTCTCAGACGTGGATTCAGCCATAACTAAAGCACGGAGCAGATTGGTGCCCTCTAGCGTTTGACCGGCCTTCTCTGGGCTTATTCACCTAGCTGGCCGGGCGAGGCATACTTGCGTTCACAGATTCATTTACCAATTTAAGCCGAGATGGCCACCTGTGGCGCTGGGTTAGGTCGTCCAACAATGGAAGGCGCTGGGGAGACAGGGGGATGAACAAGGAATCACAGCCACAGCTGGGAAAGCTGGGAACCGCCATGCTGTTTGGCAGCCTGGCAATTGTGGTGTTGGGCTTGGGACTGAAGGCAAAGCATGCCTTCTTTGACGAGGCGAAACTTGATGGCATTGATTCGGAGTGTTATCAGGCCGTGGTTAGTGACTCGGCAGCTCTCCGCCAAGGGGATGGTACATACCTGTTCAGACGAGCGGACTATGTCTACGGACCAATTGCCTACGAACTAATAAACCGCCGCCAGTACTCCGTTGTGGCTGCAAGAAAAATAGATGATTGGTGCCTTGCCCAGCTTGAGCTTGATGGAACAGTCAACGGCAACAGCTATAGGGGTGACGTTTTGGTTTACAGCTCCGTACTGAACCAGTAGTAGAAAAAAAGCCCGGCACAGCCGGGCTCTTTGCGACTACAGCTGAAAGAGTTCGTCTTGGTCGAAAAATTGTTCACACCGAGCTTTTGTCATCCGAGCATCTTTGCCAAAGAAGACGTGCTTCAAGCTGCTCAAAAAGTTTTTGTAGCCAAGCTTGTCGTACTGCGAGATTTGGCGCGGTAGAGCCATATCAATCACGTCGGCGCGAATGGCCTGGCTCGCGCCGATGTGCGGAGGCTGGCTATCCGGAACTAACTCGAAATGCGAATACTTTGACGTCGGGCGATGAATGTAATGCTGAACCCTAAGCGCCTCACCACTTTTTTGCGGCACCTTAATGTGTCTAGCCTTCTTAAAGATTTCGTCAGCTTCGGCTTGCAACGCCTGACTCTGGGCGAAGAACTTCGTTCCAAAGGCCCAGAAAAACCAGTCCGGGTCCGAGAACATCACCTGTGGCAGCGTCTTCCCCTCGTGCTTACCGCGCGTTAGTACGGTCCAGGCCATCTTTCTCTCCTTGAAAGCTACAGAGCTTGGGGTAAATAGCGAGCTAGGTCGGTGTTCGCAATCAGCTGCGGCAATGTGCTCAGAGTGAACACCTTGCCTTTCGTAGCCCTCAGCATGTCGCGCATGTCGCTTCGGCGGACTCCAAATCCCCGACCATCTATGCAGGCAACCAGCTGAAAGGTGCGCTGCTTGTTCCGTAAGCGCTCATCCCGCATTGAGGCGAGGCGGAGAATGCGGGCTACCTTATCCCTTGCCGTGCCGTCGTCCCCGGTAATCTTCGCCTCTATGATGACGCCAGGGCAGACTTCCGTTGGCACGAAGAAATCGGGGGCTTGGTCAAACTCTGGAACTCGCTCTGCACGCATAGTCTTGCGAAAAGTTATCCCAGCCTTCGCTAGTTCGCTCTCTATAGCGCTCTCCATGACATCACCGATGAGCTCGGAGACCGCGTCCCGATGGCTTGCGAAGGGTCGCCCCAAGTAGCGCTCGTAGAGTAGAACAGCGTAAGGGACGTGGTTGTTGGCGGCGTGCACTAGGGAGGCGGGCGCCGCATGCGTATCGAATTTGTCGAGACGATGAACCGCACCAGACCCGACGCCGGGGACCGGCTTGCTCAGCGCTTCAACGGCCACACGGACAAGAGCGCTCACCCGAGCCTGCGAGAGTGTGGCTAGCCGTGCCGCGAAGAGGTCCCTTCTAGACCTTACCTTGGTATCGAAGGAGCGAGCCGCGTTTGTCGGTACAGAGATACCCGTCTCGCTAGTCGCCAAATCGGCCCACTCGGGAGGGGAAAGGCCCAAAATCGTCCTTAGAACGACTAAGCACAACGCATCTTTGCACAACGCAAACCAGACTGTAGCTTCCGTCAGTTGGCGGAATCCATCTGTGTACTTCTTTAGGACCTCGTACGCGTCCTGGAAGTCCTGGAATTCGATGAACCCGGTGCCCCGGGGCAAGGTGAGGAACTGCGAGGTCAGGTCACTGAAGGTGACTTCTACCATCTCGTTGAGCCGGTCCTCGAGCTCCTCTTCAGTGAGGCAGAACGGATGGGTCATTTGTAGAGCCTTGTTTTTGTTCCTGAAGTTAACTTGGCAAGCGCTTCTTGGGCTAAGCCATCAAAGCCAACGCGCAACATCAAGAGCCGTAACACTTCGGAGGCCAAGTTCATCCGCTCAGCGATTGGGGGGGACCTTTGCCAATCCGTATGGCAGGAGTTGATAGCGAGCCCAGCCAGCCTTCCTGCCAAGAGGCAACGCACATCACCTCCGCTAACTTTCACGCCCGCCGCCGCCATCTGACGTATGTCTTCTTGCAAAACGGCCTCAAGCTCAGCTTCGTTCTGTGCAGGCTCGCTGGCGTCTGAGAAAGTTCGACAAACGAAGACCGAATCGACCACCGAAGAAGACGTGTTCGCTATATGCAGAGACGCCGACATCTCGGCAGCCGCGGGAAAAACCGCCGTGCAGACCATGCCCGAGTCAAGGACAGCAACAACCAACGGCACGTAGGCCAAAGGGTCGTTGTGGTGGTAGGTAAAGACCAACGGTGCCCCAGGTTTCAACGCTCCGCAGAAGTTCTGGTATACCAGTGACAATGCGTTGGTAAATTCCTCTAACCCTCGGCCAGCCGTGGAATTACCCGTCGCCTCATGGTCGGACCTCGTTGAGATGCTTGCGAATGCGTGATGGTCCGCGTCAATCGCCTTCCGTAGCCATACATAGCAAAAATCTATGAGCTCGGAGTATTGAACGTTCGCAAAGTACGGCGGGTCGGTAAAGACTCCATCTAGGGAGCCGGGCTCAAGCGGAACATCCTGCGATGGCAGGCAACTGATGCTGACGGACTTGCAGTTGTCCGCACCGATGGTTTCTCCGTCAGGAAAAACAAGAACTTTCTTCTTGCCAGAGAAGGCGGTCTCGAAGGGTTTGGCGCAATAGTTCTTGGCTCGAGCATATTTCTCGACGAAGTGCCTGAAGCCGCCAGACCCTACCTTTGGAATGCCTAACACGTTGTTTTCGCATTGAACCAGACCCACGGGAAAACCATGGACGCTGAAGATGTCTTGGCACTTCAATGCGTAGGTGTCATAACGACACAACATGTTGTTGTAACGAAGTATGTCGGAGATGACCGTCAGTAGTGCATAGCGTATTGGCGCCGAAGGAACCTCCAAAGTCTTGGAAAACAAGTAGCTCAATGACAACAACTGCCGGTCATTGAACATTTGGCGGTATGTCCGATAGCCCCAACGGTGTAGCCGAGCGGTTTCGTCTCCCTTCGGAATCGCATCTTCCGGAATGAGCTGGCTGAAAGACGAGGTCTGCAGCTCCGCCTTGGCGTTCTCGTACCTTTCGAAATCATCTGCGTCCGGTCGTTTGAACTGACGGCCCTGCAAAGAACCATAGCAGGCAGCGCAGCGATACTCGATTGCCCACATCCGATGCTCCGGAGGTGGTGCGTCGTTGCTCGGAAAGCCAAAAGTTAGGTCACAGTGAGGACAAGTAACCTTGCCGCGCTTGTAGTTGCCCCCCGTCAACTTGCTTCCGCAGGCAGCGCAGCAAGACTCACCGGCACTGGGGAGGCTTGAGACTTCATTCAGCTCGCCGCAAGCGGTACACCCCACGACGTAATTCGGGTGTCGAACGTTCTCTGCCAAGAGGTGCCCCGGGAAAGCATCCACCACTTGGTCGCAACCAGGACACGTGCATGTCTTGACCCATAGGAAATACTTCACCTCTGCCGCTTGTCCACAACATTGGCAGGTGGTCTTGTAGAGCTCGCCCAGGCTTCGGTCGGCCTCTTCGGCCAAGCCTCCAGCCACCTCAAGGAGGTCTGCCACATCTAGGCCATCGAAGGCACGCTCAATCAACCAAGCAGACATAGGGTTGATGTCGTTCCCCACAACGCTCAACCCTAAACGCGAGGCTTCGTAGAGGGTGGTGCCACCTCCCATGAACGGGTCTGCCACGACGCCGCGGCAGCTCTGGCCCTCCCAGAAGGCTTCAGGCAGAGGTGCTTGAGCGAATTCGGCGAGCAGAAGCGACCGAAACAGTGTGCCGGGCCGCCGCGCAAACCACTTGTGTATCCCGATGATGGGCCTGTAGTTCTGCTGGATTTGCTTCTCGCGGAGCGCTTGCGTTGAAGCAAAAGTCGCGTCAAACGCAGTTTCTAACCGGTTGCGTTTCAAGTCAGTCCTGGCGGCAGGCGATGGTGTGTGGTGCTCCCGCTCTTGGAGGAGCAGCGGTGCGGCCCCCTCGATTCCGGAGCGTCGCTGGTCCCTCCTCTCCTCGACAGTTAAGGAAGAGGCCGCACGGAACCATGCGCAGTACCGAAAAGTATACCTGTTGAGACCCCCTGCTCTGCGTATCAGAAGTCGTCTCAATATAGTATTCTCATAATTTCTTGGAGATTTGGAGACGCTCATGAGCGAGATTGTCGGCTACTGCAGGGTCAGCTCGACCTCTCAGTCCCTTGCAGTCCAGCTCGGTGAGCTCGAGTTGGCTGGTTGCACCAAAGTCTTTGCTGAGAAGAGGTCTGCGCGCTATAGCGACAACCGCCCGGAACTGAAGGCATGCCTGGAGTACGTCCGCGAGGGCGATACGTTGGTGATATCTCGCCTTGACCGTATGGCGAGAAGCGTCTTGGACCTAGCCTCAATCGCCGACCGGCTCCACAGGAAGGGCGTCAACCTGAAGGTCATCAACCAAGGAATCGACACCTCCACGTCCGAGGGCAAACTGCTGTTCGGCATTCTGAGCACATTCGCAGCCTTCGAGCTGGACATTAGGTCCGAACGCCAGAAGGCAGGCATCGAAGCCGCTATGTCGGCTGGAGTGAAGTTCGGTCGCAAGAAGAGCCTGACGGACGAGCAGAAGCTCACCATACGGCGCTTGCGGGAGCAGGAGGGGTTCTCCATAGCTCAGCTGCAGACGCGGTTTCACGTAAGTCGTGCGACTGTCTACAGAGCACTAACCGACTAGCACCTGGCGTCCTGGAACGGCTTTTAATTGGGACGTTGAGGCTGCGCCATGACGCCAGCCATCGTGGTACCGAGAAATGTTGCACGCCCCCTACCAGAGGGCGTGGCCTCGGCGAATGCAACACGTCTGGTGGCCCGGAACCGAGGCTGGACGTAATTCTCTAATGTCGATAGCTTGAAAGGGGTCCTCCTGACTCCGCACGTTCGAGAACTCGACTTGTGTTGGGTTCCGATAGCTGGGGTGATGCATGCGTCACCCCAGCTTAGGCATCCGCACGGGTGCAGACGTGCGGATGCCTACGTTTATTCCAAAGCTTGTGAGCTGGCGGGTCCCGCCAGCTCACGGTGGCGGCCAACTCTCGCTTCGCTGTGAGCTTGGCCACCACTCGGGCTTCTCCAGGGAACCACGCATAGCCGCATCACTTAACCTAGGCCTCCCTTATAAGGGAGTGGTCTTTTTTTGTTCAAAAACAGCAACTTGAAAGAAATTTTACCCAGCTAGAACCGACCTCCAGAGCCACCGATGCCCGAGAACAACCTTTCCAGCCGAATTGCAGCATCGGCAGTAGCTACCGCGATTGCTTCGAAGCCAGAGGTCCCGGTCGTGGTCCACTGGCAACTACCAGACTTCCCTGTCCATGTTGCCCAAGCTCTGCTGAAGCAAGGCCACTCGCTCGTGTGGGTCGTTGCTTCACCCGAGCGCGGCGACAGTGCGGAGGTCGAGCTGGTGCGGGCCGGGATAAAGGTTCGCAGGATTCTTGGTGAGAACGAAGCAGCAGCCAAAGTAACTGGAGTTGAAACCAAGTACGAGGTCGGCAATTTGCAGCCCTTTGAGGCGCCCAAGGTAGACAAGGCTGCTGACCGCCAAAGGCGCGAAAAGCTTACCCCGCTAGGACGAGCTCGCCTCCAAGCCAAGGTGAGGCTCGCCGAACGTGCGCTTTGCGCACCGGACGCGGGGGCGGTCACCATCATAGCCATCGGTCGGTTAGGCCATGCCAAGCCGGTGGAAGAGATAGCGTCCTGGGCTTCAGCTCTCGTGGTTTTTGACCATCTGAGCACGGTCAACGTCGGGTGGAAGGACCTAGCCGAGACCGGCGCCTCGTTTGAGGAGCGCCTTGTCTCTCGTCCTCACGATAGGCACGCAATTCAGCTGTTCGCTGATAGGTCAGTCCCGCAAGTGTTCTTGACGCGGGATGAGTGCGCCATAGCACTGTTAGATGCTTACTTTCACAAGCGGCAGTGTGCTTTGAAGTTGCTTGCAACTAAGCCATACGCCCCATCGTCTTTGCGGGTTTCTGTAGTAGCAACCGACCTCGTCAAATCCAAGCACGCCGCCGCCACGTTCCTTGGGATTCGGGCCTGCTCCGAAGTCCAGGTGGTGGGAGAGGCTATTTTTGGAAGCTTCACGCCTGCTTACCTGTCGATGAGCACCTGCCGTCCCCTTAGTCGGTCAGTGCTGAAGGTTTCGCATATGGCTCCAGACATCCTTCGCCTTATGACTTTGCAGACTGGACTTAGCCTGAGGGACTATTCGAAACGGCGCCTGAGGGACCACATTCGAACGACGGTGATGAGCTTCAGCGCGAGCGTCCGCAAGCCCGAGCTCGTCATCTTGTGTCCATGGGACCTAGCCGGAGAGGTGCAACAGCTCACGGGCTGCGAGCCTGCGAAGCTAAGTGCCTGGCCCTTTGCAGCCTCCCTCATGCCAACAAAGGTTGTTCCGTCTGGAACAAAGTTCGTACACCAAATCCTTGGAATTCTCATCGGCCTTCCGGGCATGCTCACCGATGGCCGAAGGCAGGAACGCATCCGCCAGCTCATGGACGTTGAACTTGAGGCCAACGAAGCGACAGTCCCAGGGTTACTGGCTAGGCTTGCCCACGCCCTACACACGCAGACGCAGCTAGGCGACCGTTTGGATTTGGCAGACAGACCTGAGCGATACATGGGCCTGTCTGATAGGGGAGACAAGGCACTGGCGCTTTTCAGTCTGCTTCTAGAGCACTGCTTGCCATGGTCGCCACGCTCCTCCGGTTCTGAAGCACAGAAGGTCCTCGCCGGACGGCGTAGGGTATTCGAGAAGTATCGTTTCTATCGCTCCCAGGCAAATTAGGTGCACACAAACGGTCAGCGCGGCAGAGCCCGCTGCCCACAGGGAGGGGGGCGGGTTTCAGGAGATATTAGGTAACCGTTGTACCCAACGCGCTAGCCATGTGTGCGACACCTTCCCCACGCGAGCCCCACCTATGCAAACGTATGTAGTAACCATGGCATGCGCGGTCGGTGGCGCCGGCACGTTCGACGCAATCGTCTACGCCCTATCGCCAGCGATGGCCCGCATCACGGCCGAAACCCACCATCCCGGCTTCTCAGCGCGCGCGGTAAGGAACGTACCAACCTAGCGAACCCAGGTTCGAGCTCGAAGCTAGCCGCTCTCAAAGAAGCTTTCACACCGGCGGCACCGGTCTTGGTCAGCTGCCCCTACACCGCCCCCACCGATGCCGTGCCCTCACCAAAAGAAAAAGGCCTTGCATCGCTGCAAGGCCTTCAAATTTGGCGCCCGAAGTTGGACTCGAACCAACGACCCCCTGATTAACAGTCAAGTGCTCTAACCAGCTGAGCTATTCGGGCGGGGTGAGCTGCGTAGTTTGAATAGCGTCAGGTGGGCTGTCAAGCGGGCGGAGCACCTTTCCCGCCCCTTGCCGCTCAGCTGCCCTCTGCGTCGCGCGCCGAGGACGCCTGCCGAGCCAACATGACAAACAGCCGGTCCGAGGGTGCACCCACGGCCACCATCAGATCACCATCCGGGCTGCGCACCACGCACGCCGAAACACCTGCACTCTCCAGATGACGCTGCGCGGCGGCGAGCAATGGAGTGGCGTCCGGCGGCGGCTGCGGCGGTGACGGTCGGCGGTTCGACGGATCTCCGTAAGCCATGGCGCACCTCGGGATGGAAGTACGCAGCGGTTGTGGCACCCGACCCGTGAACAGCCGGTGTAACCGTAGATGGGCTCAATCCCGCCGGCTTTGATATGTCATTGCGGCGGGCTGAGGCCCCTGCGCGAACTACGAACAGCTCTCGGCCCGCTTGCCCCGCGGCCGGCTCCCGCGCACCCGTCCCGAATTCGACACCACCACGCCAAGCGGCTCTCCGCCCCCACCCGGATTGCAGAAGAGCAGGGTCAGATTGCTGCCAGGGGCGCTGCCATCGGACAGGAACGTCACATGCCGCCGCGACTCGCTGCCCTGGATCACCAGGCGCGTATGACTGTCGCCCACCCGCAACGGTGCGGCATCCGGTTGGTTGTCGCGATTGCGGTCGACGCCGACCAGCCAGCCACCGTCCCAACGGCTTTCCTCGCTGCAATGCACGCGATCGCGGGTCGGGCAGAACAGTACCCGCGCACGCCGCAGCACCGCCTCGCCTCGCGCGTAGCCGAGCGCCTCGATAAAATCCATTTGCGCCGATTGCGCCCGCCCGCGACGCACTAGTCCCGCCAGCGACGGACTGGCGATGCCGGCCAGGATCGCCAGGATCGCCACCACCATCACCTGCTCGACCAGCGTGACGCCGCGCATACGGCGGCGTCCGCTTTCCTGCATCCCTGCCATGCCGTCGCTCCCTGCGAGGAACGCGCATCATCCGGGGCAGCACCGGGACGCCGGAAGCAGCCTGAACGCCGCCATTTCGTGGGTTCGTGCTGACAGAGCCTGTCAGCAGGGCGCCTTTAAGATCGACCCATCCGCCCGCATATCCGTCAGCCATGACCGACCGTTTCCAGCTCGTCTCCCCTTACCAGCCCTCCGGCGACCAGCCGCAAGCCATCGCCAAACTCAGCGAAGGCTTCGAGGCCGGCCTCGCCGCGCAGACGCTGCTCGGCGTCACCGGCTCGGGCAAGACCTACACCATCGCCAACGTGATCCAGCAGGTGCAGCGCCCGACCGTGGTGCTGGCGCCGAACAAGACGCTGGCCGCGCAGCTCTATGGCGAGTTCAAGGAGTTCTTCCCGCACAACGCGGTCGAGTACTTCGTCAGCTACTACGACTACTACCAGCCCGAAGCCTACGTCGTCGCCTCGGACACCTTCATCGAGAAGGACGCCTCGATCAACGACCACATCGAGCAGATGCGCCTGGCCGCGACCAAGGCGCTGCTCTCGCGCAAGGACTCGATCATCGTCGCCACCGTTTCGGCCATCTACGGCCTGGGCGATCCGGAGGATTACCTCTCGCTGCGCCTGATCCTCTCGGTCGGCGAGCACATGGACCAGCGCAAGCTGATCCACCAGCTCACCGAGCTGCAGTACACCCGCAACGAGATGGAACTGCGCCGCGGCACCTACCGCGTGCGGGGCGAGAACATCGACGTGTTCCCCGCCGAATCGGAAACCGAAGCGCTGCGCATCGAGCTGTTCGACGGCGACGTCGAAAGCCTCTCGCTGTTCGATCCGCTCACCGGCGAAACCATCCGCAAGATTCCGCGCTACACCGTCTACCCGCGCACCCATTACGCCAGCACCCGCGAGAGCGTGCTCAACGCCATCGAGACGATCAAGGTCGAGCTCAAGGAGCGGCTGGACTACCTGTACAAGGAGAACAAGCTGGTCGAGGCGCAGCGGTTGGACCAGCGCACCCGCTTCGACATCGAGATGATGGCCGAGGTCGGCTTCTGCCAGGGCATCGAGAACTACTCGCGCCACCTCACGCGCCGCGGCCCCGGCGAGCCGCCGCCGACCCTGTTCGACTACCTGCCGCCCGACGCGCTGCTGGTGGTCGACGAATCGCACGTCACCGTCCCGCAGCTCGGCGCCATGTACAAGGGCGACCGCTCGCGCAAGGAAACGCTGGTCGAGTTCGGCTTCCGCCTGCCCTCGGCGATGGACAACCGCCCGCTGCGCTTCGAGGAATGGGAAGGCCGCGCGCCCCGCACTATTTACGTCTCGGCCACCCCGCGCAACTACGAGCTGGAAAAATCCGGCGACGCCGTCACCGAACTGGTGGTGCGCCCCACCGGCCTGGTCGACCCGGAAGTGGAAGTGCGCCCGGTGCGCACCCAGGTCGACGACCTGCTCGGCCAGGCCAAGAAGCGCATCGCCATGGGCGACCGCGTGCTGGTCACCACACTGACCAAGCGCATGGCGGAGAACCTCACCGAATACCTCTCCGAGCACGACGTGAAGGTGCGCTACCTGCACTCGGACATCGAGACGGTCGAGCGCACCGAGATCATCCGCGACCTGCGCCTGGGTGAGTTCGACGTGCTGGTCGGCATCAACCTGCTGCGCGAGGGCCTGGACATGCCCGAGGTCTCGCTGGTGGCTATCCTCGATGCCGACAAGGAAGGCTTCCTGCGCTCCACGGGCTCGCTGATCCAGACCATCGGCCGCGCCGCCCGCAACGTGCGTGGCAAGGCCATCCTCTACGCCGACCAGGTCACGCGATCCATGCAGGCGGCGATGGACGAAACCAGCCGCCGCCGCGAGAAGCAGATCGCCTACAACGAAGCCAACGGCATCACCCCGCAGACCGTCGTGCGCCGCATCGCCGACATCATGGAAGGCGCCCGCGCCGAGCCTTCTGCCCGCGGCCGTGGCAAGGCGGCCAAGGGCGCGCGGGGCAGGGCGGTCGCCGAGAGCGCCGGCGAGTACGCGGGCCTGACGCCCGCCCAGGCCGCCGCCACGATGAAGAAGCTCGAGGCGCAGATGTACAAGCACGCGCAGAACCTGGAGTTCGAGGAAGCCGCGAAGTTGCGCGACCAGATCCACAAGCTGCGCGAGCAGGCGCTGCAGAGCTGACACGCTCGGCTCCCTCTCCCCTCCGGGGAGCTGGGGTGAGGGGCCGCCCCAGCCTCGAACCCGCCTACCCGAAAGGCTTGGCATCCCCACCCACCCTTGCTAAACTTCGCGGCTCTTGGGCGGTTAGCTCAGCGGTAGAGCACTACCTTGACATGGTAGGGGTCACAAGTTCGATCCTTGTACCGCCCACCAAGAGTTGAAACGAAAAGGCCGGCGCATTGCGCCGGCCTTTTTTATGCCCCGAGAAGCCTGCCCCCAAGCAGGGGAAAGTGCACTCTGGTTCGAGACTGCTGCCGTCGCGGTCGGTGAGACATGCCATTCCGATCCTATCCGCACACTAACGCCTTCGCCAGCTTTGCGAAGAGCCTGCTACTCTCAAGTGCGGAGTGTTGTTGGCAAGGGGGATGGGCATGGAAGTAGTAAAGGCCGCTGTTCACTACGTTTCCAAAATCGCACATAGCGATGAGGTTGCTGTCACTCCGGCGGAGGGGCTGCTTGAGGTTTCGCCGCAGCTTAATCGCCTAGTTGACGAGATCCTCGAAAGCTACAACGCAAGGTGTGCCCAGCAGTCGGGAATCTTCCAGCCGGATGAGGTGAACTATCCCCTGTCCGCGCTGTTCCGGGCGTATCACGAGGGAGGCACTGACTTCCTTGCTGCGTCAACTACGGCGACTAACCGCCTCGCGTTTCTGATGCGCCAGCAACTACTGTCCACGGGTGGGCACGCTCTTTATGTGCATTACATGCGTGGCGACGAGCATTACCTGCTCATCGTGAAGCTAAACAGCGCAAAGGGAAGCATGTTTGAAGGACTCGCGCGTGTGCGTGATGCGGACCATCTCAACGTGCATACACTACAAGTCGCGGCCCGGATTAACCTTTCCGCCTGGATCGCCGGCGACGACAATCGCTATCTGACTTTTGTGTGTAAACGCGAGTTGGGGCATCCATCGAACTACTTCAGGGAGTTCATCGGCTGCGACATGATGGCGGACTCCAAGGTCGAGTCGGGCAAGCTCGCAGCTGTTGTGGACGAATACTGTAAGCGCCAGATGGACGCTGGCCTGCTTTCGGAGGATGACACGGTGGCCGTGATGCGTCGCGTATTTGACTACGCGGTCGAACGAACAAAAGCACGTGAGCCCATAAACCTTCTCGCTGTTGCGGCAGTTGTTTCGCCGGATAACGCTGAGCAATTCACTTCATTTTTGAATAACCATCCAAACCGCCCAACGGATGAATTCATTGCGGACCGTAGCTCACTTCGTAAGCTGGCTGACTATGTCTTCAGTAGCAAAGAGTTCAAGCTAACGATGTCACATCAATTCAAAACCGATCATCGCGTTCGTGTGGAAAATGACCAGCTCATCATTGAGAATCCGCCCGTCCAACTGGTAGACGATCTAGCCAACTAGTTATGAGTGCAGATTTTGATGCAATTGTCAGAATGTGCCGCCTTGCCGCGCATTGCGAGCTGCAAGGTGCATCTCTTCGCATCGAAATAGAAACCGACCAGGAGGTTGACCGGTTGGCGGTAGCGGCGTCCGCATATCGACATCCCGACATTTACGTTGGAGGGAGGCAGCAGCACCGGGCTCTTTCAACCATAGCCCCTGGCACGGTCGTGGAATTGCGGTTCGATGGGTTAACCTCGAACCAGAAGGTAATTGCTCAAAGCCTTGAACAACTCCTTAGCTACCAGCAAGGTCTGTTTCTCTACAAAGCGCCGCCGGAATACTTTCTGCTCCATGAGGGGTATGCCACTGGTGATGACCATGTGCCAGATTTGGTACGGGCATACCAGAGAGTGCCAAGGCTATTCGAGCTGATCCGCACGGTTTCCGATGTAGTCCTTGGGGATGGGACGGCCGCCCCTACATTTGTAGTGCTAGGCGGCAAGAGATTGGACTTTGCAGCAAAGTACGACATCGAAACCCTGAAGATCCTTCCGCCGGTCGATAGCGTGGACGCGCTTTCTATCGAGCTGCAGAGCCCACCGTTCGTCGAGGCAAAGAAGAGCCTCTTTAAGAAGGCTCTCGTTCGCTTGCTTGAGGCAACCCCGCAAGAACAACGGTTTGCGGAATTAGTGAAGAGATTCGAGGCTGCACGCCAAATTTTTGCGGCCGACTTTGACCTCTACAGTACAGAATTCAATTTCGAGAAGGTCCGCGAGAGCTTTGAGCAGAAGCGATTGGCGTTCGTTCTGCAGTTAAACGCGACCACTTCCGACTTGCTTGGAAAGATGCTGGCCATCCCAGTCGGCCAGGGGATCATAGTAAGTCAGCTTAAGAATGATCCTGAGGCCGCCGTGGGTAACATTGCATTGCTGTTCGGTTCTTGGGTTTTTGCGGCCTTCGCCGCACTGTTGCTATTCAATCAGTGCCACTCGCTCAAGCAAATAAAGCAAGAGATCAAAATTGAGAATGATTCTCTCGAGACTCGCTTCCCACAGCTTCATCGGAGAATCTCAGAGATGTTTGCGCTGTTACAGCGGAGAGCAGCCCTGCACACTTGGGCGTTTCCTGCTGTTGTTGCAGCCTTGTTAATTGCAACAACGGCCTATAGCACATACGCCTTCACTAAGGTACCGCCCTACAGGAGCACCGCCGCGCCGACCACCAACGGAACCGGGGGAGCCGCTAGGCCGGCAAAGCTGAATCCAAAGAGCGGCGAAGCTATTCATGTGCAGAGTAGAGCAACGACAGCCCAGGCACCGTCGCCCGTCAAAACGCTAGCAAAACCCGGGTCCATAAAAACCAGATCGGGCGTGCAGTGAGCTGGCGGGAAAACAGCCAAACTTCTTCGATTCGCACGGAGCTAAGCCTTGCCAAGCAGCTCCACCAACCGCGACTCGCACGGCGAGAGATCGTGGCCCCTGCGCTGTGAGATCACGAACGTGAGCGAACGGATGTGCCAGGCGCGGCGCTCGAGTTCGACGAGCTCGCCGCCGGCCAGATCCTCGGCGACGAGGTGGCGTGGCAGGTGTCCCCAGCCGAGACCGGCCTTGAGCAGGTCGCGTTTGGCGCCGAGGTCGTTGACCAGCCACTGGCGCTTGCCGGCAACGCCCTGTTGGGTCTTTTCGGCGTCGGGCTGGTTGTCTGTGACGATGATCTGGATGTGCCGGCCGAACTCGTCCACGGGGATGGGGCCGGGTGTCGAGGCGAGCGGATAGGAGGGCGCGCATACCGTCACCATCTCCGCTTCGCGCAGCCAGTGGCGTTCGATGGCTTGCGGGTTCACCTCCGGCACGTTCTCGATGGTGACGGCCAGGGCGCACACTTTTTCGAGCACCAGGTTCTCGCCGCCCTGCATGGTCGTGATGCGCAGATTGATGGCGGCGGTCGGGAATTCTTCCTGCAGCGTGCGTAGGCAATCGATCAGGTGGGTGCGCGGAAAGTAGGCATCGACTGCCACCGACACCTGCGGCACGCCGGCCTTGGCGATTGCGCCGGCGCGGTTCTTCATTTCTTCCGTGCGCGAGATCACCGCCCGTGCGTCCGGCAGAAGGCTGCGCCCTGCCGCGGTGAGCTGCGCCTTGCGCGTGTTGCGCTCGAACAGCTCGACATCGAATGCACTTTCCAGCGCCTTGATCGCGTGGCTGACGGCCGACTGCGCCCGAGCCAGCTTGCGCGCCGCGCCCGAGAAGCTGCCCTGATCGCACACCGCAACGAACGCACGCAACTGGTTGATGGTGACGTTGTCGAGCATGAACTATCCAGAAAATAGATCGTATTGAGCGATGTTTCGTCAATTGTGTTGATGCGTCAAGCGACCCAGATTGGTTGGGCAACCGGTCCGCAGGGGCCGGATCTCTCAACCGAAAAGGACCATCTCCATGAGCTACGCCATCATCGGTTTCGGCGCGATAGGCCAGGCCCTCGCCCGCGCTTTCGCCCGCAACAACATCGAGGTCACGGTCGCCAGTCGGCGGCCGCCCGAAGCACTGCTGCCGCAGGCGCAGGCGATCGGGCCCACGGTCATCCCCAGGACACTGCAGGACGCCGTCAAGGCGGACGTGATCTTCCTGGCGGTGCTGTTCGAGGGGCATCGCGAGGTCGCCAAGGCTTTTCCGGATTGGCGGGGCAAAACGATCATCGACGCGATGAATACGAATGACCCCGTCGAGACCCTCGACGGTCTCCCGTCCTCCGCCTTCGCCGCCAAGGCGTTCCCCGGCGCCCGGTTCGTCAAGGGCTTCAATCACCTGTTGGCGCGCACGCTGGCCACCGATCCCAACGTCCAGGGCGGCCACCGGGTGGTGTTCCTGTCGAGCGACGATGAGGCGGCCACCGCGGATGTGGCGGACCTTGCCAAGCAACTGGGGTTCGCCCCCGTCAACCTCGGCAAATTCGACGAAGGTGGCACGTTGGTGCAGGCGCGCGGCCGCGTCTGGGGCCCGCTGATTTTCCAGGATCTGTTCAAGCAGGAGCCGTGAGCACCTACGGCCCTCAGGACAAGACCGCGATCGGCCCCCCCCATCACTGCTCCGGCAGTAGCAACGCCCCCAACCAGGATTCATGACATGAGCAAGTTGAATGGAAAGACCGCCGTGATCACCGGCGGCGCCACCGGCATCGGCCGAGCGGCGGCAAAGCGCTTCATCGAGGAAGGCGCCTTCGTCTTCATCTACGGCCGTCGGCAGGAAGCGCTCGACGCCGCCGTGGCCGAGCTCGGTCCCAACGCGCGCGCGGTGCAGGGCTCGGTCTCCGACCTGGCCGATCTCGATCGGCTTTACGCGGCGGTAAAGGCGGAGCGCGGCACCCTCGACATCGTGTTCGCCAACGCCGGGACGGGCAGCCTGCTTCCGCTGGGCGAGATCACCGGCGAGCACATCGACGAAACCTTCGACACCAATGTGAAGGGCACGATCTTCACGGTCCAGAAGGCGCTGCCGCTGATGGGGCCGGGCGGTTCGATCATCCTCACCGGATCGAGCGCAGGCACCACCGGCGCCCCGGCCTTCGGCGTCTACAGCGCGAGCAAGGCCGCTGTGCGCAACCTCGCGCGGACCTGGGCCGAGGATCTGAAAGGCACCGGCATCCGGGTCAACGTGTTGTCGCCCGGACCGACCGCGACCGAACTGGCGAAGGCCGCGATAGGCGAGGAAGGCATGAAGGTGTTCGCCTCGATGAATCCCCTGCAACGCATGGCCGAACCGGCGGAGATCGGCGCGGCGGCGGCCTTTCTCGCGTCGCAGGACAGCAGTTTCATGACCGCCAGCGAGCTCGCCGTCGACGGGGGCCTTGCGCAAATCTGACGCCCACGCCTGGCCGGCTGCGCCATTCATTCGCGGCACCGTAGTGCGGCAGGCAAATCCGGCCACAAGGGGGAAGGCGGGAATCAAGTCACGGTGCGCGGAGCGCGGCCTTAACGGCGGCACGGCTTGCCAGGCGGTCAATCCTTCGCCACGCCGCAATCAGTCGGCACCCGGCCGTGATGTGGTCTGCGTCACAGACGCAAGCGTGCGGGCGGGCGTATACCAGCGTGGCCCGATGTTTCTCACCTCACTCCCGCATCGGGCCCCTGGGCGCCCGGCGCCACACCGGGCGCCCATCCTTGTGGGCCGTGGCCATCCGTTGGCCTTCGCTGAAAGCGCAGCCATGGTCTTTCTGGCCAACGGGCAGAAAGCGTGGGGCGATCAGGTACCCGTTGCTCCGTCGTGCGGCCTGGGTCGCGCCGCAGCATTTTTATTTTCCGGCGGGCTTGGAATCAGGGCATCCGCGATTTGCGCAGGCGGCATCGCGGGCGCGTAGAACCATCCCTGTGCAAGGTCGCAGCCGATCTCTCCAAGCAGGGCGGCCTGGCGTTCGGTTTCCACGCCTTCGGCCACGACGGTCAGGTTCAACGCGTGGGCCATGGCGACGATGGCGCCGATGACTTCGGCGGCGGCCGGGTCTTCGGGCGCGCCTTCCAGGAAGCTCTTGTCGATCTTGACCACCGTGACGGGCAGGCGGCGCAGGTAGGCGAGCGAGGAATAGCCGGTGCCGAAGTCGTCGATGGCGATGTGCACGCCGAGGGCCCGGATGGCCTCGAGCGTCGTGACGACCTCGGCTTCGGTGCCCACCAGGGCGCTCTCGGTGATTTCCAGTTCGAGCAGGTCGCCGGGCAACTGCGCGCGTGCGAGTGCGGATTGCACCGCCGCGACGAGTCCCGGGCTGGCCAGTTGCCGGGCGGAAAGGTTGACGGCCATGCGCAGCGTCGATGCGCCCGCGGCGCGCCAGAGGGCCAGTTGCTGGCACGCGGTCCCCAACACCCACTCGCCCAGTGCTTCGATGAGGCCGAGTTCTTCCGCGCACGGGATGAACTCGCACGGCGATACCAGCTCGCCGCCGCGACGCCATCGCAGCAAGGCTTCGACTCCCATGATCCTGCCGGAGCGCAGGCAGTGCTGCGGCTGGTAATGCAGTTCGAACTCGCCGCGCTGCAAGGCGTGGCGGATGGCGGTGCCCATCGTGACGAAGTGGCTTGCCTGCGCACTCTGGCTGGCGCGGTAGAAGCTGATGGCGTTGCGCCCGTTCTGCTTGGCGCGCGACATCGCCGTGTCCGCGTTCTTCAGCAGGGCCACGCCGGTTTCCCCGTCACCCGGGTACAGGCTCACACCCACGCTTGCGCTGAGGAACACCTCCTCGCCACCGATGACCAGGCCGCGGGCAACCGCCTGTCGCGCCAGCTCGGCCAGGGCGGTGACCTGGACGACGTCGACCGAGCGCAAGGTCAATACGAAGTCGTCGCCGCCGAGCCGGGCCACGGTATCCCCGGGATCGGCAAGCGCCCTGAGCCGGTCGGCCACCTGCTTCAGCAGTTCGTCCGCGACCGGGTGGCCGAAGCGGTCGTTGATCCGCTTGAAGTTGTCCAGATCGATGAGGAGCACGGACAGCGCGATGCCCGGTTGGCCCAGGGCGTGGTTGATCCGGTCCAGCAGCAGGTGCCGGTTCGGAAGGCTGGTGAGAGGGTCGTACTGGGTGAGGAACCGGAGATCGCGCGTGCGTTTCCCGACCGCCCGCCGCAACGAGTACACCCACGCCAGCAGCAGGACACCGACCAGCGCCAGCGCCGATGCCGCAGCCTTGAAACGTTGCGCGTAACCGGTGAGGTCGACGCCTTGCCCCATCCATTTGTCGTGCAGCCGTTCGCGCTCCTGCGGGGTGATCCGCGCCATGCCCTGATCGACCAGTGCGAGGGTGGCGGCATCGCCCTTGCGCACGCCCCGGCGGAAGCGGTCGCTGTAGAAGTCGAACGCCTTCACGAAATCCTCCTGCGCGTGCAGCCGGTAGAGGTAGTACTCGGCCGGCGAGCGGTCCATGCAGAAGATGCGGATGTCGCCGCGGCGCGCGGCGTCAATGATGGCGCTGTAGCCGATGTACTCCCGCAGGCTCGACACGCCCGCGCGGTGCAGCCGTTCGACGCACGCATCGCCGCGCTGGACGCCGACCACGAAGCCCCTCAGGCCGGAGGCGTCGGCGATGCCGGTCAGGTTGCGATCGGCATAGATGCCGGTCGTCACCGTGGCGAAGGGACGAGTGAAGTCCAGCGTCGCGGCGCGCTCGGGAGTGCGGAAGATCATGTCGATGACGTCGGCCTGGCCGGACCGCAGGCGCTGCTGGGCGTCGGCCCAGTTGGTCGCCGTCAGCTCGACCTTGATGCCGGTCTTGCTCTCCCAGAGCTTCCACTCGTCGACGGCGTAGCCCTGCGGCTTGCCATCGGGACCAATGAACAGATAGGGCGGGTAGTTGTTGTCGCCGACGACCCGTAGCGTCCTGGTGGCGGCAGCGGCGGCGAGCGGCAGGCAGAGCGCCAGCAGGCAGGCTGCAAACGTGGACAGTTTCGTCACGCTATCCCCTCGTCCTTGATCCCGGGAACAGTTAACCCACGAATGGCCGCGGGTCAACAAGACGCTTTCAGGGTGGCGTGGTCAGGGATCGAAACGCGGGCAATGAAGGGATGACGGAATCAACCCTGGGCGCGCACGCGTGGATCAAGGTGCAAGGCCGAACAAGGCCTTTCCGCTCGCCATATCGATCGGCACCGAAACATGCTCGTGCGTCACCTGCCACCGACCGTCGATTTCGCGGAAGCAGGCGGTCCAGCGAAGCCAGCGCTCGGTGGTGCGGCCGTCCGCCAGCGTCCCACGCATCCAGTTGAGGCTGTGGCTGGAGGCCAGCCCATCGCTTACCTCGATGGCGAGCTCATGGATCTCATAGGCGACCGGTCCGTGCAAGGAGGCGAACGTCGCGTCCCAGTGCCTCCTGAGCGCGCCGGCTCCCACGCATCGCAACGGTGGTGCGAGGTCGAACGATATGACCGTCGGCGCGAACAGCGACATGACGCCGTCGATATCTTTCGCGCGGAACGCCGCGGCGAAGTCATGGATCAGTTCGCGGATGCGAGCTTCGGCGATGGTCCGGTCCTCGTCGGGCATGGCGTGTGCGCCCTTGTCGTGTGACTGGCGAGTTTTCCTGGCGGCGCGTGTATCGGGGGTCTAAGGAAGGAGCGGCGCAAGACCGATCGTTCTTGGCAGTTCGCCTGAAAGAAGCAGGCGAACGCGGCTTTGCGGTTCCACCTCGCTCGCTGCGACTGACGGGTATGGATAACCGGGCCCCGCACTTCGCGGCGCGTCGCTCCTTCTACGGATGTGTGCCGCCTGCGCTGCCTTGTTCGATCTGCGCCGCGCCATAGTCGCCCTGCAGCCGTCCGGTGCGGGCGAAATCCGCGAGCATGCGGAAGTAGCCGTTGGGGAAGCGGGTGGAGACGCGTTCGCCGTTCTTGCCGGTCTCGAAGAGTGTCATCCCGTGTTCGGCATCCGGATAGAGCGCCAGGGTGACCGGATGGCCGCGGGCGATGAGGCCGCGCAGCCGCCGTGAGGTTTCCGCGCTGGGGGCTTCGAGATCCTTGCCGCCGAGCACCCATAGCTGGGGCACGGTCACGGCGGCCAGGGTCGGCATGGGGTCGTAGTGGAAGGGCGTGCCGAAGCGCAGCGCGGCACCTTTGGTGGCCACGTCCTGGCGGTCCATCGACAGGATCATCCAGGTGTAGTTGCCATGCACGTCCTTGTACCAGGGCTCGTGGCGGTACCTGGCGCGGATCGCGTCGAGCGCGTCGAAGCCTTCGCTGAAGCCGCTCGCGATCACCCGCTCCGCCGCCGCGCCGATGGCCTGGGCTTTGGCGATGATGTCGGGACCGTAGCCTTTGAGTTGCATCTCCAGGGCGATTTCCTGCTGGTCCTCGTCGATGACGGACACCGCCAGGCCGAAGCTGACGATGGCGAAATCGACATGCTCGCGCCGCGCCGCGATCGGTACGACCCAGCCGCCCTGGCTGCCCCCCTGGTAGCCGATGCGGCCCAGGCGGGGGCCGGCGAGACGGCGCGCCTCGTGCATCGCGGCGACGGCGTCGTCGGCAAGCAGGCCGAAGTCCTGCGTATAGGCGCCGCCCGAGTCGCCGGTTCCGCGCTTGTCGTAGACGAACGCGCCCACGCCTTGTGCCGGCAGCAGGCGTTGCAGTGCGTAGATGCGGCGCGCCGAGGCACGCTCGGCGCCATGCACCAGCACGACCACGGGCACACGTGCGCGGCCGGGCGGCAGCAGCAGCCGGCCAACCAGCCGGGTGCCGTGCGAGACGAAGCGGGTGTCGGTGACGCGCAGCGGGATGCGGTGTCCCGTCTGGTCCGCAAAGCGCAGGCCCTGGGAAGGGCAGGCGTCGAACTCCACGGTGATGCCGTCGGCGCGGCCCGTCCAGCCGTAGCTGCTCTGCCAGCGTCCGGGGGCGACCTGCCTGAGCTCGCCGGTGCTGCCGTCCAGCTTGCGCCAACGAAGCGTGTCGCCATCAGATGGCGCGACGTCCACCACCTGGCCGTTGGCGAGGCGGTACACGCCCACGTCGCAGCGCTCGCCGGCGCGGGCGGCCAGCGGCGAGGCGACGATGACGAGGAACAGGGCGAGGACGATCAGGGGCCGCGGGAAGCCGCGTCGCGTCGGGTCGAGGATCATGGCGTGGGGGTTCGGCGGTCGTGTGGGTCTCATCAGGGAGACCGCCTGGCGCTTCATGGTTGCGCGTGATCGGGGAGCACCAGGAAACCGAGACAGCCAGAGTCCACGTCCTGCCCGGAACCATGGCCAGCGCGCTCCCGGAGTTCGCGCCGCCGCGCGTTATCGAGGACGTGGGACGACGCCTACAGGACGTTCAAACGCCTCGTGGTGACAACGGGGCGGGTAGCTACGCGGCGCAATCCACGGTTTAGACTCGCCGAACGATCATCGTCCAAGGAGGAACTGCCATGCGTCCCAACCGTTACTGCCCGATCGTTGTCCTGGCGTTCGCGCTGGCTGCCTGCGGCCATGGCAATGCGCCAGCCGGCGATGCCGCGAGCCCGCAAGCGGAAGCGCAAGCCGGATCGGCTCCGGCTCCGGCGAAGGCTGCCGCGACCGACCCGTCATCGGTAGCCCAGGCCCGTATGACGCGCCCGCTGCAGGTGAGTGATCTGGACGCCTATGCCAAGGGCATGCAAAAGGAAATCGAATTGCGCCAGGCGTCGAGTGACAAGGCAGCCAAGGCCAAGGCCGACCATGACCAGGAAGCCGAGGTGGCCGCGCTGGCTGACCTTACCAGCGCCGAAGTCGACAACGCCGGCGCCCGGGCGGCGGGCCTGGACGCGGCTCGCTACGACTTCATCAAGCACGCCATCGACAAGGTGCTCAGCGCGGTCTCGATGAGCAGCGCCATGGCCAAGATGGAGGGCGGGGCGCAGATGCAGCAGAAACTCGGCGATCCCTATGCCGGTTTGAATGCGGATGTCGCTGCGGCGCTGAAGTCGCGTGAAGCCGAACTCGGCAAACTGCGCGAGGACAACATGGCCATTCTGGTGAATGCCCAGAATCTTTGATGGCGGCCTGCGGGACGTGGGCGGAACGTCCTGGCCATGGAGACACCGGCACAAGGGCGCCTGGGGCCCGGCGTCACACCGGGCGCCCAGCCTTGCGACACGGGTCCGAAAGCCAGGGTGCACTTTCGCCGCCATGCAACCTTTGATGGGAACGTCCTCGCATGATGCGGGTCGAGAGGCTTCGGAGACGGCAATGAAGCGAACCTGGACGATCATCGGCGTGGCCGAAGTGGCGCGGAGTTTCCGTTGGTATCGCGCGCTGCTGGGGCAGCCTCCGGGTGACCCGGCGCATGACTACTTCGGGCAGATATGCGACGAAGACGGCACCGTCCTCCTGTGCCTGCACAAGTGGGGATCCCACGACCATCCGACGCTGCGCAGCGCGGAACTGGCCGAACCCGGGAATGGACTCCTGCTGTTCTTGCGCGTGGACGATTTCGACCGAGTGCTCTCCAACGCCAGGACGCTTGTCGATCAGCTCGCTGGGGAGCCACAACTCAACCCCGCCACCGGAACCATGGAATTTGCGCTGCGCGATCTGGATGGCTACTACGTGATGGTCAGCGCGCTGACCTGAGGGGTACCGGGGCAAGCTGCTCGTGCGCGGCGTGTGTACTTCGAAGCGCGGCAGGTCCTGTCAGGCGGCAGGTTTTACGCGGGATGCGATGCGTAATCTGCCCCGTATCCCGGCCGCCCAGCGTCAAACGAGCGGCCGTTTCCGTCCGGCGTGGTTCCTGGCCCGCTGCGGTCGGGTTTCCGGCATGGTCAGCAGCACGGGCAGTACGGCCAGCGCGACGGCGGCGATCATCGCGCCGGGCGCGGCGTGCCAGCCGGTCCTGCGGACCAGCAGCTCAGCCAGGAAGGGCGTGAGGCCGCCGAACAGCGCGGTCGCCACGGTGACGCCGAGCGCCAGGCCGCTCAGGCGCCCTTCGCCGGGGAACTGCTCGGCGGTGGCAGGGGCGCCCACGGCGCTCACGCCGCCGGCCAGGCAGGCCAGGGTGATGGCGCCACCGGCAATGGCAAGTTCGCCGCCGCCGTGCATGAGCCCGAACAGGACCAGCGGAAGCAGCATGCTCGCCACGGCGAACCCTGTCAGCACGGGCTTGCGCCCGATGCGGTCGGAAAGCGCGCCGGCGAACGGGGTGACCACGATGACCGCGACGGCGGCGAGGGTCGACATCCACAGCGAGCGGCTCTCGGCCAGGATGCCCGACGAAATCAGGAACGTCGGTACATAGGTGATGCCCACGTAATAGGTGATCGAGCCCAGCGCCGAGATGGCGAACGTCCGCAACAGGGCGGGTCGATGATGGGCGAGCGTGTGGCGCAGCGGCGCGTCGGGCAAGCTTTGCTGACGCACCTGACGGAGGAAGTCGGGCGACTCCTCCATCGTGGAGCGGGCGAACCACACGCAACCGGCCAGCGCCGCACCCACGAAGAAGGGAATGCGCCAGCCCCAGGTGTCCAGTTGCGCGGGACTCAGCAGGCCGACCGTCGCCGCGGAGACGGCCACCGCCAGCAGCGCACCGATCTCGCTGGCGGCGGACGCCAGCGAGGTGATCAAACCTCGACGGTCCGTCCGCGCGCCCTCCAGCAGGTAGGCGACCACGCCGGTGTACTCGCCGCCGACCGAGAACGCCATGAAACAGCGCAACAGCATCAGCACTGCGCCCGCAGCCGGGCCGATCGCCGTGTAGCCGGGCAACAGTGCCGTGGCGAGCATCGCCAGCGTCATCAGCATCATCGACAGCAGAAGCGTGCGTTGCCGGCCGAGCCGGTCGCCGACGTGCCCGAACACCATCGCGCCCAGGGGCCGCATCGCGTAGGCCACCGCGAAGCCACCGAGTGTCGCGAGCAGCGAGGATTCGCCACCACCGAAGAACACCCGCGACAGCACGGTGGCGAAGTACAGGTAGAGCGTGAAGTCGTACCACTCCACGACCGTCGACAGCGCTGCGATCACCATGGAGGCGCGCGAGACTGCGTGGGCGCCGGGCGTGTGGTTCGAGGTCATGCGGGCGGGGGCCGGAAGCTTGCGGTGGTCCGATGGTAACTGCGCGCCGCCGCGTATCCGGAAATCGCATCGCGCCCGGATCGGGACGGGCGGAGATCGCTTCGCCTCGCCCCGCCGGGCGTGACCCGAGCTGGCCAGGATGGCGCGAGCCGGATCAGCTCCCTGCGACACGCTCCGCAAAGTGCGGGTGGCATTCGGTGTAGCCCTTGAATCCCAGTTCCTGTGGCGTGTGGGGCAGGCGGATGATGAGGTCGGCCTCGTGGCGGGCATCGTCCGCGGCATGCTTGTCGAGCGGCCGCAAGGTCACCTGGAGTCCGCTCTCGGCAAACGCGCCGCCTCCCGAGCGGGGCAGGGTGATCAGGGCTTCATTGAGCTTGAGCGTGCCGGTCGACGGTGCGCCGCCATAGACGAAGCTCGGCCAGCCGACGGCGGTGAAGCGGAACACGCAGCGGTCGCTGACGTCGCCAAGGCTGTCCAGGTCGGCCCTGCTCATGGTTTCCGGCTGCACGTCCTCCATCGCGACGCCGGCGAGAGCTTCGGCGGCGGTACGGTGCGGGGCGGCCGGCCTGGCCGGGTCGAGCGCCGGCTCGGTGTCGTTGCCGGTGGAGGGGTTGTCGAGGTGGCAGCCGGCAAGCGCGAAGCAGGCGGCGAGGCAGGCGGACAGGTGAAGTCGCGTCATGGCGTGGCCTCCTGGCGCGACGGCGTCCGGACGCCGTGCTGCCCGATGTCGTCGATCAGGTATTTCATCTGCGCGATCTCGCGCCGCTGCGCTTCGATGATGCCCTTGGCGAGCTTGCGCGTGCGCGGGTCGCGGATGCGCGCGCGTTCGCTGGTCATGATCGCGATGCTGTGGTGCGGGATCATCGCCCGCATGTAGCTGACGTCGTCCACCGTCGCCTGGCTGCGCACCAGCCACAGGGCCGCTGCGAAGACCAGCACCGACGCGCCGAGGATGATCACGTTTAGGCGCACGTTGCGGTACATCGACCACATGAAGCCAAGCATGACCAGCGCCATGACCGCGCCCATCACGAACGCCATCCAGAAGCGCGTCTGGCTGAAGAACACGTGGTCGATCGAGTAGGTGTTGAGGTACATCAGCACGAACATCAGTGCGGTGGACGTGCCCACCATGGCGAGGAAACGGCCGTAGCCCATGCCTTTCATGGGATGGCCCTGGTGCTGGTGATCCCGCCCCTCGGAAGGGGGCGCCGGGTGGCGCGCGGACCGTTGGGTTCCTGTTTGCATGAGGTCTCCTTTTTTCCACGATTGCCGATGACGGCTCACGCCCAAGGCAGGAATGCCTGGCGCCGGGAAGGGATACCGGTTGGTGGGATCGGCGATCCGGGCAGGCCCATCCCCTCGCGACTTTCTAAGCCTGGCCGGGTACGGCGAGCGTGAACTGCCTGTTGCGGGCATGCGTTAAGGCAGCGGGCAGGCTGACCCCTCACCCGCTGGACGGATGGGCATCGGACCTCAATCGCCGCATGATGAACAACAGCCCCTACGCCGAGTAGTTCGAGCGCTGCAACGGATCCGGGAACGATCGGAACGCGGCGGATTGATCCATGCCGCCGAGGCGGCGAGCGAAGTTCATCGCTTGCCGGCGCCCGGCGGCATCGTCCCGAGTTGCTCGGCAATCGAGCGGGTCTTGCCGGTCACCACGTCGCCGGTGTGGCGGGTGGATTTGCGCTCGATCAGCAGGACCAGGCATTCCTCGTCGGCGACCGGATTGTGTCGCACGCCCTTGGGTACCACCCACATCTGGCCGGCCTGGAGCTCTACCACGTCGTCCTCCAATTCGATGCGCAGGGCGCCACGGAGCACGTAGAACAGCTCGTCTTCGGCCTCATGGCTATGCCAGGCGAGCACGCCCTTGATGCGGGCGACCTTGACGTAGGCGTCGTCCACTTCACCGATGACGCGCGGCGACCAGAGGTCCGGCAAGGCGGCCGCGATGGCTTCGGGCGAGACAGGCGCTGGCATCGGGGAACATCCGCGTGGGGAGAACCCATCGTGGAACGTCGCCCGGGGCTGAACAAGTGCACCATCCACGGAACCCCGCATGGCCCGGATCATCGCGTTCGGGTCAGTACGCCCCCAGCGCAAATCGGCCTGGAGCGTGACCCCGCGGTAAGAGGCTTCCTGCAGGAGCAGCTTGCGGAGGCAACGCATACTACGGGCAACCAGGCAACGGCGACGGCCAGTGAAACCCTTCCCCAAGTACGCCCTGTTGGAGCATGAACGCCGATGGCGCGTGGACCTGCGAGCGGTGGGTTCGGTGGCGTCGCTGCCCGTTCGCGAGATCGACGATGTGTACCTGCGCGACACCCGGCTGCGCCTGCGCAAAATGCGTTCGGAAGAAGGCGTCGTGTTCAAGCTCGGCAAGAAGTACGGCAAGGAGCCGGTCGGATCCGAACCGGTGACCAGCATCTACCTGGCCGAGGCGGAGTACCTCGCCCTTTCGCGATTGCCCGGATACATGGTTCGCAAGCGGCGCTATTCGGTCGGCGAAGGTGCGCTGGATGTCTACGAAGCGCCGCTATCGCTGGCGATCTTCGAGCAGGAATTCGCCTCGGCCGCCGATGCGGCCGCCTTTGTGCCACCGCCGTTCGCCCTCGAAGAGGTCACCGGCCGGCCGGAGTATTCGGGTTTTGCGCTGGCAAGGGCAGCGGCGATGCAGGGACGCTGAAGAATCCACCTGCCCCAAGACCAGAAGCGCATGAAGGTCCGAGGGCCGGAAACGACCGTGCGCTGTCCGGTGACTGCTCTGGCGGGCGCATGACCTGCCAGGTCATTGCCGGCCACCTCCGCCATGGGCACCGTATGGGCTCGGACTTTGCCAAGGAATCGTGCGCCGTGCGTTCTTCCCTCCCGGGTGCCCTCCTGTTCGTGCTGCTGGCCATGGGCCGCCCCGCCCCGGCAGCGCCGCTGCCATCGTCGCCCGTTGAAATGGATAGGCTGGATCACGTGCTGCTCTGGGGGCGCAGCATCGAGGAGGTCACCTCCGTCATGACCGCCAGGCTTGGGTTCCAGGTGGTGCCGGGAAGGAATCCGGACGGCGTGGCCAATCGCTATGTTCGCCTGGCGGACGGCAGCTACATCGAGTTGCTTGGCATCACGCGACCGGGCGCTGCGATGGACCCGGGCATGCTCGCCGACCAGGCGTCGCTGCGGGGCGGGGCGGGGTCCAGGACGTTCGGGCTGCGAACGCCCACGCTCGACGCGCGCCGCAGACAACTGCTTGCCGCGGGCTTCGCGCCGACGGACGTATTCAGCGCCTCGGCGAAGGATCCGGACGGGGACGGTCCTGCCTACCCGCCGCGCTGGCGACTGTTCGCCTTCCAGCGCGATCCCCTCTCGAGCCACCTGTTCTTCATCGACTATGCGGCGCTTCGGGCAACGCCGGCCCGCGAGGCGGACCTGCGTGCGGCTCGCCTCCATCCCAACGGCGCGCAGGCGGTGACCGCGTTCTGGCTGCTGTCCGCCGATGCCGAGGCCAACCGGAAGCGTCTGGAGCGCATGGGCTTCGGTGGGGCCACGCCGGTTCGCTTCCCGCAGGTGGCCGCCCGCGGTTATTGCATCCCGGTCGATGGCAAGCGTCTGCTGGCGTTGCAGCCCGATGGCGCGGGCATCGCCGCGGACGCGCTGCGCAACGGTGGCCCGCAGGTGCTGGGGATCGACGTGGCCGTGGCGGATCTCGAACTGGCCCGCCGGCGGGTGGCACGCGGTTATGAAGCCGACGTGGCGGCCAACGATGGACTTTTCGGGCCCGCCTTTCTGGCGCCATCCCGCGAGGATCTCGGAATGCTGGTCGAATTCCACGCTTCGCAGGCGACCGGTCAGGCGACGGCATGTCCGGCTACCGGCCACTGACCTGCTTCGAACAACGAGGCAAAGGGGAACGTGCGGCGACGAGGTCATCGCGGCGTGTTGTCAGGCCTCCGGTTCTCCACTAGCGTTCGCCGCTCGTCCGGGTGCGGAATAGAGCGCTTGAAGGTTTCGATCGGCATACGCTTGTTCCTGGCCATGTCGCTGTCGATGCTGGCCGTGGCCGCCGTTGGCGTCGGACTCGTCCGCTGGAAGTTCTCCGGGGACGCGCCCGGGCCGGTGACGCAGGCCGAGCAGGACCAGTTGTACCGGTTGCGCCAGCGTCTGGCCGCCGCCTACCAGGTGCACCACGGCTGGTCGTTCGTTCCGGCCGGGACCGACATCCGTGCGAGCTGGCTGCGGCAGCAGTTGGCGTTGGCAGGCGGGCGACCTGCCGACGCGACGGACGTCGCGCGCTCGACACTGGGCTACCGGCTTGGCCTGCTCGACGCGCAGGACCGCTACCTCGCCGGCGCGCTGGCCCATCCGCTGCTGGTCGCGGCGGCATCGATCGACCGGACGCGGTTTGGCATCGTGGTCGACGGGAGGGCGGTCGGCAATCTGGTGCTGGCCAAGCCGGGCAAGCCGGATGACGGCCTGGCGGTAGCGTTCCTGATGCAGCAACAGGCCAACCTTGCCTTGCTTGCGCTGATCGGCGCGGCCTTGAGCGCGCTTGCGGCGGGGTTGCTCGCGGCAGGCTTCCGTCGGCCGATCGCCGCGCTGGTCGAGGGCTCGCGCCGCTTGGGCAAGGCCCGGTTCGACACCCGGGTTGCGGTGACGCGCGGCGACGAGCTGGGCGAGCTGGCCAACGCGTTCAACCAGCTCGCGGCCCGCCTGGACGATGGCGAGCGCTCGCGCAGGCAGTGGGTGGCGGACACCTCGCATGAATTGCGCACCCCCCTGTCCGTGCTGCGAGCGCAGTTGGAAGCGTTGCAGGACGGCGTCCGTGCCCCCACGCCGGAGAATCTCGCGCTGCTGCTGCGCCAGGTGCAGTCGCTGGGCCAGCTGGTCGAGGATCTGTATGCGTTGGCGTGCGCGGATGCGGTGCCATTGCCCTACGCCATGGGCACCTTCGACGCGTGGCGCGTGGTCGAGGATGCGTGGCGGGACTTCGCAGGCAAGTTCCAGGTGCACGGCTTGCACGCGTCGTTGACGGCGCCGGACGTGCGGGCTTTCGTGCGCGGCGACGCCGACCGCCTGCGCCAGGTGCTCTGCAATCTGTTCGAAAACGCGCTCCGTTACACCCGCGCGGGCGGCCGCGTCGATCTGCTTGGCGAGGTGGGCGGCAGCATGCTGCGCATCCTCCTGGACGACAGTGCGCCGGGTGTGCCCCATGAACTGCTGGAGCGCCTCGGTGAACGCTTTTTCCGGGTGGAGCCTTCGCGCAGCCGGCAGTTCGGCGGTGCCGGACTGGGACTGGCGCTGAGCCGGCAGATCGTCGAGGCGCATGGTGGACAACTGGACTTCTCGCTGTCGCCGCTGGGTGGCTTGCGCGTGACGCTGACACTGCCGCTGGAGCATTGAATGCCCGCGACGATCCTTATCGTGGAAGACCAGAGCGACCTTTCCGCCATCGTGGCCGACTACGTGGCGGCCGCCGGCTACGAGGCGCAGGTGATGGCGAACGGCCGCGAGGCGCTGGCCCGTATCCGGCATGCGCCGCCGGACCTCATCGTGCTGGACCTGATGCTGCCGGAGCTGGACGGCTTGACGCTGTGCAAGGCGGTGCGCGGCTTCTCCGACGTGCCGATCATCATGACCACCGCCCGGGTGCAGGAGATCGACCGCCTGCTCGGCCTGGAAACCGGTGCGGACGATTACATGTGCAAGCCGTTCAGCCCGCGCGAACTGGTGGCGCGGATCGGGGCTGTGCTGCGTCGTTGCGGGTCACCGCGTGACGGGAAGCGGCCGGTGGCGATAGACGAGGCGACGCGTACGGTACGCGTCCACGCCCAGCCGCTGGAGCTGACCGCGACGGAGTACGACCTGTTCGTCGCGATGGCCCGTCGCCCGGGCGTGATCTTTTCGCGGGCGCAGCTGCTCGACGTGGTCGCGCGCGACACGCTGGATGTATCGGACCGATCGATCGACAGCCATGTGAAGAATCTTCGCCGCAAGCTGGCTGCGCGACTGGAGGGGGAGGACATCATCCAGTCCGTTTACGGTGTCGGCTATCGAGTGGAGTTCTGAGCGCTCCACAGTGTCTCCATAATCGTGTCCCACGCTCCCGTTCGTCGACTACCGACGACCACTGGAGTGACACGATGAAAAAGCATTTCGGGCGCGGCGGCGCCCTTGCGGGAGCGGGCCTGCTTTGCGGCCTCGGAGCGCTTGCGTTCGGCGTGGTTCTGCGTGCGCAACCGGGCCCGCCCCCGCAGAAGGACATGACGGTCGACGCGCCCATGCGCAAGGAAGTCATCGCCGCGGTGATCGCCAACCTCGACCGCAGCTACGTGTTCCCGGACAAGGCAGCGGCGATGGATGCGCGGCTGCGCGCGGGGCTGCAACGCGGCGAATTCGACGATGCGGACAGCGCCGAACGATTCGCCGAGCGCCTTACCAGCACCTTGCGCGAGGAGAGCCACGACGCACATCTGGAAGTGCGCTACTTCGAGCATGCGGTGCCGCCGCAGGCGCCGGGAGGGGAACCGTCGGCGCGCGAAAAGGCCGAGGAGACGGCGCAGCAGCAGCGCTTCAACTTCGGCGTGGAGAGCGTGGGCCGGCTGCACGGCAACCTGGGCTACATCGACGTGCACCAGTTCGGGCGGCTGCCGGGCGCGGCGGAGCGTTACGCCGCGGCAATGAACCTGCTGGCCGACACCAGCGCGCTCATCGTCGACCTGCGCCGCTGCGGTGGCGGCGACCCGGATGCGGTGATGGCGTTCGCCAGCTACCTGTTCGACCAGCCGACGCATCTGAACGACGTCTACTGGCGCGAGGAGAACCGTACCGAGCAGCGCTGGACGCAGGCCAAGGTGGCCGGTCGACGGTACGGCCAGGCGCGCAAGGTGTACCTGCTCACCAGCAGCGACACCTTCTCCGGTTGCGAAGACCTTGCCTATGCGTTGAAGAACAATCGCCGCGCGACGCTCGTCGGCGAGACGACCGGCGGCGGCGCCCACGCCGGCGATCCGCATCGGCTGTCGGCGCACTTCATGATGTTCGTGCCCTCGGGGCGACCGATCAATCCGGTTACTCACACGGACTGGGAAGGCGTGGGCGTGGCTCCGGACGTGCCGGCCTCGGCGGACGATGCTCTCGATATCGCGCAGGTGGCTGCGTTGAAGGCGGTCCTGGCGACCGAGGCCGATGCGGAATGGAAGGCCAAACTGCAGCAGCGGCTGGACGAGCTGAAATGATGTAGCGGGCGCTCGGAAGCCTGGGTCCGCCTCGTTGTCGACGTCCCCCCGTCGCACGGCCGTGGGGGACGTCTTGCGCTATGAACGGGCCGAGGCCCATCGCCACCCGAAGTCGTCAGATCCGTTTGACGGCGTCCGCGTGGCGCGCGACGAAGTCGCCGGCAGGCTCGGGGCGGCCCAGGTGGTAGCCCTGCGCGTAGTCACAGCCCATCGCGGTCAGTAGATCCTGCGTGGCCTGGTCTTCCACGCCTTCGGCGACCGTGGCCATGTCCATGTGGTGTGCCATCTGGATGATCGATTGCACGAGCTTGGCGGTGCGCGGATCGCAGGTGAGGTCGCACACCAGCGAGCGGTCGATTTTCAGCTCGGAGGCCGGGAAGCGACGCAGGTACGCGATGGATGCGTAGCCGGTGCCGAAGTCGTCGATGGCGATGCGCGCGCCGCGATCGCGCATGCGCCGCATCGCGTGCGCGATCGCGTCCAGGTCGTTCACCAGCGCAGTCTCGGTGATCTCCGCCACGACCACGCTGGGCGGCAGGCCCCAGATTTCCAGCAGGTCCATCAACTGTTCCACCAGGCCGGGCCTGGCGAACACCCGCGGCGAGAAATTGATGGCGAAGGTGAGCCCTGGCGCATCCCGCAGCATGGCGGCGTGGCGCAGCGTGGTGCCGATGCTCCAGCGGGTCAGCGCCTGGATCAGGTCGCTCCTCTCGGCGAATCCGACGAAGCTGGCCGGCGAAACCAGGCCTTGCCGCGGGCTGGTCCAGCGCGCCAGCGATTCCACGCCGGCGATGGTGTTCCGCTGCAGGTTCCACACCGGTTGGAAATAGGCGCTCAGCCGATTGGCTTCGATCGCCTCGCGCAACTCCTCGTAGACGATTTCGTCGTGCGTTTCGCAGGGTTCGTGCAGCAGGCACGACTCGCCGCGGGCATGCGCAGCGGCCAACGCCATGTCCGCGCGGCGGCACAACAGGTCCGGCGTGTCGGCGTGGTCGGGATGGAGCGCCACGCCCATTTCGGGACGGCCCTGCAACGGGCAGGGCAGGTCGTGCAGCGGCCGCTCGAAGGCCTGCAGCAATCGCATGGCGGCCAGCAACACGTGGTTGTGGCTGTGCAGCCCGGGGAGCACGACGGCGAAGCGGTCGTCACCGGCGGAGAACACGCGGTCGATCGGGCGCAGAGCGGCGCAGATCCGTTCCCGCGCCCGCAGGTGCGCTTGCTCGCCGATCGCGTAGCCGAAACGCAGGCTTGCCTCGCGCAGGCCTTCCACGCGCAGCATCATGACCGCCAGGTGGCCTGCGCTGGCGGCCGACCGCGTCAACTGTCCTTCGATGGCGTCGAAGATGTCAGCGCGGTTGAGCATCGCGCACCGGACTCATGCGGCCAGGAACAGGTCGGAGGTGTCGATCGGACAATCGCCTGGCGCCAGGCTGCGCACGATGCTGATCGCGCCGGAAGCCTCGTGGTTCATCAGGTCGATCACCTGGAAATCGTTGACGCGCTGCTTGAGGGGCGTGCTCAGCAGCACCACGCGCGGACGAAGCCGGCGTGCCTGGTTCTGCGCCATGACGACGGCAATCTCGCCGGTGCTCAGTTCCACCAGCGACCCGGTGGGATAGACGCCCATGCAGACCTGGAACTGCTCGACCAATTCGTCCTGGAACAGCTGGTCGCGCTCGGCATAGATGCGGCGCAGCGCAGCGTGGCGCGAGACGGCGGCGCGGAAGGGGCGCGGGCTGACCATCGCGTCATAAGTATCCACGATGCCCAGCATGCGGCCGGGCAGCGGGATCTGCGAACCCATCAGGCGTTCCGGGTAGCCGCTGCCGTCGTAGCGTTCGTGGTGGTGGCGCACGATGTCGAGCACGTCCGGGTCGACGATGCGAGAGTTGGCCAGGATGGCCGTGCCTTCGTGCACGTGCGAGCGCACCGTGTCCATCTCGCCCGGCGACAGCGGCCCGGGATGTTCCAGCAGCTCGCGCGGCAGGCGGGTCTTGCCTACGTCCATCAACAGGCCGCCGGCGGCCATGCTGATGATGGTCTCTTCGGCGAAGCCCATGTGTCTGCCGAACGCGGCAGCCAGTGCGCTGCAGCTGATGGCGTGGCGGTAGCTGTAGCTGTCGTGGCCGCGGAGGCCTTCGACCCAGAAGAATGCATCGACGTTGCGCAGCACGCTGGCGACGAGCGGCCGCACGGCCTTTTCCACATGCTCGGCGGACAGCTCGCGGCCGGACGTCACGTCCTCGAAAATCCGGTCGAGCATCGCCGTGGCGTTGTCCCATGCCTCGTGCGCGTGCGGCAGCTCGGTGTCCATCGGCACGGCACTGGCATAACGGGTCGACGCGTCGAAGCGCTGGGTCGATACCTGCGCGCGGGTGATCACCGACGCTTGCGGTGGCGGATCGGCCACCAGTCGCCGGGCGTCGATGTAGACGTGCTCGCAGTACGCGCTCAACGCCTGGATGCTCTCCGTGCTGGTCAGGGCGAGCCCTTGCAGCGGAAACGGGGTTTCCTCCCATGGCCGGTCGAGACGGCACACGTACATGCCGACCTGCAGGTCGGCCACGTCCATGCAGCGTTCCTCCAGCTCATAGGTCATGGGGCGCACCGTGCGTGGCTGGCGTTGGGCATGGTTCGAAAGTTGCGGCGGACATCGGGATCGACCGGATCAAGGGCCGGGTCGTAATTTCTGGATCGGCGCTGTCACCCGTTTCTTTAGGGTCGGGCCGGAGCGGAAGTGCTTGATCTCATAGGGGATGCGACGAGACGGCGGGAAGCATCGAGCTGATCGCCACTCACCCGCCTCACAAAAGATGCCGAGACGGCCCCGGTCGCCGGGTAGAGTTCCTTTCCCACCTCCGAACCCGGATTCCCATGCAGCTGTCGCGCCGGGAGAAGCTATGGATCGCAGTGGCTGGCCTGACGGCATGCCTCGTGGGCGCGGTAGCGGCCTGTCTCGCGTTGCAGCCTGAACTGGAAGCCCAGTTTCACGGCGGCGTGCTGGACGAGGATCGGGTCTGGGTGTTCTGGCACAACGTCCGGGTGGCCGCGACGGGTTTTGTCATCGCTGGGCCGGCGGTGTTTGCCGCGCTCGGCCTGTTGCCCATCCTTTTGCGCCGCCTCCTGTACCGCGCGCGCTGATCGCCGGAATCCGGGCTGCACTTTTCGCTCGGCAAAGCGCCTGCGGGCGGCTTATCGCGCAAGCACCACGTGGGTGGCCAGTTCGGTGGCGACGTGCTCGGTCACCTTGAAGCCGAGGGCAGGCAGATCGAGACCGGCGAAGATGGCCTCGCCTTGTCCGAGCACGACCGGCGCGATCGCGAAATGCATCTGGTCGATGAGACCGGCCTCGAGGTACTGGCGGACGGTGCTCACGCCTCCGCCGATCTTTATGTCCTTGTCGCCCGCGGCCGCTTTCGCCTGGTCGAGCGCGTCCCGGATGCCGCCGGTGACGAAGTGGAAGGTGGTGCCGCCTTCCATGGTGATCGGGTCGCGTGGATGGTGGGTGAGCACGAAGGTGGGAGCGTGGTAGGGCGGGTTGTCGCCCCACCAGCCCTCCCACGCCTCGTCGGGCCACGGGCCGCGAATGGGGCCGAACATGTTGCGGCCGAGGATGAAGGCGCCGAAGCCCGCCATCGACCGCCCGGCGTAAGCTTCGTCCGTGCCCTCCGATCCGCCGGATGCGCCTTGCATGGCCCGGAAGGTGCGGGTGCCGAAAAACCACTGGAACATGTCCGGGCCACGTTTGCCCAATGGGTTCTGCAGGCTCTGCTCGATGCCTGCACCGAAGCCGTCGATCGAAATGGAAAAGCCCGCGACGCGCACCTTGCCCATGGCATGCCTCCGTGATGAAGCCCCAGCTTACCCCGGCGAACGCCGCGACAGCCGGGGTCTGTCGACGTATCGGCGAAGCGGCGCTCCATTCGACCTGCGACGGCGGATACCGCCCATCGCGCGGGTTGTGGCCCGGTAACATGGCGAGCCTCGCACCCTCCGGTCTTTCCCATGCGCCTGATTCCCGCCGCCCGCCTGTTCGCTGCAACCGTGCTTTGCCTTGCCGTCGCGTTGCCTTCGACGGCGCGCGAACACGCCGGCCAAACCATCGGGCAGCAGCGCGAGGGGGTGCTGTTCTGGAGCCAGGCGCAGCGCGAGGCGCGTTTCCCGCGGATGTACGAGATGTTTCCGAGCGACCGCGCCGCGCACGGCTCACACGTCCACGCCTTGCCGCAAGGGCGGCCGCTGTCCGTGGCCGGGAAGAAGACGGCCGCGTGGCTTGCCGATTACATGGAGCGCTACCACATCGCTGGCGTGATGGTGCTGCAGGACGGGCAGGTGCGCCTGCAACGGTATGCGAAAGGCTTCGGGCCGCAGCAACGCTGGACCTCGTTCTCGGTGGCGAAGTCGGTCACCTCGACCCTGCTCGGCATCGCCCTGCAGCAAGGTGACATCCACAGCATGGACGACACGCTGGGCACCTACATCCCGGAGCTGCGCCGCACCGCCTATGCCGACGTGACGGTGGAGCAGCTGCTGACCATGACCTCCGGCGTGCGCTGGAACGAGGATTACGCCGACGCCGGGTCGGACGTGGCGCAGATGTACCTCGGCGCCTGCGTCGACGGACAGGCGCACGTGCTCTCGTACCTGGCGAAGCTGCCGCGGCAATGGCCGGCCGGCACGCACTGGAACTACAACACCGCCGAAACCGACCTGCTCGGCATCCTGGTACAGCGGGCCACGCACCGGTCGCTGGCCGCCTATCTCGCGCAGACGATCTGGCAGCCCTACGGCATGGCCGACGATGCGTACTGGATCAAGGACGAGTGCGATGGCAGCGATACCGGCGGCAGCGGCCTGTCGGCCACGCTGGCCGATTACGCGCGGCTGGGACAGTTCATGCTCGGCGGCGGCCGCATCGAGGGCAAGCCGGTGATCGCCAGCGCGTGGCTGGAGGGCGCCGTGCGCCAGCAGGCCGGCGTCGACGAACCGGATCGCGGTTACGGCTATCTCTGGTGGACGGACGCCGACGGCAGCTATGCGGCGATCGGCATCTTCGGCCAGATGGTCTACGTCGACCCCGCGCGCAAGCTGGTGATCGCCCAGGTCGGCGCGTGGCCGCAAGCCACCAGCAAGGCCCTGGTGGCTGCGCGTCGCGCGTTTGTCGCCGCGATCAAGCACGCCGTGGATGGCGAGCAGGCGCGCGCCGTACCGTGAATCCCGCAGTCCACATCGGCGCCCTGGTGCCGCTGAGCCGACCCGGCTGGATCGAGGCGGGGCGCCATGTGCTGGCCGGGCTCGAATTGGCCGTCCATGAGGTCAATGCCGCTGGCGGGATCGGCGGCCGGCCGCTCGAACTGCTCGTGCGGGATACGGCTGCCGATCCACAGCGCGCCGCCGCGGCCGTGGATGAACTGGCCGGCTTGGGCGTGGATGCGCTGGCAGGGGAATACCACAGCGTCGCCGCGCGGGCCGCCGCTGCCCGGGCCGATGCCCTCGGCTTGCCGTTCGTCTGCTCGTCGGCGGTGCTCGATGCGCTCACCGACCAGGCCACCGAATGGGTCGCACGCCTCGCTCCGCCGCAGTCGCGCGGCTGGCAGGTCTACGCCGATTTCCTGCTGGCGGCCGGACATCGCCGCATCGCGGTGGCTGCCGAGCCGAGTGTCTACTGGGCCGCGGGCACCTGCATCCTGCGTGACCATCTTGCGCCGCATGGCGCGACGGTGATCGATCTGGATGCGCGCACGCTCGCGCCAGCTGCCGTCGCCGATGCCGTGGTGGAACAGCGTGCGACAGCCGTGCTGCTCTTGACCGGCATTCCCGAGCCGGCCGTGTCGATCGTCAGGGCCGTTCGCGGCGATCCGCGCCTCGCCGGCGTCATGCTGGGCGCGCCGGCCGGGCAACCGGAATTCTCCCGATGGGCGCAGTGGCTGGGGGATGAGGGCAGCGCGATCCCGTTCCTGCGCTATCTGCCCGAGCGGCTCGGCCCGCTGGGTGCGCGCGTCGGGCGTCTTCTTCGCGAGCGGTTGGGCGAAACGCCTTCGTTCGTTGCGTTCGAGGGCTATGACACCATCGTCGTCCTGGCCGCCGTGCTGGATGTTCGCGGCGCCGGCAAACGCCGGATCGTCGAGTCCTGGCCACGCGTCGTCGTCGAAGGTACCCGCGGCCAGATCCGGTTTTCGCGCACGCCGGGCATCAGCATCTGGCAATGGGTGGAGGCGCCCATCCAGGTGGTCGAGCGGGATCCGTCCGCGCCGGATCGCTTGCGGGTCCTCCATGCCGGCATGTCGGGCCCTTGACGCAGGCACACGCGTTCGTTGGTACCGATGTCAACAGTTCTTCCACCGGGATCTTCCACCGGAAACCGGCGCGGCCGACCGGGTTGCACAAGTCAGGCCGGGTCGGCGCGCTCCTTGAGCATCCGGCTGGCGAATGTGGCGATGCGCCGGGCTTCGATCCCGATCTCGCGCAACTGGCCGGTGGGGGAGGGGATCTGCCCGCAGTAGAAAAGTCCGGGAACGCCGGTCGGCATGCCGGTGATGCGCGGGCTGCCCTGGTTGTCGAGCGTGTCCGTCGCCTGCGGCAGAAGGCGACTCAGGTCGGCGCGGAAGCCCGTCGCGAGGATCACGGCCTCGAACGGCACGGTGCGACCCTCGCCGTGCGGGTCCACGAAGGCCACGCCTTCGCGGGTGAAATGCCCGATGCCGCCGCGCACATGGATGGCGCCCTGGCGGATCCTGTCGAGCGTGCCGACATCCAGCAACGGTACGCGATGGTCTTCGGCGATCATCCGGCGTGGCCCCTTGCGCGCGATGGTCAGGCCCAGGCCGCGTGTCGGGCCGATGGCCAGGCGGATCGCCGGCGCGTTGATCGCGTCGGCCAGTCGCGGCGGCAGCCATGCCTGGCCGATCGCCCAGGTGAGGATCGGCAGGCCGAGCAGGTCGCGCGGCAGGATGCGCACGGGACCGCGCACCGCGAGCGTGACGTCGATGCCGGCATCGGCGAGGTCCAGTGCGATCTCGCCGCCGGAATTGCCGAAGCCGACCACCAGCACGCGCTGGCCGCGATACGGTTCCGGGCGGCGGTACTCGCTGCTGTGGATCACGCTGCCGCGGTAGTCGTCCTGGCCAGGCCAGGTCGGCCGATGCGGAGCGTCGGCCCAGCCGGTGGCGACGACCACCTGGGGCGCGGCGCAACGGCCGCGCGTGGTATCGGCATGCCACAGCCCGGCCTCGCGACGAAGCATCCGCACTTCGCAACCGAACGTGGGCGCCAGCCGGAAGTGCGCCGCGTAGTTTTCCAGGTAGGCGATCACCTGGTCCCGCGACGGGTAGCGGGGATACCCGCGCGGCATTGGCAAACCGGGCAAGGACGAGTGCCCGCGATCGGTGTGCAGGTGCAGGCGGTCGTAGTGCCGCCGCCAGACCGGTCCCACCGTGTCCGACTTCTCCAGCACCGAGGCGCGCAAGCCTCGCTCGCCCAGTTGCGCGGCACAGGCGAGCCCGGCCGGGCCGGCGCCGATGACGATGACGTCCGCGTCGCTCATCGAACTCTCCAGCGATGACGCGCTGAAGCGTACGCCCGAACGTTACCGGGACGAACGCCGTGGCAGGCCGGAGAAACGCGAGGCGCCATTTCCGGGCGCCTCGCAAACGATCAGTGCGTCCAGCCCAGACTGTCGGGCGAGCCGTCGGGATGGGCTCGCCAGCGTACGTGGTTCTGCCCGTTGGGGCAGCCGACGCCCCTGTCTTCGGTCGCCACCGCCCCGTCGAGCGTGGTCAGGGTCGACTGATAGCAACTACCCGGGCTGTCGTTGAAGAGGTACTGCGCCTGGCTCTGCCAGTTGCTGTCCTGCTGCGTCTGAAGGTCGCGGGTGCGGCTGGAGATGAAGCTTTCACGCACACGGCTGGTGTAGGGAGCGAAACCGTTGCGGAGGTGGGTCGTGTCGAGGTTCCAGTGCTGCTCGACGCTGGCGCTTTCGTTCGTCGGTATGGTTTCGGGCGCGTCGTTATCCACGACGTGGCCGTCGGCGTTCCACAGCACCTCGAGCGGGTAGGACGCGGTCAGCGTGTTGTCGTCCAGCACCGTTCCGGCGCGCGTGCGGGTGCTGTGCTGCTGCGTCTGGCTCTCCAGCCACAGGTGCTGCCGGTAATGACGGTAGTCCGGATACTGCAGCCCGTCGAAGTAGAACGCCTGCCGGTTGAGGAAATGGCTGGTCTGGTGGACGCTCAGGTCGACCCGGCCGCGCGAGGTGTTCATGTAGCCCTCGATCGTGTAGTCGCGGTCCAGGCTCGTCGAGACGGTGGCCGTTCCGGTGTCGTCGGCCGTGCTGATCGTGTCGTCGATCAGCGGGTGCTGCTGGGTATCGAGGGTGTTGCGCGTCACGAAGCCGCTGACCAGCGTGGTGCCCTTGTCGAGGTAGACGAACAGGGTGGCGTCGGCCGTTCGGCTCAGTTCGATGCGGTGCGTGCCTGCCTCGTCGAGCCGCGGCGAGAACGGGGTCAGGTCCAGGCGATAGGGGATGTGGTCGAGCATCTGCGGCGGCTGCGCCGGTGCGTTGACGGTATGCGGGAAGTAGATGCTGAATGCTCCGGTCAGCATGGGAAACACCGGGACGACTCCGGCGGGCGTGCCATCCAGCCGGACCAGCATTTCCGCGAAACTGCCGCCGCCACAACCATTGTGTGCCGGCGAGGCAATGCCGTACTTCAGCTCGGCGCCCATCGCCAGCGCGGAGATGAACGGGAGGCCCGAGTTCTGCACCTCCTGGTCGGTGGCGCAGGTGAACCACCACGGCTGCTGGTTGTAGACGTCCAGATAGGCGCGGTCGATGTTGCGCGGAAGCGGGGGAAGCGCGGCCGGCGGCGGCAGGATGCGATACAGCGCATCGGGCGTCTTCGGCGCGGGATGCGAGGAGGAGGCTCGATAGAAGAGCAGTTGCGCGCCCAGGCTGACCTCGTCCGGGATATACGCCTCGCTGGACCAGATGTCCTGGTCCGGCGCGACGATCATCTGGCCGTTGTGCGCCTCCTCCAGCAGCGCGGTGAAGTCCGTCAAGTCACGCTCGACTTCCCAGGTGGAGGTCGCGGCCGACTTGGGCAGCGTTGCTTCGTAGATCGTGAAACCGCCGAGGCGCAGGTCCGTCTTGGTCGAACCCCAGGCGCCTTTTTCCGTGACGTTCACTTTCAGCACCACCTTCGCCCACGGCCCGCTGCAGCCCGGGGGTGGCATGTAGGTGTAGTGGGAAGAGGTGGTCTCGTCCTGGATCAGGTTCACGACACACGGTTGGCCCGCCGGAACGGGCACGCGAGGGGCGACGGTGACCGGACCTGTCGAACCGACCTGCTGGGGGGTGAGGGTCGAGCTTGCCTGGGAGGCGAGCGCGGCGGTCAAGGGAACCAGCAGCGAGGCGGCGACCAGGCCACGAGAGACGGGCAGGAATTTCATGATGAATGCTCCCTGACCCCCTGAGGCGCGGGATGTTATGCGGGCGTTTGTCACGGGTGCGCATAACAGCGCCCCGCTCGCTTTGCGAAAGTTCCTGCGGGCCTTGGCATGGCGACTTCTGCACGATCACCGCGTTCGCGACGGCGATTCGCGGTGGCGTGCAAGGCCCGGCACTGCATCCGGGCGGTCGCCGCACCGTGTCGTGCGTGTCGCAATTTCTTGAGGTCCGGTGTTCACCGTTTCTGGTCCGTGCGCTTTGCTCGATCGCAGATGTCAGCGCAAAGGCGGGGGCCGATCGCATTTGCTCTGGAGAACGCTCATGAAACGTCGAATCGACCCGATCCTGATCGGCCTCATCGGCACGGCACTGCTGGCCACGACGCCGGCGGCCGCGGCGGCCGCGGAGACCGTCACGCAGGCGGAACAGGACGCAGCCTGGAATTTCATGCACCACCGCGCAGGTCCACTGGTGCAGGCGGTCCGTGACGCCACGGCGAGATACCGGGACGTATCCCAGGCCGAAGCGGACGGCTACATGCCGGTGCTGGGCTGCGTCAGCGGCCCGGACATGGGCGCGATGGGCAGGCATTACCTGAAGGCCAGCCTGCTCGGCGACGGCATGGTGGACGTGGCCCATCCGGAACTGCTGGTTTACGAGCCGACACACGGCGGTGGCGCACGGTTGGTGGCGGTCGAATACTTGGCGCTCGCCGATGTGTGGGACGGCGCGCATGCGGATGGGTCACCGCCGTTGCTGATGGGCCAGTTGTTCGACCACACCGACGCGCCGAACCGCTTCCGCCTGCCGGCGCATTACAGCCTCCACGTGTGGGCATGGAAGTACAACCCGCTGGGGGTCTTCTCGATGTGGAACCCGCGCGTCTCGTGCACGGCATTCACGGGCGTCTGAGAGGCCCGGCCGCGGTCGATGGTCATGCCATGGAGGCGCCCTTGCGGGCGCCTCCGGACATGTCGCGCTACGAATCGCTCGCCTCGCGGCTCACCAGATGAGGTCGTCAGGCACCGGGAACTGCTGGTAGTAGGCGTCGTCCTCGCCCGCGGGAGCCGCGGGTTCCGCGCGACCGTGGTCGAGCGCGATCAGCTGCGGGTCACGGTCGCGGATCCGGTCGGCTGCAGCGCGCGGGACCAGCTCGTAGCCTTCGCCGTAGCGCACGATCACGAGCGCGCCGCTGGCCAGCTGCGCGCGCAGCCGCTGGTCGACCAGCACGCTGGCGATGTGGTTGCCGTCGGTGAAGCGATAGGTGATGTCGCCGCCGCGTTCGACCTTGTGCGTGTCGATCATCTGGCGCGCCTGGGCCTTCTGCTCGGCGGCACGCGACTGGGCATTCCGCTCGGCCGCCAGAGCACGGTCGCGCTCGGCACGCTCGGCCTGCAGCCGTTGCGCCTCGACCTGCTCGGCGGTGGGGGCCGCCGGTGCCTTGCCTTGCCGCTGTTTCGACTGTTCGCGCGCTACCTGGTTGACCTTGGCCTTGTTGACCAGGCCGGCCTTCAGCAGTTGTTCTTGCAGGGGATTGCGCATGGGAGGCGGTGCGGCGTTCGGAGTGGCCGATTGTAGCCCGCGTGGCATCGGCTCGGAGGCGCCGAGTCCGGTGGCAGTGAACGGTCCGCATGGCGCGACCTTGCGCTTGCGCGAGCTGTGCTAGCTAACTGCCCATGACCTATTCGCTGACCCCCGATGGTCGTTACCTGGTGGTTCGTGGCCGGCTGTGGCGTGCGGCCAATCCAGGATTGGCGCCCGAGGTGCGGGAGGCGTGGGTTCGTCGCCTCATGGCGGCGCGCCGCGCGGTCGGGCAAGCGCGCCGGTCGGGGAACCACGAAGCGCTTGCGCGGGCCGGGAAGGCGGTCGACGAAGCCAAGGTGGCCCTCGGCGAGCGGGGCCCCGTTTGGTGGGACGACGGTGCGCCCGACCTCAATCGCCATCTGGTGAAGAACAGTCCCTACGCCGCCTGGTTCGAGCGCGGCGATGGGGAGTCCGGCGGATGAACTGACGGGTGCGGAGGCCATGCGTCGTGACGCCGTCATCTTCTCGGCGTTGCGCGCAACGCGTCGTTGAGCCGGTGTCAGGAGTGGCTCCGGCCATTTGCCTGCATGATGCAGCTCCGACTCCGTCCAGGAACGCCGCATGCCCGCCAACCGCACGGTCGCGCATCCCCCGCTTGGCGTGCTGCTGCGCGAGTGGCGCGCGGCGCGCAGGCTCAGCCAGCTCGATCTGGCGCTGGCGGCGGAGGTGTCGACGCGGCACCTGAGCTGCATCGAGACCGGCAAGGCACGGGCCGGTCGGGAGGCGCTGGCGCGCATGGCGGCCGTGCTGGACATGCCGCTGCGCGAGCGCAACGCGCTGTGGCTCGCGGCCGGCTATGCGCCCGAGTGTCCCGAGCACGCGTTGGCGACGCCCGCGCTGGAGCGCATGCGCCAGGCGGTGGAGCTGATCCTGGCGCAGCAGGAACCGTACCCGGCTTTCGTGCTGGACCGGGAGTGGAACGTGTTGATGGCGAATGGCGCCGCGATGCGGGTCAACCGATGGCTCATGGACGGGCGGGAAAGCCGCCACGCCAACCTGTTGCATCAAGTGTTCGACCCGGAGGATTTCCGCGGCGTGATCGTCAACTGGTCGGAAGTGGCGGAGAAGTTCCTGCACCATCTGCATGCGCAGATCGCCGCGGCCCCCACCGATCCGCTGCCGCGCCGGATGCTCGACAGCGTGTCGGCTTATCCGGACGTGCCCACGCTCGGCCGGGTGCATGCGGGCAGGCCGCTCGATCCGGTACTCACGCTCGTCTTTCGCCATCGCGAAGGCGAGCTGCGCTTCTTCGAAACGATCACCACGTTTTCGATGCCGCGCGACGTGACGCTGGAGGAACTGCGGGTCGAGTGCGCGTTCCCCGCCGACGAGTTCACTTCCCGGGTATGCCGTCAGCTGGCGGCGGACGAGGCGCCTCGACCGGCTTCATGACCTCGCAGGTCATTGCCGCGCCGGAAGTGGCATCGCACGCTGATGCCACTCCCACTCTGGAACGGCATCATGCGCGAGCGCTCCCGGTTTCCGCTTTCCATTACTCCCGCCGTCGCGGCCGCAATCCTGCTGGCCTGCGGTCCCGCCCATGGACAGGCTTCGCCCGACGCATCGACGCGTGCGCGCGAACCGTCGCCGGCCGTCGCATCGACCGCGCGGGCAGACTCCGGTCCCGAACTGCAGAGGCTGAACGCGCTGGCGGGGCATTGGACGGTCAGGCAATCGATGTGGACCGACCCGGCCAAGCCGCCGGCGATCGACGTGGGCGAGGCCACGCTCACGCCGGTGCTGGGCGGACGGCACCTGCGCCAGGACTTGCGCATCGACTCGCCGGCCGGTGCTTTCCGGGGCCTGGGCTACCTGGGCTACGACCTCGCCACGCGCCGTTACGACAGCCTCTGGATGGACGTAAATTTCACCGGAATGATCCTGGCGCATGGGTCCTACGATCCGTCGCGGCGCACCTACGAGTTGACCGGCGCCATGCCCGATCCGCACCACGCCGGCGCGACCCTCCCGCTGCGCGAAGTCATGCGCGTGCCGGACGCCGACCACTTCACCTACGAGTACTACGAGCACCACGACGGACGGGAAATGCTGGCCGTGCGGCTGGAGTACACGCGAAGGTGAGGAGGCCCCGCGCGTAACGTTCTTCGTTCGAGGGATGGTCAATCCGCGAGGCGCGCAATCACGATGTCGAGCAGCGCCCGCAACCGGGCCAGCCGGCGCATGTCACGGTGGTAGCCGATCCAGGTGTCGCGGGCGGGCGGCTCCTCGCCGAGATCGATGCGCCGCAAGCCGTCGAGCGCATCGCCGAGCGGGCAGGGCAGCACCGCGAGGCCAGCGCCGCGCAGGCACATGCGCGCCTGCACGGCGCGCGCATTGCTGCGGAAGAGAACGCTCGCGTTGGGGAGCATCCGCTGCAGCCAGGCGACGTCCGGCATGTCGCTGAAGGCGGTATCCATCGTGATCAGGCCCACGCCTGCGCCGTCGCCGGCATGAGCCACCGGATGGCCCGCGGCCGCGTAGACGCCGTAGGGCATGCGCAGCAATTTGCGCGAGACGATGTCCGGTTCGTCGAAGGGCTGGATGCGAAAAGCCAGGTCGGCCTCGCGGCGCGAGAGGCTGAAGAAGCGCGAGTCGGTGAGCAACTCGATCACCACGCGCGGGTGGCGCTGGGAAAATTCGGCGAGGACGGGTGCCAGCAGGTACTCGGCGAACCAGTCCGAAGCGGTGATCCGCAGCATGCCGTCCAGCTGCTTTTCCTGCCCGGTGAGTTGTCGCTGCAGGGCGAGCGCCTCCTCCTCCATGCGCTCGGCATGAGGAAGAACGGCGGCGCCTTCGTCGGTCAGCACGAAGCCGCTCCTGGTCCGCTGGAACAAGCGGTGCCCGACCGCGTGCTCCAGGGCCGTCAGCCGACGGCCCATGGTCGGCTGGGTTTGTCCCAGCTTGCGCGCGGCAGCACCGAGCGTGCCTTCGCGCGCGATGGCCAGGAAAACGCGCAGGTCGCTCCATTCCATCGCGGTTCTCTCCGGTCGCAGGCAGGACCGGTTGCCATGCAATTATGCATGACGCGTATGCGCTTATCTGGATTTCCAAACGGATTTGTCGGGCGTAGCTTGGCGCCACCTCATCGAACGCCGAGCCTCCCATGACCACGTCTCCCACCATGCAAGCCGCCGTGCTGGAAAGCCATGGCGCTCCATTCCGGTTGGCCTCCATCGCCCGTCCCGTGCCGCAGGCGGGACAGGTGCTGGTGCGAATCATGGCCAGCGGCATCAATCCGCTGGATTTGAAGATCCGCGCCGGAGCCGCCGAGCATGCACGTCACCCGCTGCCTGCGATCCTGGGTATCGATCTGGCGGGCATCGTGGCCGCCACCGGGCCGGGCGTCACCGGCTTCCGCGTCGGCGACGAGGTGTACGGCATGACCGGCGGCGTGGGTGGCGTGCAGGGTTCGCTGGCCGAATATGCCGCGGTGGACGCGGACCTGCTCGCGTTGAAGCCGGCGCATTTCAGCATGCGCGAGGCGGCGTCGCTGCCGCTGGTGTTCATCACCGCCTGGGAAGGGCTGGTCGATCGCGCCCGCGTCAGGGCAGGCCAGACCGTACTGGTACAGGGCGGGGCTGGCGGCGTGGGAAGCATGGCCGTCCAGATCGCGCGTGCCTTCGACGCGCAGGTCTTCGCCATCGAGGGGCCCGCGCATGCCGACATCGTTCGCCAGCTTGGCGCCACGCCGATCGACTACACGCAAATGCAGGTCGAGGACTATGTGGCCGTCCATACCGCGGGGCGCGGTTTCGACGTGGTGTTCGATACCGCCGGCGGCGCGAGCCTGGACGCCTCCTTCAAGGCGGTCGCACGGTTCGGCCACGTGGTCAGTTCCCTCGGATGGGGCACCCACGCGCTGGCGCCGCTCTCGTTCCGGGCGGCGACCTATTCGGGCGTGTTCACCCTGTTGCCGCTGCTGACAGGCGAAGGCAGGGCGCACCACGGCGACATCCTGCGCGAAGCGACCTGCCTAGCCGAGGCCGGGCGGGTCAGGCCGCGGCTGGACGCCCGGACGTTCGACCTGGCGACATTGGACGATGCCTATGCGCTGATCGAGCAACGGCAGGCGCTGGGCAAGGTCGTGGTAGACATCGACGGGTGAGGCGCGGTCGCGAGGCTTTTGGTACCGCTTGGCGACGCTTCCCCTCCCGCACGCGGGTCAGAAGACGGGATGCGGTCGCCGTGGCGACGCGTTGCGACGGCTGCATCACGGTACATACCGGCGAAGCCTTGAAGCGCGGCGGCTCGCGCGGGGAGATGCCGAAGCGCTCGGCGTCGCCGTCGCGCTCAACACCGGTCCAGCGTTGGTGTACTCCGCGCGTCATGGATGCGGTGAGCGAGCACAGCGCGGGTTAGCCCGACCTGTACCATCGCGTCGCCCGGGCGGCTACCCGGCGTGTACGTTGGGAGACAGGACGGGCGGCTGCGCGGTGCTCCCGCAGATACACATTCCAAGGACATGGCCATGAACGAACCCTCCCCTATCCGCAACGTTTCCGACACGGCACTCTGGGTCACGATCTACCGCGCGATGGAGAGCGAGCGGCCGGACCGGATCTTCAACGACCCCTATGCACGCAAACTCGGCGGCGAGCGCGGCGAGGCGATCGTGCGTGCGATGCCCAGGGGCGCGGCGACCGCATGGCCAATGATCGTGCGCACCGCGGTGATGGACGAGATCGTGCTGCGTTGCGTGGCCGACGGTGCAACGACCGTGCTCAACCTTGCCGCCGGGCTGGATGCACGGCCCTGGCGCCTCGACCTGCCGGCGTCGCTGCGCTGGCTGCACGTGGACATGCCCGACATGGTCCGCTACTTCCGCGAGCAGATGACGAGCGCGGTACCGCGTTGCAAGGTCGAGTTCGTGGCTACCGATCTGCGCGAGGCCGAGGCCCGCCGCGCATTGTTCGAGGGCGCCGCCGCGCACGGCCCCGTGTTGGTGATCAGCGAAGGTTTGCTGGTGTATCTCACGCACGCCGAGGTCGGCGCGCTGGCGCGCGATCTGCACGAAGTGGCGCGTGCGCGGTGGTGGCTGATGGACATTGGATCTCCGCGCCTGCGCAAGTTCATCGAGCGCAGTCGCTGGACCAGCCGGCTGCAGCATGCGCCGATGCACTTCTTTCCCGAGGAGGGCACGACGTTCTTCGCGTCCTACGGCTGGCGCGAGATCGGGTTCCGATCGACCTGGGACGAGTCGTTCCGGCTAAAGCGCACCATGCGCGGAGCATGGTTTTTCAAGCTGCTGTCCAGGCTGCAACCGGCCGCGCAGGTGGAGGCGGGCCGGCGCATGTCCGGGATCGCATTGCTGGAGTCCCGCTGACGCGCAGCGGCAGGGGCGCGCGTCGCCCGGGGAGGAGGCGACTAGCGCTTCATTCAATGCTTCAAGGCCCGCTCGACGTCGTCGGCCATGACGCCCACACGAGCCACCGCTGCGCGCAGCTCATCTTCGCTGACGCCCCACTTGTCGGCCCAGTAGCGGGCTTCGTAGTCCTCGTTCACGTTGACCCGGGTGCGGTCGGCGGGCCCGCGGTTGTTCAGGTTGTCGCTCATGGCTTGCTCCCGATGGGCTGTCCTGCGCGGGTTGTGGCACCCGCGCGGTGAAAGGGCGGTGGAACCGGAGTGGTCGCCTGTTCCTCGCGTTCATGCGGACGCAGCGATAGCGTCCGGGATGGCGGGCTCGCGGCTTCACCCGTTGCTGAACACGCAGGACTAAGCTGCCGGAACCGCGGCGTACACCGCTTACCGGAGGCGTGTCATGGCAAAGCAATCCATTCGTTGGGCAACGGCGTTCGTGTTTGCGCTCGCCTTGCCACTGGCGGCTCATTCGCACCCGGGCATGGCCGCTACGAAAGAGGTCAAGACGGCCGCCGCACACGCGGGCATGGCGATGGGCGCGGCAGACCTGAAGATGGCCAAGGCCCATCTGCAGCACGTCGTCAATTGCCTGGTCGGGCCATCCGGCGACGGCTACGACGCGCAGGCCGAAAACCCTTGCAAGGGAATGGGGCAGGGCGCCATCGTCGATGCCAAGGACGATGCCGCACGGGTGTCGCGATTGCAGGCGGCGGCGATGCAGGCGAAGGAAGGAACGAATGCAAGCTCGGTGGACGAAGCCCACGCGAGCGCGCAAAAGGTCATGTCCAGCCTTCAGGCGGACCAGGGGCCCGCGAGCTGACGCTCAGGCAACGGGCGCGAGGCGGCCGTGATTCGGGCGCGCCGGCGTTGTCCTCTCACGTATCGCGTCCCACGCAGCCACTGCAAAACGCAGTGGCTGCGTTTTTGGTAGGGAAGGAACGGCGCCGGCGTCCATCAGGCTCCCGACGGACGTCTTTACGGCTGGAACCACGCACCAGCTTTCGCGGCGCCCATCGGTCATGGGCCTGGCGTTTGTTTGTCGGGGAGGCCCGACGATCTGCGCGACCGGTCGTTGGCGCTCCTGCGTGACTATTGGCCCGCTTGCGCGGCCGGGTCCGCGCCTAGAATCGGGCGCCAGCCCTTACCGGAATGCTGCCATGCCACGCTTTCTCCGCCGTGCCCTGCTGGTGCTCGCCGGGCTGGTCCTCGCCACTGCCGGGTTCGACGCGGCCACCTACGACGCGCGCGCCTGGCAGGCCGATTACGCTCGCCTCAAGCAGGATATGGCACAGGGCTACGCGAACCTGGACTGGATCGCTGCACACCGCCGCCTGGACCTGGCCGCGCTCGACCGGCAGACCACGGCTGCGCTCGATGGCGCGCATTCGCACGTGCGCGCGTTCCTGGCGCTGCGCCGGTTCACCCGGGCCTTCAACGATCCGCATCTGCGACTCGTGCCGGGGGAGCGACCCGTCATGCCCGCAGCGGCGGTGGCCGATGCCGCTCCTGCCCCCGCCGCTGTGGCGGTCGAGGCCGATCCGCCAGCGGGCAAGGACTGCGCCGCCGCCGGATACGAGGAGGGCGACCATGCATTCCACTTTCCCTTCGCCGGTCTGGCGGGCTGGACTCCCATGCGCACGGGCGATTTCCCGACCGGACTGCTGGGCGATCTCGGCGTGTTGCGCATCGCGCAGTTCGGCGAGGACGCCTACGCCACGGCCTGCCGGCAGGTATTTCGTCCGGGCATTGGCGGGCGGGAACTGCAGCTGGCGGTACGCGAGCTGGAGGAGCGCCGACTGGTGGAGGCCATCGGCGAACTGCGGGCGCGCGGTGCACGCCGACTTCTGGTGGACGTCTCGGGCAATGGGGGCGGCAGCGAGTGGGTGACCGAGGTGGTCGCGCTGTTGACCGACCGGTCGTTGTCGCGCGCGCAGCCGCGGCGTGTCGCGCCTGCGTGCGACCGCTCGATCGTGTGGCGAGGCGCCGCCGCGCCGTGCCCGGTCCTGGAGCCCGAGGGCGAGCGCCTCACCCTGCAGGGCAGGGGTGTATGGACCGGGCCGGTGTGGATCCTCGCCGATCACCATACCGCCTCGGCATCGGAGGACTTCGTCGCCTGGCTGCAGCAGAACAAGGTCGCACGCGTGCTTGGCCAGACCACCGCCGGCGCGGGTTGCGGCTACGTCAACGGCGGTGGCCGCACGCGGCTGCGAGCCAGTCCTTTCGACGTGCGCATGCCGAACTGCGCGCGCTTCCTGGACAACGGCACGAACGAGATCGAGGGCATTGCGCCGGATGTAGTGCTGCCGATGGACGGGGACGCCACCGACCAGGCGCGCGCGCTGGTTGCTGCGATATCACGATGAGGCGGAGACGCCGGAGTACGACGAGGTGGCCGTGAGCGGCCGGACTCAGCGCTTGCCCTTGGCCTCGAGCATCGCCTTGAGGTCGGCGAACGGGTTGCCGGTGGCGGGGGCCTGCTCGACAGGTTCGTAGCCGGCACCGCGTACGTGATCGATGTAGCGGGAGTGCTCGTTGTCGTGGCAGTACACGCACAGGAGTTCCCAGTTGCTGCCATCGGGCGGATTGAAATCGTGGTCGTGGTTGCGGTGGTGCACCGTCAGCTCGCGCAGATTGGTGCGGGTGAACTCGCGCCCGCAGCGGCCACACACCCACGGATACATCTTCAGCGCACGCTCGCGGTAGCCGAGTTCGCGCTGTTCGGCGGCGCGCCGGGCCTCGGCCACGATGCGGTCGAGTTTGGCGGAGTCAGGCGTGCGTTGGCTCATGGCGGGATCCGTGGCAGTTCGGCCGGCATTATCGCGTGTGCGGGTGCTGGCTGCCGCGTCATCGTCGACCGGTTCGGGGACTGCGTCAGCGTGAGCCCGCGGCCCGGGCGACAACCGGAGAGGTCGCGTCCGGGTGCTTGCTGGAGGGGCGCCTGCCGGCTGAGCCACAATGGCGCGTTCCGTCACAAGGACCACAGCATGACTTACCTCTGGATCAAGTCCTTCCACCTGCTCTTCGTCATCGCCTGGATGGCGACGGTTTTCTACCTGCCGCGCATTCTCGTCAACCTCGCCGAGGCCGGCGACGATGCGGCCGTGCGGGAGCGGCTGCTGCTGATGGGGCGGCGGTTGTACAAGTTCGGCCACAACATGTTCGGCGCCGCGTTCCTGTTCGGCCTGGTGCTGTGGCAGGGCTGGCGGCTGTTTCCCGCGACCTTGCCTAACGTGGCGTCGGGCATGCACTGGATCGATGCCAAGCTTGGACTGGTGGCCTTGTTGCTGGCCTATTTCGTGGTCGTGGGGCGGATGTTGAAGCACTGCGGGAAAGGCGGCGCGCTGCCTTCGCCGTTGGCCTTGCGCTGGCTCAACGAACTGCCGGTGCTGCTGTTGCTGGGGGTGATTTTCCTGGTGCTGGCCAAGCCTTTCTGATTCGACCGATAACCCATTGCAACGCATTCGCTGCCCCGTGCGGTGATCACGCGCGTCCATGACTTTTCTCGACCGCCGGTTTACGTTCGCGGGTGTCTAATCGTCAACCGGTGCATTGGTGTCCGGATGCACTTCGGTCCGCTAGACCGACGTAGGTCCTGATATACCAGCGAGCGCTGGCGCGTTGTGGCAGCACGAGCGTTTCAGGTATTGCAGATTTTTCCAAGCTTGCTCGGCGGTTCCATTCCGCGTTCATCGCGGAGCGCGTTCCTTTGTCGCAAAAAAAACTGGAGACGCGGCCACGGCGCCTCCCGGCGGCTTTGCCGTTGGTGTCGCGGCCGTACCATCGGGCGGCCGGGCCTTGGTGTCGAAGAATGCCAGGGCATGACTGGGGCGGCGGTGGGGCCTAATCCGCGGCGCTAACGCCGCATGCTGGCCTTGCCGTTGCGGCAGCCGGTTCTCCCCGGATCGACCCCCATGAACATCTACCAGCCTGCCACGTTCGAAGATTTGGACCAGGCCCGCCGCGTGCGTGCGCGCCATGCATTGCTCGCTGCCGCGGCACCCGCCGCGTTGGCGATCCTGGAAGTCTTCCATCCGCATCCAGGCCACCACCTGCTTGCGATGGACGTCCGAACATGGCTGATCGTGCACTACATCCAGTTGCCGCTATTCGCTCTGGCCGCGTTTTCGGTGGCAACGCTGGTGAACGCACAGGCCGGTGTTGCGGCGAAGCTCTGCCGGGCGGCGCTGTTTGTGTTCGCCCTGTGCTTCGTGGTTTTCGATACTGCCGCCGGACTGGTGGTGGGCAGTTTGGTGGAGGCGGCACACGCCTCCGGGAAGCCGGGTGCGTGGCAGGCGCCGATCGATGTCGTCTGGATGCATCCGGTATTCGGTGGAACCAACCATCCACTGTTGGCGCTGATCGGACGGCTTTCATTGTCCGTTGGCGCCGCGTCGGCCGCGCTGTCGCTGTACCGGGCCGGCCGCGCCTGGCAGCCGGCACTTCTGCTGGCGCTGTCCGGTTGCGTGATGTACGTGTTTCCCGGTCACTCCTGGCCGGGCGGGCCGCTGACCTTCGGCGGCATGGCGGTGGCCATCGCCTGGCTGCACTGGGCGCGGCCCCACATGACGCTGGAGCAGTGGGGGCTTCCGGGCATGGGCAGGAACGGGCCCCGTTAGCCAGGTTGCGTTCGCGACGTAGCGGGTCAGCGCCCGTGGTACTCGCGATACCACTTCACGAAGCGTGCGACGCCATCCTCGATCGAAGTGCCCGGCGCATAACCGACGTCGCGGCGCAGGGCGGAGACATCGGCCCAGGTGTCGGGGACGTCGCCTGGCTGCATGGGCAGCAGGTTCTTCCCGACGGTGGCGCCGAGGTTCTGTTCCAGCAGCTCGATGAAACGCAGCAGCTGCACGGGCTGGTCGTTGCCGATGTTGTACACGCGGTAGGGCGCGCTGGACGTGCCGGGATTGGGTTGTTCCGGATCGTAGGACGGGTCGGGCTGCGCCGGGTGATCGAGCGTGCGGATGACGCCCTCGACGATGTCGTCGATGTAGGTGAAGTCGCGGCTGTGGTTGCCGAAGTTGAAGACGTCGATCGGCTCGCCGCGGCTGATGCGGTCGGCAAACAGCATCGGTGACATATCGGGCCGGCCCCAGGGTCCGTACACGGTGAAGAAGCGCAACCCGGTGGTGGGCAGGCCGTAGAGATGGCTGTAACTGTGCGCCATCAATTCGTTGGCCTTCTTGCTGGCCGCGTACAGGCTGACGGGATGGTCGACGGCATCTTCCACCGCGAAAGGCATCTTGCGATTGGCACCGTAGACGGAGCTGGAGGAGGCGTAGACCAGGTGCTCGACCTTGCCGTGGCGGCAGCCCTCCAGGATGTTGAGGAAACCATCCAGGTTGCTGCGTACGTAGGCGCGCGGATTTTTCAGGGAGTAACGCACGCCGGCTTGTGCGGCCAGGTTCACCACGCGCTGCGGCTGGAACGTCGCGAAGGCGCGGTCGACCGCTTCGGCATCGGCCAGGTCCGCGCGCAGGTGCGTGTACGCACGGTGGTCGGCGAACTGCGCCAGGCGCGCTTCCTTCAACGACGGGTCGTAGTAGTCGTTGTGGTTGTCGATGCCGAAGACTTCGTCGCCGCGCGCGAGCAGGCGCTGGGCGAGTGCGGCGCCGATGAAGCCGGCGGTGCCGGTGACGAGGATACGCATCCGTTACGGTTCCTGTTTAGGACGGGGCATTCTAGCGGGCTGGGGCGTGAGGGGCGGGCGCAGGTGCATGAGCTCCTACCATTTTGTAAGAGCGGCCCCGGGCGGGACCGTCGTTCGGCAAGTCGCCGACTGGCGCGGACATGGCGATCGCGCCCAAGGGCGCTCCTGCGGGGGATTCTCGGCTAGACTAAGGGCCTGATTGGTTCGAGGTGGCCCGCGCGTAAGCGCCGGTCGAGCGTGCGACATGGCAACTACCGCTTTCCATCGCTGACCTCCCGACGCCTTTGTTCCGTTGCACAAAAGGGCGTTTCGCCCTTTTTTGATTTTCCGGGGTTCCATCCATGATCGAAGTGACTCTCCCGGACGGCAGCAAGAAGCCGTTCGACCATTCCGTGACCGTCCAGGACGTGGCCGCCTCCATCGGCGCCGGCCTGGCCAAGGCGACGCTCGCCGGCAAGGTGGACGGCAAGCTGGTGGACGCCAGCTTCCCGATCGACCATGACGCCCGCGTGGAGATCGTCACCGAGAAGAGTCCCGAGGCGCTGGAGATCCTGCGCCATTCCACCGCGCACCTGCTGGCGCAGGCGGTGCAGCGCCTTTACCCCGGCGCGCAGGTCACCATCGGGCCGGTGATCGAGAACGGCTTCTACTACGACTTCGCCTACGAGCGCCCCTTCACGCCCGACGATCTGGCGAAGATCGAGGCGGAGATGGAGAAGATCGTCAAGGAGGCACTGCCGGTTTCGCGCTCGGTGAAGTCGCGCGACGAGGCGGTGACGTTCTTCCGTGATCTGGGCGAGGTCTACAAGGCCGAGATCATCGAGTCGATCCCGGCCAACGAAGAGCTCTCGCTCTATACCCAGGGCGACTTCACCGACCTGTGCCGCGGCCCGCACGTGCCCAATACGGCCAAGCTTCGGTCCTTCAAACTGATGAAGGTCGCCGGCGCCTATTGGCGCGGCGACAGCAACAATGCGATGCTGACCCGCGTCTACGGCACCGCTTGGCTCAACGACAAGGACCTCAAGGCCTACCTGCACCAGCTGGAGGAGGCCGAGAAGCGCGACCACCGCAAGATCGGCAAAGCCCTGGACCTGTTCCACCAGCAGGAAGAAAGCCCCGGCATGGTGTTCTGGCACCCCAACGGGTGGGCGATCTGGCAGCAGGTCGAGCAGTACATGCGCCGCGTATACCGCAAGAGCGGCTACCAGGAAGTGCGCTGCCCGCAGGTGCTGGACGTGTCGCTGTGGAAGAAGTCCGGCCACTGGGACAACTACGCGGAGAACATGTTCTTCACCGAGTCGGAGAAGCACACCTACGCGCTCAAGCCGATGAACTGCCCCGGCCACGTGCAGATCTTCAACACCGGCCTGCACAGCTACCGCGAGCTGCCGATCCGCTACGGCGAGTTCGGTGGCTGCCACCGCAACGAGCCCTCGGGCGCGCTGCACGGGATCATGCGCGTGCGCGCCTTCACCCAGGACGACGGCCATATCTTCTGCACGCCTGAGCAGATCGAGCCTGAGGTCACCGCCTTCCACCAGCAGGCCATGCAGGTGTATGGCGACTTCGGTTTCCAGGACATCGCACTGAAGATCGCGCTGCGCCCGGACAAGCGCATCGGTTCGGACGAAGTGTGGGATCGCGCCGAGGACGCGCTGCGCAAGGCGCTTTCGGCCGCCGGCGTGCAGTGGGAGGAGCTGCCCGGCGAGGGCGCTTTCTACGGCCCCAAGATCGAGTACCACATGAAGGATTCGATCGGCCGCGCCTGGCAGGTCGGCACCATGCAGGTCGACTTCATGATGCCCGAGCGCCTGGGCGCCGAGTACGTGGACGAGGCCTCGCAGAAGCGCCACCCGGTCATGCTGCATCGCGCCATCGTGGGTTCGATGGAGCGTTTCATCGGCATCCTGATCGAGCACCACGCCGGCAACCTGCCGGCCTGGCTGGCGCCGGTGCAGGCGGCGGTGTTTTCCATCACCGACGCCCAGGCCGGTTATGTCCGCGAGGTGACGCAAGCCCTTGTCGGCAAAGGCTTCCGCGTCCAGGCCGATTTGCGCAATGAAAAGGTCGGCTATAAAATCCGCGAGCATACGTTGCAGAAGGTCCCTTATCTCCTCGTGGTCGGTGACCGCGAGAAGGAAGCGGGGGCCGTTTCCGTGCGTACCCGTTCGGGCGAGGATCTGGGCAGCATGCCGCTGGCCGACTTCGTCGAACGACTTCAGGCCGAAACGCGGCGTTGATGTTCGCCGTGGCCTAATTCAATAACTCTTCTGGAGGATAGTGGTATCGCTACCACCGACAACAAGGGCAACCGCCGTAACCTCGAAATCCGCGTGCCGCGCGTGCGCGTGATCGGCGCCGACTCGGAACAGCTGGGCATCCTGACCCGCGACGAGGCGCTGGCCATGGCGCAGGAAGCGGGCATGGATCTGGTCGAGATCCAGCCCAACGGCGACCCCCCGGTCTGCCGCATCATGGATTACGGCAAGTTCAAGTTCGAAGCCCAGAAGAAGGCCCAGGCCGCCAAGAAGAAGCAGAAGCAGGTCGAGATCAAGGAAGTGAAGTTCCGCCCGGTGACGGACGTGGGCGACTACCAGATCAAGCTGCGCAACATGCTTCGCTTCCTGGAAGAGGGCGACAAGGTCAAGGTCACGATCCGCTTCCGCGGCCGCGAGATGTCCCACCAGGACCTCGGCCAGAACCTGGCCCGGAAGATCCAGGAGGACGTCGGCGACAACGGTCAGGTGGAATCCTTCCCCAGGCTGGAAGGACGCCAGATGGTCATGATGATCGGACCGAAGAAAAAGCAGTAACGAAAAAGGCGGCCTCGATGGCCGCCTTTTCTTTGCCTCCCTTTTGAACCCTCTCCAGGGTGGGGAGAGGGAGCAGACCGCGCGCGCCTCAGCAGTCGAAGCGCACAAGCACCGCGTCCGCTTCGACGAACTCGCCCTGCGTCGCACTGACGCTCTCGATGGTGCCGGCGCGCGGCGCCTTGAGCGCCAGCTCCATCTTCATCGCTTCCATCACCAGCAGCTCCTGGCCCTCCTCGACGCTGTCGCCGGGCTTGGCCTTGACCAGCACGATGCGGCCGGGCATCGGGGCGACGATCTGGTTGCCGCCGGCGCTTTCGGTCGACGCCCAGGCGAAGGCGGGGGCGCGCACGAAGCGGTAGCGGCGGCCGGCGGCGTCGTGCAGCAGGACGCGGCTGTCGTCGACCAGCGCACCCAGGCGCTGGGCCTCGCCGTCGAAACGGGCGCTCAGTGCATCCGCTTCCAGGCGTGCGCCGTGGACGTCGCAGGCGGCCTCGCCGTGTTCCAGCCGGTAGTCGCCACCATGACCGTGGGCCGCGATTTCGTAACGCTGCTCATGGAGCGACAGCGCTACCACGCGCTTGCCGGCGTGGCCGATGCGCCAAGCATCGGCGCTGGCCCAGGGGGAATGAGGGTCGGCTGCGTTGGACGATACGCTGCGTTCTTCCTGCAGCAGCGCCGCGGTCGCGGCGGCGAACAGCACTCGGTCGGCCGGCGGCGCTTCGCCCTGGAGGAACTCGTCCAGATGGCGGTCGAGGTAGCCGGTGTCGATGCGTCCCTCGACCACCGACGGGTGTCGCGCCAGCCGCTCGAGGAAGGCAATATTGGATTTCGGACCCACGATCTCGCATTGGGCCAGCGCCTGGCGCAGGCGCTCCAGCGCCTGCGGACGGTCGGCGTCCCAGACGATCAGCTTGGCGATCATGGGGTCGTAGAAGATGGTGACGGTGTCGCCCTCGACCACGCCGCCATCGATGCGCACGTGCTTCGACGGCGAAGGCAGGCGTAGCCGCAGCAGCTTGCCGGAACCTGGCAGGAAGTTCTGCTCCGGATCCTCGGCGTAAAGGCGCACCTCGATCGCGTGGCCGTGCGCCTTGACCTGCTCCTGCCTCAGCGGCAGCGGCTGGCCGGCGGCGACCCGCAGCTGCCACTCGACCAGGTCCAGGCCCAGCGTCTCCTCGGTGACCGGATGCTCGACTTGCAGGCGCGTGTTCATCTCCATGAAAAAGAACTCGCCATCCGCGCCGACGATGAACTCCACCGTGCCGGCGCCGACGTAATCGACCGCCTTTGCGGAGGCCACCGCGGCCTCGCCCATGGCGCGACGGCGCTCCGGGGTGAGGAAAGGCGAGGGCGTTTCTTCCAGTACCTTCTGGTAGCGGCGCTGGGAGGAACACTCGCGCTCGTTCAGATGGATCACGTTGCCGTGTGTGTCGCCGAATACCTGGAACTCGATGTGCCGCGGGTGCTCGACGTAGCGTTCCAGGATCACCCGCGTGTCGCCGAAGGCATTGGCCGCCTCGCGCTGGGCCGAGGCCAGCGCGTCGGCGAACTCGTCCTCGCCGCGCACGATGCGCATGCCCTTGCCGCCGCCGCCGGCCGCGGCCTTGATCATCAGCGGGAAGCCGGTCTTGCGCGCCTGCTCGGCGAGGTGCGGGGGTTCCTGGTTCTCGCCGTGGTAGCCCGGGACCAGCGGCACGGCGTGCTTTTCCATCAGCGCCTTGGCCGCCGCCTTGGAACCCATCGCGTCGATGCTTTCGGGCTTGGGGCCGATGAACACGATGCCCGCCTCGACACAGGCGCGCGCGAAACCGGTGTTCTCCGACAGGAAGCCGTAGCCAGGATGGATCGCCTGCGCGCCGGTGCTCTTCGCTACTTCCAGAATGGCATCGCCGCGCAGGTAGGAGTCAGCCGGGCGCGGGCCGCCGATCGGCCAGGCCTCGTCGGCCAGCCGCACGTGCTGGGCGTCCTTGTCGGCCTCCGAATACACCGCGATGGTGTGGATGCCAAGGCGCCGGCAGGTGCGGATCACGCGGCAGGCGATCTCGCCGCGGTTGGCAATCAGTACGCGCTCGAACATGCAGGGTCGGTCCCGAGTCGATGCAAAGCCCGCGAAATTAACAGATAAGACGTGTGTAGCCGATGCGCAGCGCAGCACGAGGCTGGCCGGGGAGGGCTATCATTGTCGGTCGCCGCCAGGCTTTCCCTGCAGGAGCGCCCTTGGGCGCGACCGGGGGCTCGGCGGTCGCGCCCGAGGGCGCTCCTGCAAAAGGCCCTGCGAGACACGCTTTGAAGAAGTCCGATTTCGATTTCGACCTGCCGCCCGAACTGATCGCCCAGGCACCGCTGCCGGAGCGATCGGCCAGTCGGCTTCTGTGGATGGACCCGGCCGCCGGCACGCTGGAAGACAGACGGTTCCGCGAACTGCCGTCCTTCCTGCGCCCCGGTGATTTGCTGGTGTTCAACGACACCCGCGTGCTGCCGGCGCGGCTTTACGGGCGCAAGGAATCCGGTGGCGCGGTGGAGATCCTGATCGAACGCGTCACCGGCGCGCACGAGGCCACCGTGCAGCTCGGCGTGAGCAAGAAACCGAAGGAAGGCGGCCGGATCGAGCTTGGCGACGGTAGCCATGCCACGGTGCTGGGTCGCGACGGTGCGTTCTTCAAGCTGCGCTTCGAATCGTCCGAGCCGCTGGAAAAGCTGCTCTCGAAATTGGGCGAGATGCCGCTGCCGCCCTACATCCAGCGCCATGCCGATGCCGCCGACATGGAGCGCTACCAGACCGTCTATGCCCGCGAGCCGGGCGCCGTGGCCGCGCCCACCGCCGGCCTGCACTTCGACGAACCGCTGCTCGAGCACCTGCGCGAGCTGGGCGTGGACACCGGCTACGTCACGTTGCACGTGGGCGCCGGTACCTTCCAGCCCGTGCGCGTGGAGGACATCCACCAGCACACGATGCACCGCGAATGGCTCAACGTGGGCGCCGCGCTGGTGGAGAAGATGCGTCGAACGCGCGCGGCCGGCGGGCGGGTGATCGCGGTGGGCACCACCGTGGTGCGGGCCCTGGAAAGCGCCACGATCGACGGGCAGGTGCATCCGTTCGCCGGCGAAACCCAGATCTTCATCTTCCCGGGCTACCGCATCACCAGCATCGACGGCCTGATCACCAATTTCCACCTGCCGCAGTCGACGCTGCTGATGCTGGTGTCGGCGCTGGCCGGACGGGAGTTCGTGCTGGAGGCGTACCGGCATGCGGTGCGGGAGCGGTACCGGTTCTTCTCCTATGGCGATGCGATGCTGATCCTGCCGCGCGCCTAGGCCCTCTCCCCGAGGGAAGAGGGAGCAGGGGCGTGGCAATGCGATAATGCCGCGATGACTTCCATGACTTTCGAACTGCTGGCCCGCGACGGCGCGGCCCGCCGCGGCCGCCTGGCCTTCGGCCGTGGCACCGTCGAGACGCCCGCCTTCATGCCCGTGGGCACCTACGGCTCGGTCAAGGCGATGACCCCGCGCGACCTCACGGAGCTCGGCGCCGAGATCATCCTGGGCAACACCTTTCATCTCTACCTGCGCCCGGGCCTGGAGATCGTGGAGAAGTTCGGCGGCCTGCATCGCTTCATCGGCTGGGACAAGCCGATGCTCACCGACTCGGGCGGCTTCCAGGTCTTCTCCCTGGCGCACAAGCGCAAGCTCGCCGAGGACGGGGTGACTTTCGCCTCGCCGGTGGACGGCTCGAAGGTGTTCCTGTCGCCCGAGGTGTCGATGAAGATCCAGACGGTGCTGGATTCGGACATCGCCATGATCTTCGACGAGTGCACGCCTTATCCGGCCACGGAGAAGCAGGCCGCGGACTCGATGGAGATGTCGCTGCGCTGGGCGGAACGCTCGCGCCGCGCGTTCGACGAGCTGCAACGTGCCCGTTCAAAGCCGCCCAATGCCCTGTTCGGCATCGTGCAGGGCGGCGTGTACGAACCGCTGCGCCGCCGTTCGGCGGAGGGCCTGGTCGGCATCGGCTTCGACGGCTACGCGGTCGGCGGCCTGGCCGTGGGCGAGCCGGAGGCCGAGCGCAATCACACGCTGGACTTCACCGTAGGCCTGTTGCCCCAGGACAAGCCGCGCTACCTCATGGGCGTGGGCCGGCCCGAGGACATCGTCGAGGCGGTACGCCGCGGCATCGACATGTTCGACTGCGTGATGCCCACCCGCAACGCACGAAACGGCTTCCTGTTCGTGCCCGAGGGCACCCTGCGCATCCGCAACGCCAAGTACGCCGACGACACCCGCGTGATCGAGGATGGCTGCGACTGCTATGCCTGTGCCAACGGCTTCAGTCGCGCCTACCTGCGCCATCTCGACCGGTGCAACGAGATACTGGCCAGCCAATTGGCCACGCACCACAACCTGCGCCACTACCATTGGCTGATGGCCGGGCTGCGCGAGGCGATCGCCACCGGGGCACTGGAAAGCTTCGTTGCCGCGTTCTACGCCCGCCGCCAGGGCGCCGCGGCATAGGATCCCTTGCAGGAGCGCCCTTGTGCGCGACCGCCATGTCGGCCGAGCCTCCGACCCTCGGTGGATGGATGTGCGGTCGCGTCCAAGGGCGCTCCTGCAAGGTCGACGCGCGCCGGCCGGGAACTTCCCTTCAGGCCTGCTTACCAAGGCGCGGAGCTTGCAAACGCCGGTCCGCGCCGCCATGCAGGAACGCGTGAAGCCGCCGTGCATGCCCTTGGGGTGCATGGCATAATCCAAGACCTTTTTCTGGCGCGGAGGGGAATTTCCTGTCCACGCCGCTACTTGCAGGATGAAACGATGAGCCTTCCGATGTCCCTGGTGATCGCCCAGGCTGCTCCCGCCGCTGCACCGGGCAACCCGCTTTTCAGCTTCCTGCCGCTGATCGCACTCTTCGTCATCTTCTATTTCCTGATGATCCGGCCGCAGATGAAGCGCCAGAAGGAGCATCGCAACATGGTCACGGCGCTGGCCAAGGGCGACGAAGTCGTCAGCAACGGCGGCATCGCCGGACGCGTGGAAGAGGTGGGCGAAAGCTTCCTGACCGTCGAGATCGCGCCGAACGTCAAGATCAAGCTGCAGAAGGGCGCCATCTCGCAGGTGCTGCCCAAGGGCACGCTGAAGTCGTCCTGACGAGGCCAGCCAGGCCATCCGCCGCGGCCGAGGGGGTCGCGGCCTTCGAAGTAACAAGAAACGGGCTTCCCAGGCATGAGTGACTTTCCACGCTGGAAATACGCGCTGGTCGCGTTGGTATTGCTGTTCGGCATCGTCTACGCGCTACCCAACGCCTTCCCGCCGGTACCCTCGGTGCAGGTGCTCGCCACCCATGGCGCGCCGCTCGATGCCTCGGTCAAGCAGAAGGTCGCCGACGCGCTGACCGCGCAGAAGGTGTCCTACAGCGGGCTGGCGATCGAGGGCGACCACCTGGTGGCCGACTTCCCCAACGCCGACGTACAGGCCAAGGCGGCCGACGTGGTCAAGGGCGCGCTGGGCGACAACTACACCGTGGCGCTCAACCTCGCCTCGACCGTGCCCGGCTGGCTGCGCGCGATCCATGCCAACTCGATGCCGCTGGGCCTGGACCTGCAGGGCGGCGTGCACTTCCTGATGGCGGTGGACCAGAACGCCGTCGTCGACAAGCAGGAAGAGCGCTATGCCGACGACATCCGCAGCCTGCTGCGCGAGAAGAACATCCGCTACGAGTCGGTCGCCCGCAACGCCCAGCGCGGCCAGGGCATCGGCGTGGTGCTGCGCTCCGCTGCCGACCGCAGCGCCGCCACCGATGCGATCACCACCGAGTATCCCGACCTGCTGGTGCAGGATGGCGCCAGCACCGGCGACCGCTTCCTGCTGACCGCCTCGGTCAAGTCCGAGAAGCTGCGCGAGTTGGCGCTGGCCACCATCCGCCAGAACACCGCCACGCTGCGCAACCGCATCAACGCGCTGGGCGTGTCCGAGCCGCTGATCCAGCAGCAGGGCGAGGACCAGATCGTGGTCGAGCTGGCCGGCGTGCAGAATCCGGCCGAGGCAAAGAAGGTGATCGGCGCGATCGCCACACTTGAATACCGTGCCGGCATCGGCTACCCCGGTGACCCGCGTGCCGTCGAGGCCGCGCGCACCGGCAACGTCCCGCCGGATGCCAATCTCTACTACCAGCGTGGCACCAACCAGCCGGTGCTGGTCAGCAAGCGCATCATCGCCACCGGCGACGAACTGGTGGACGCATCCTCCGGTGTCGACCAGCAAAGCGGCACGCCCAAGGTGGACGTGACCCTGAGCGCCTCGGGCGCCAAGAAGATGCTCGACTTCACCAGCTCCAGCGTCGGCAAGCCGATGGCGGTGGTGTACGTGGAGACCGTCTACGACACCAAGATCGTCGACGGCAAGGAAGTGCACATTCCGCACACTACCCAGGAAGTCATCAGCGACGCGACGATCCAGGGCGTGTTCGGCAAGCAGTTCCAGACCACGGGTCTGAACAGTCCGAAGGAAGCCTCCGAGCTGGCGTTGCTGCTCAAGGGCGGCTCGCTGGCCGCGCCGATGAACATCGCCTCGCAGTCGGTGATCGGCCCGAGCATGGGCCAGGACAACATCGAGAAGGGCCTGCGCGCGGTGCTGCTGGGCCTGGGCCTGGTGCTGCTGGCCGCGGCGATCTACTACCACCTGTTCGGCCTGGTCGCCGATATCGCGCTGTTCTTCAACCTGGTGATCCTGGTCGCCGTGATGTCGATGATCGGCGTGACCCTGACCATGCCGGGCATCGCCGGCATCGTGCTGACGCTCGGCATGGCGATCGACGCCAACGTGCTGATCTGCGAACGCGTGCGCGAGGAACTGCGCAATGGCTCCAGCCCGCACGCGGCCATCCGCGCCGGCTACGACAAGGCCTGGTCGACCATCCTGGACGCCAACGTCACCCACCTGATCGCGGCGCTGGCGCTCACCACCATGGGCTCGGGCCCGATCAAGGGCTTCGGCGTGACGCTGCTGATCGGCATCCTGACCTCGATGTTCACCTCGGTCACCGTGACCCACGCGATCACCGCGTTGATCCACGGCAACCGCAAGCTCAAGACGCTGTCGGTGTAGGAACCTCAATGGAAATCTTCAACCACAACAGCAACGTCCCGTTCCTGCACTGGCGCAAGATCAGCATCGTCATCGCGGCGCTGCTGATGATCGCCTCGGTGGGCCTGCTGCTCACCCGCGGCCTCAACTACGGCCTGGATTTCACCGGCGGCATCTCGGTCGAGGTCAAGTACGACCGCACGATCGACATCGGCGATGTGCGCACGGCGCTGGACGAGGCCGGCATCGAAAACCCGGTCGTGCAGAGCCTGGGTGGTTCGCGCCAGGTGCTGATCCGCCTGCAGCCCAAGGCTGACGGCAAGGACGGCGCGGCGGGCCCTGGCGAGAGCGCCTCGGCGCGTGCGGACAAGGTCGCCGCCAGCGTGATGGCCGCGCTCAAGAAGGAGCGCCCCGACGCGGTGGAAAGCAGCCACAGCTTCGTCAGCCCGCAGGTCGGCGACGAGCTCAAGAGCGACGGCTCGATCGCGGCGATCTTCGTGATCATCGGCATCGGCGTGTACCTGTGGATCCGCTTCGAGCGCCGCTTCGCGATCGCCGCGCTACTGACCGAAGTGCACGACACGCTGGTGACCCTAGGGGTGATCTCGCTGGTGCAGCGCGAGTTCGACCTGACGGTGCTGGCCTCGGTGCTGGCGGTGATCGGCTACTCGATCAACGACAAGGTGGTGGTGTTCGACCGCATTCGCGAGCTGTTCCGGCTCTCGCGCAAGGCCGAACCGGAGGAGATCCTCAACCGGTCGATCAACACCACGCTGTCGCGAACCATCATCACCTCGTTGTTCACCGGCATCACGATGGCCGCGCTTTACTTCATCGGCGGTCCCCAGGTGCACGGCTTCGCCATCACCATGCTGATCGGCATCGTGGTCGGTACGCTGTCCTCGATCTTCGTGGCCAGCCCGATCCTGCTGTGGCTGGGCGTGTCCAAGAAGGACCTGATGCCGCAGACCAAGGACAACCCGGAGCTCGCCCGGCGGCCTTGAATTGCCCGTATCCCGCGAATAAAGCCCGGCCATGCGCCGGGCTTTTTTGTTGGTTTGTCGCGAGGTTGGCCTCCAAAACGCCATCCGGGCAACTCCCCTGCCGGCGCGGGGGAAGGCGCCCGAAGGCGGATGGCAGGCTCCTCCTGGGGCACGCGGCAACGGTGATCCCATCCGCACCTTCGCCCGTTCAATTTTTCCCTCGGTCGACCGATAACCCGGAGTGATTGGAAGGCGTCGCGCGCCCGGAGTGGGAAATGCTGGTTCTGGTTGGAACGTTGGTCGTCATCGGCTGCGTGCTCGGCGGCTATGTCATGTCGCATGGACAGCTGCTGGCGCTGTGGCAACCCTACGAGCTGCTGATCATCTTCGGGGGCGCGATCGGCGCTTTCCTGACGGCCAATTCCAGCAAGGTCGTCAAGGCGGCTCTGAGCGAGGCGGCGGCCCTGGTGAAGGGTCCCAACTACAAGAAGCAGGACTACGTCGACCTGCTGGCGTTGCTGTATGACATCTTCGGCGTCATGCGCAAGGAAGGCGTGCTCGGGATGGAGTCGCACATCGAGGACCCGCAGTCGAGCGCGGTGTTCTCGGCCTACCCGCGGCTGCTTCGCGAGCACCACCTGGTCGAGTTCATCACCGACTGCCTGCGCCTGATCGTGGGCGGCAGCATGGAGCCGCACGAGCTGGAAGCCTTGCTGGACGCCGAGGTCGAGAACCACCATCACGAGGCGGAGGCGCCGGCGCAGGCAGTGGCCAAGATGGCGGACGCTTTGCCGGGCTTTGGCATCGTCGCGGCGGTGCTGGGTATCGTCACCACCATGTCCAACCTGGGCGGGGATACCTCGCGTATCGGCGAGCACATTGCCGGCGCGCTGGTCGGTACCTTCCTGGGCATCCTGCTGTGCTACGGCTTCATCGGGCCGGTCGCGGCGGCGATGGAAAGCCGCGTGCGCGAGGACGGCAAGGCTTTCGAGTGCGTCAAGGTGGCGCTGATGGCCAATCTGCGCGGCTACAACCCGAAAGTATCGGTGGAGTTCGCGCGCAAGGCGCTGTCGGCGCACTCGCGCCCCAATTTCCAGGATCTCGAGGACCACCTCAAGGGCGCCCGCGCCGGAGCCGGCGCATGAGCGAAGGAGGCGGCCCGCCCATCATCATCAAACGGGTGAGGAAACAGGCGCACGGCCACCATGGTGGCGCCTGGAAGGTGGCCTACGCCGACTTCGTCACGGCGATGATGGCGTTCTTCCTGGTGATGTGGATCCTGGGCGCCGGCACGCGCGAGCAGAAGGCGGCGATCTCCGAATACTTCCGCAATCCCAGCATGACGCCGGGCAACGCCACCGTTGCGCCGCCAGGGCGCATGGGCCCCGGCGGCGCCAGCGACGCGGCGGTACAACTGGGCGGGGCGATGGATCTCTCGCACGGGCCCGGCAAGGATCGCCACAATGGTCCGTCCGCGCCGGTATCCAAGGAGGCGCTCGAAAAGCGCGCGCGCGAACAGGAAAAAGCGCGGCTGCAGGAGCTGATGCAGCAGTTGCATGCCGCGATCCAGAACAGCCAGGCGCTGGCGCCATTCAAGGACCAGCTGCTGCTGGACATCACCTCCGAAGGGCTGCGCATCCAGATCGTGGACAAGCTCAACCGGCCGATGTTCGACCTGGGCAGCGCGCAGTTGAAGGATTACACCCGCGCCATCCTGGGTGAACTCGGCACCTTCATCAATCGCGTGCCCAACCGCATCAGCATCACCGGACACACCGATGACGCGCCGTACGCCAACGAGCGCGACTACAGCAATTGGGAGCTTTCCACCGACCGCGCCAACGCGGCCAGGCGCGCGTTGCTCGCAGGCGGCATGACCAAGGGCAAGACCGCGCGTGTGGTCGGCCTGGCGGCTTCGGTGCCGCTGGACAAGGCGCACCCGGACAACCCGATCAACCGGCGGATCAGCATCATCGTGATGACCAAGGAAGCCGAAGCGGCGGCCTTGTCGCAGGATGTGGTCGACACCCGCCCCACGCAGGACTCACCAACCGCTTCGGTGCAGGCGCCGCCCGCGCCGGCGACCGATGCGATACGTGTTTCCGCGCATCCCGAGGTCACCATGCCCAGCGGCGCCTCCCTGCCGGCTGCGCCGGTCGCTGCCACGGCGTTGCCGGTGCCGCCCACGCTGCGTCCTGCTGGCCGCTAGGCGTCGCCCTGGCGCCACCTCTTGGGAGCACACTTGTGAGCGACGTTCCGCCAGGACAAAAATCGCGCGGCGATAGCGGGAACGGACCCCATCCCCGGTCAACCCTCTCCTTGACCGAGAGGCTCCAAGACATTCAGGGGTCGCACCGACAAGGCCGCCCGCGTCCGGCGAGTGATGCCTAGGCCCAGGCCCGCCGCGACTCGCGATAGGGCGGGTAATACGCGAACACGTGGTTCGGGCTGCCGTAGAAGTCCATGTCCTCGATGTGCTCGCCGCCCAGCCGCTCGGCCACCCGGTCGGAGGCCTCGTTGCCGATGCGCACCAGGCTGATCACGCGGACCGCGTGCAACTGGTTCCAGGCGAACTCGAGGATGGCCTGGCCGGCCTCGGTGGCATAGCCCCGGTGGCGGAATTCGGGCTTGAGCATCCAGCCCAGTTCCAGGTCGGGCCAGCCTTCCGGATACATCAGGCCAGCACGGCCGATGAACTGCCCCGTGTCCTTGAGCTCCAGCGCCCACATGCCGCAGCCGCGCAATTCCCAGTGTCCCAGCAGCATGGCGAGCGAGCGCCAGGCGCTGGTACGGTCCAGCGGCTGGCCATCGCCGATCCAGCGGGTGCTGTCCGGGTCGGCGAGCATGAGGGCGTAGTCGTCGAAGTGGCGCGCAGCCAGCGCGGTCAGGCGCAGGCGCGGCGTTTCGAGGGTGGGAATATCGGACATCGTCGTTGGAGCAGCGGCCGTTACTTGAGCAATCGGCTCAGCGCACGTGTACTTGAGGCCAGGCTCTCGGCCCAGTCGTACCCGACGATCTTCTCACCGGTGGCCGTGTCGATAAAGTCCTCCGCCTGGCCTGGTGGCAGCAAATGGCGGTAGTCCACGGTGAGCTCGGTGCCGGCGGGCAGGTCGGCCCATGCGAACACGAAGCCCAGGTGCCACAGGCCGGTGGGCTCGAAACTGTGGTTGATGTAGCACTCGTCCGGCCAATCGGGCGACAACGTATAGCGGTCCTCGAACCAGCGCGCGCTGGCGTAGGCCATCTCCGGCCGAGCGGCCAGATCGGCGGCACTCCATGTGCGGTCGATCGCATCCGGTGCGGTGACGATGCGCCCCGCGGCCACGTCCTCTTCAAGGAACAGGCCCTTGCCGGCGCCGCCGATGGTGGAAGCGGCAATGCGATAGCGCGGAAGGATCATAGTGGTCCGGCGGCGTGGAAAGCGCGCGAGTGTAGCGCACAGGCGACGTTGCGCTGCCTGCGAGCCGGCCACCTGGCAGCGGCCACCAGGTGCCCATCCTTGGGCGGTGACCTGCCACTGCCATGGCTGGAGGAGCGCTCCGCGCTCCCGAAAGGGCCGGGGATGGGGCGTCGGCGGGGAGCGTGAGCCCGCTTTGCCCAGCCTTTCCCCGGGACGGTTTCCCGGGGAGTCGGTCGAAGAGCGCGCTGGCAATCAGCCCTTGGCGCCTGCCTTGGCCTTGTGGTGCACGCTCTTCTTCGCCGGGGTCGACTTCGGCGGCGGCAAGTCGCCACTGAAGCGGATGGCGTCGTGGTTGCGCTCGAGTGTGCCCTTGCCGATGCCCTTGACCTGGGCAAGGTCTTCCACGCGCTTGAACGGACCGTGCGCCTGGCGCCAGGCGACGATTGCCTGCGCCTTGGACTGGCCGATGCCATCCAGCGACTTGGCGATGGTTGTGGCATCGGCCTTGTTGACGTTTACCGGCGTGGCGGCGAACGCCGGCAGCGCGAACGAGGCCGCGACGGCGAGTGCGACGAGCAGCTGGCGGAACTTCGACTGCATGGTTTTCCCTCCCTGGGATGCGTTGGACGGCACCGTTGCCGTCCGGCAAGTGTGGCCGCGGGCGGGAGCGGCCACAGTCGGCCGGGGGCCACGCGGCCGGGCAGGCTCGGTCGCCGGCCCCTGTGGGCGGTAGCCGACGCCGTGTGGGCCCTGACGGGCGGTACCGGTGCCGCTGGTACACTAGAGGGCTTCCCGCATGCATTTAAGGAGTCTCGCCCATGGATACCGCACGCCTGTCCGGCTTCATCGGTGGTTTGTGGGACGACGAGATCGTGCCGCAGCTTGTCGAGTACATCCGCATCCCCAACAAGTCGCCGATGTTCGACGCCAAATGGGTCGAGCACGGCTACATGGACCAGGCGGTGGCCCTGCTGGAGCGCTGGGCGCGCGGCAAGCTGGCCTCGCTCAAGGGCGCCACGCTCGAAGTGGTGCGGTTGCCGGGGCGCACGCCGCTGATCTACATCGACGTACCGGCCACGCTGGCCGATTGCCAGGACACCGTGGTGCTCTACGGCCACCTCGACAAGCAACCGGAAATGACCGGGTGGGCCGAGGGCCTGGGCCCGTGGACGCCGGTGATCAAGGGCGACAAGCTCTACGGCCGCGGCGGTGCCGACGACGGCTATGCGATGTTCGGTTCGCTGTCGGCGCTGCTGGCGCTGGCCGAGCAGGGCGTGCCGCACGCGCGCTGCGTGATCATGATCGAGGCGTGCGAGGAATCGGGCAGCTACGACCTGCCCCATTACGTGGACCACCTGTCCGCGCGCATCGGCCATCCTTCGCTGGTGGTCTGCCTGGATTCGGGCTGCGGCAACTACGACCAGCTATGGCTGACCACCTCGCTGCGCGGCATGACCGGCGGCGAGCTGACCGTGCAGGTGCTGGAGGAGGGCGTGCACTCGGGCGACGCTTCGGGCGTGGTGCCCTCGAGCTTCCGCATCCTGCGCGAGATCCTCTCGCGGCTGGAAGATCCGGCCACCGGCAGGATCAAGCCGGAAGAGCTCTACGTGGAGGTCCCGCCGCAGCGCATCGAGCAGGCACGCCGATCCACCGAGGTTCTGGGCGAGGCGGTGTACGACAAGTTCCCGTTCGTCGAGGGCATGCAGCCGGTGACCAAGGATCTGGTCGAGCTGGTGCTCAACCGCACCTGGCGTCCGCAGCTGGCGGTGACCGGCGTGGGCGGCATGCCCGCGCTGGAGAGCGCGGGCAACGTGTTGCGCCCGTTCACCGCGGTCAAGCTCAGCCTGCGCGTGCCGCCGACGCTCAACGGCGCCAAGGCCGGCAAGTTCCTCAAGGAGCTGCTGGAGAAGGATCCGCCCTACGGCGCCAAGGTCACTTTCAAGCTGGAGAAGGACGGCAGCGGCTGGAACGCGCCGCAGCTGTCGGCGTGGCTCGAAAAGGCGGTGGCCGAGGCTTCCGAGCACTATTTCGGCGCCCCCGCCGCATACATGGGCGAGGGCGGCTCCATTCCGTTCATGGGCATGCTGGGCGAGAAGTTCCCGCAGGCGCAGTTCCTGATCACCGGCGTGCTGGGCCCGCATTCCAATGCGCACGGCCCGAACGAGTTCCTGCACATCCCCACCGGCAAGAAGGTGAGCATGGTGGTGGCCGAGGTCGTCGCCCGCCACGGCGAGCAGGCCCGCAAGGGCTGAGCCCATGAGCGGGCCGGCCGACACGCTCGCCGCCCGCTGGGCCGAGGTCCGCGCGCGCGTGGACGCGGCCTGTCGCGCGGCGGGCCGCGATCCGGCGGAGGTCACCGTGCTTCCGGTCAGCAAGACCTTCGGGCCGGAAGTGGTGCGCGAGGGGGCAGCGCTCGGCCTCAATCGCTTTGGCGAGAACAAGGTGCAGGAGCTGCGCGAGAAGAGCGCCGCGCTGGCCGACCTCCCGCTGGAATGGGTGCTGATCGGCCACCTTCAGACCAACAAGGCCAGGGACGTGGCGCGGCTGGCGAGCGAGGTGCAATCGCTGGACCGGCTCGAGCTGGCGGAGGCGTTGCATCGGCGCCTGGAGACCGAAGGTCGCACGCTCGACGTGCTCGTGCAGGTCAAGACCTCGCCGGAGAAAAGCAAGCACGGCCTGCCGCCGGAGGAACTGCCGGCGTTCCTCGATTGCCTGAGCCACTACCCCACGCTGCGCGTGCGCGGGCTGATGACCATGGCCGTGCAATCGGACGATGCCGAGGCGGTGCGTGCCTGTTTCCGACAGTTGCGCGAACTACGCGATGCCGCGGTGGTGCAGGGGCATGCACTGCCGCGCCTGTCCATGGGCATGAGCGGGGACTTCCCGCTGGCGATCGCCGAGGGCGCCACCGAAGTGCGGATCGGTACCGCGATCTTCGGTCGCCGGTGAAACCCGCCAGGGGATCAGGCGCCTGCCTGCCTCCTGTGCTCCCAATCACACCGCTGCGTGAACGTTTCGAAACGCCGGGGTCTACTTAACGTCAATCGAACATCCAGGCCAGGGCCCTTTGCTAACGTCGGATCCCTCGCCATACCGCCGCGGCGGCCATGGCCAAGCCCCGACCTGCAAAGGGATTTTCCCGCATGCCCTTCCAGCGCCTGATCGCAACCGCCGCCTTGTTTGCCGCGTTGCTTGCGATCGCGCCTGCGCATGCCGTCGAACGCACCGTCCCGACGCCCGCTGTCGCGCCGCTGCTGGCTCCGTTGCCGCTTGCCAACCTGGCGCCGGCGCTGGCCAACGCTACGCTGCCAGCCGATCCTTCCGCGCTGGTAGCGGCGTCGACGACGGATGAGGGTCCGGCCGACGAGGCTTCCCGCCTGCGCCAGGCGCTGGTCGCGCTGGCGATGCAGCTTCGCGACATCCGCTACGTCCGTGGCGGTCACTCGCCGAGCACCGGGTTCGATTGCAGCGGCTTCGTCCGCTACGTGTTCGCGCACGCGATCGGCCTGCGCCTGCCGGCCAATTCGGCCCGGCAGTTCCTGGCCGGCGCCAAGGTCAAGCGCGGCGACATGCAGCCCGGCGACCTGGTCTTCTTCCACACCCGCGGCAAGAAGCGCATCTCGCACGTGGGCATCTACCTGGACAACGGACGTTTCATCCACTCGCCCTCGGCGGGCAAGTCGGTGGAGGTTTCCAGCCTTGATGAGGCTTACTGGTCCAAGCGGTTCGCTGGCGCGCGCCGTCCCGAAGGCATCGCGCAGAACGGTTGAAGGGGAAACACCACGGGGGTTTCCGCAGTCGGGCCGCCAACAGGCGGCCTTTTTTCATGGCTAGGCCCAGATCCCGGCGCATCCTTCCATTCCGGCCTGCGGCCTGCAGCGCGAGCGTCCGGGTTTGGTGGCGCACCGATCCTTTCATTCCCGTTCCTGGGTGAGCGCAGGCCGCAGGGCGGCATCGAAGCGCCCCAGGTGCCCGACGGTCTTGCCTTGCGCAATCGTGTTTGCGCTACCCTCGCGAGGTTCTCACCGGATCGACCATGCCTTTCCAACTCCCGCCCGTCACCCGCAATCTGCTCATCGCCAACGTCGCCGTCTACCTGCTGCAAATGCTGCTGGGGGACGTGCTCGTCATGCACTTCGCGCTGTGGCCGTGGGGTCCGGATCATTTCCTGCCGACGCCCGAGGGCATGGTCGCGATCGGTTTCCGGCCGTGGCAGCTGGTGAGCTACGCGTTCATGCACGGTGGCCTGGAGCACATCGCCTTCAACATGCTCGCGCTGTACATGTTCGGCGGGCCCATCGAGCGGTTGTTCGGCGGTCGCGAGTTCCTGCTCTACTACTTCGTGTGCCTGATCGTCGCGGCGCTGGCGCAGCTGATGGTCGTCCAATGGTTCACCCATGGCTTTTATCCGACGCTGGGTGCATCGGGCGCCATCTTCGGCCTGCTGCTGGCGTTCGGCATGATGTATCCGCACGAGAAGATGATGTTGATCTTCCTGCCCGTGCCGATGCCGGCCTGGCTGTTCGTGACCGGCTACGCCGTGATCGAGCTGTTCCTGGGCGTGACCGGCACGCAGGCAGGCGTGGCCCATTTCGCCCATCTCGGTGGCATGCTTGGCGGCTACATACTGATCGAGTACTGGCGCGGGCGGCTGCCGATCAAACCCCGGCGCCGGTTGATGCGTTGACCTTCCTTTTCCTGACGGGCCCCACATGAGCGAACATCTGCAGCGGCAGCTCACGCCGCGCCACATCACCTTCATGGCCCTTGGCATGTGCATCGGCGCGGGCCTGTTCCTGGGCTCGGCCAGCACCATCAAGCTGGCCGGGCCGTCGGTGCTGATCGCCTATCTGTTCGGCGGCGCGATGATCTTCGTGATCATGCGAGCGCTGGGCGAGATGGCCGCGCACGAGCCGATCGCCGGTTCCTTCAGCGCCTACGCGCACAAGTATCTGGGACCTTACGCCGGGTACCTGACCGGCTGGAACTACTGGGTGCTGATGATGGGCGTGGGCATCGCCGAGAGCACGGCGGTGGGCATCTACATGAAGGACTGGTTCCCCGAATTGCCGCAATGGATCTGGGCGTTCGCTTCCGTGGTGATGATCGGCGGCCTGAACCTGATGGCGGTGAAGGTCTATGGCGAGATGGAATTCTGGTTCGCCTTGATCAAGGTACTCACCGTGGTGCTGATGATCCTGGGCGGATTCGGGATCATCTGGCTGGGTTGGGGCAACGGCGGGCAGCCGGTGGGCATTTCCAACCTGTGGACCCACGGCGGCTGGTTCCCCAACGGCTTCACCGGCATGGTGCTGGCGCTGCCGGTACTGGTGTTCTCCTTCGGCGGCATCGAGACGATCGGCATGGCCGCCGCCGAGGCCGCGCATCCGGAGCGCACGATCCCGAAGGCAGTGAACTCCGTGATCTGGCGCATCCTGATCTTCTACATCGGCTCGCTGTTCGTGATCATGGCGATCTACCCGTGGAACGAGCTGGGTACGCAGGGCAGCCCGTTCGTCACCACGTTCGCCAAGCTGGGGATTCCACAGGCGGCGGGGTTGATCAATTTCGTGGTGATCACCGCCGCGCTGTCGAGCTTCAACTCGACCACCTTCAGCGGCAGCCGCATGCTGCACAGCCTGGCGACCAAAGGCCAGGCGCCGGCCGCGATGGGGAACCTGAGCGCGAGCGGCGTGCCGGTTCGCGGGGTGCTGGTGACGATCTTCTTCCTGCTGCTTGGCGTGGTGATGAACTACCTGGTGCCCGAGCGCATCTTCGGCATGATCATGTCGATCCTGGCGTTCAACACCGTATGGACCTGGGGCACGGTGCTGGTGGCGCATTGGCGTTTCCATCGCCGCCAGCCCGAACCGCTGCCGTTCCGGCTTCGCCTGTGGCCGTTCTCCAGCCTGTTGGCGCTGGCCTTCCTGGCGTTCGTGCTGGTGATGCTCGGCTACAGCCCCGATACGCGCGTGGCGCTCTACGTCGGCGCGGGCTGGGTGGCCTTGCTGACCCTGGCGTACTGGGGTTTCGGCATAGGCCGGCGCATGCGCTCGGCGCTCGTGACGGTCTGACACAAACCCGTGATCCAGGGCAGGCTTCAGCCCACCAACAAGCTTGCGAAAATGGAAGGTGGGCTGAGCCCACCTACGGATCAGCCGAGCGCGAACTCCACCGCCGCGGCCGCATGCAGCGCCGCGGTGTCGAACACCGGAACGCCCGCGTCGGCGTTGCCCAGCAGCAGGCCCAGCTCGGTGCAGCCGAGGATCGCGCCCTGCGCGCCGGCGCGGACGCCGTCCGCAACGAGTTGCAGCAGGTATGCCCGTGCCTGCGGGCGGAACTGGCCGGCGCAGAGTTCTTCGTAGATCACCCGGTGTAGCTCGGCCCGTTCCGCGGGTCCGGGCACCAGGCAACGCACGCCGTGGTCGCGCTGCATGCGTTCGCGGAAGAACGGCTGTTCCATGGTGAAGGCGGTGCCGAGCAGCAGCACGGTATCCAGCCCCTGTGCGCGGATCGCGCGGCCGGTGGCGTCCACGATGTGCAGCAGCGGCAGCGGCGTGGCCGCCGCCACCACGTCGGCCACGATATGCATGGTGTTGGCTCCGATCAGGAGGCAATCGGCGCCACCGGCTTGCAGGCGGCGCGCGGACTCGGCCAGCAGCGCGCCGGCGCCGTCCCAGTCGCCGGCGCGCTGGCAGGTGGCGATGACGGAAAAGTCCAGGCTGTCCAGCAGCAGGCGCGCGGAATGAAGCGGACCCAGGCGGTCGCGTACGCCGCGGTTGATCAGGCGGTAGTACTCGACGGTCGATTCCCAGCTCATGCCGCCGATCAGGCCGATGGTGCGCATGCGGTCTTCCTCCGGATGGAGCGGGCAGTGTACGTGCGCGGCGCCCAACGACGCCGCCTACCTGCAGGAGCGCACCGGGATGGATGGCGGTCACGCACGGGTGCGCTCCTACAGGATGTCCCGCCGAACGGATCAGCGCAGGGCGAGGAAGTCCGGGCTGGCGACGAAGCGGACGGCGTCCAGGCGCAGGCGCGATTGTGGCAGCGCGCCGAGCAGGGCCTGGCGTTCGGCGGCAAGGGTGGCGATTTCCGCCGGATTGATCGACGGGTTGACCTCCCGCAGTGCGCGCAGGCGGGCCAGCTCGGCATCCAGTTCGGCGGTTGCCTGGGCGACGGCTTCGGCGATGTGCTCCTGCGCCCGCTGGCCGGCGATGGCCTCGGCTTTCTCGAGCATCGGCGGCACGAGCTTGGCGAGGAACTTGCGGTAGCGCGGCACCTCGATGTTGCGGTCGGCCGCCTTGCGCACGGCCGCTTCGCTGGGTTCGAAACCGGCGCGCTCGGCCAGTCGCGTGTCGATCGTGACCACCAGCGGCAACGCGGGCAGGAAGCGCTCGGCGTCCAGCGCCCGGTCGGCCACGCATTCGAGCAGGAACACGGCCTGGAGCAGCGCGCTGCGCGGTGGCAGCGCGTCGTCGACCATGAACGCGGCGTTGCCCTGTTCGCCCGAAAGCGCGAGGTCCAGCGCGCCCTGCACCAGCGGATGGTCGAAGCGCAGCAGCGGAAGCTCCTCGCGCGCCAGCGCCACGTCGCGGGCGAAGGTCGCCGACACCGGACCTTCGGCAAAGCCGGGCAGCGCGTCAGTGGAAAGGTATTGCGGGTCGAGCAGCAGCACGTTGCCGCCCAATTCCTCGGCGTGGATGCCGAAGGCCTCCAGCAGGCGTTGCACGTAGGCGTCGCGCGAGGGGTCGACATCCTCGCGGCGGAAGGCCTGGCCCAGTTCGTCGGCATGCGGGTCGCGGCTCGCGGCCAGTTCCAGCAGATGGTCGCGGCCGGCGCGGATCAGCGCGGCCAGTTCCTCGTGCGTGGCGCGGGTGTCGGCGATCAGCGCATCCAGTTCCTGGTCGCGGCTGTCGGCGTTGCGCGCATGTTCGGCGGCCAGTTGCACCAGCGGCTCGCCGTAGCGGCGCAGCAGCTCGCGCCCGTCGGCGGGGCTGGAACGGAACGCATCGATGCCCTCGTCGTACCAGCGCGCGAGTACGTGTTGCGCACTGTCCTGGACGGCGAGGATGTGGATGGCGATGTCGTGGACCTGGCCGATGCGGTCCAGGCGGCCGATGCGCTGTTCGAGCAGGTCCGGATCCAGCGGCAGGTCCCACAGGATCAACCGGTGCGCGAACTGGAAGTTGCGTCCTTCCGAACCGATCTCCGAACAGAGCAGCAGGCGCGCGCCATCGGGCTGCGCGAAGTAGGCGGCGTTGCGGTCGCGCTGCACGATGCCCAGGCCTTCATGGAAGCGCGCGATGCCCGCGCCGGTGCGGGTACGCAGCGCTTCCTCCAGCGCCAGGACCTTGGCCTGGCTGCGGCAGATCAGCAGGAACTTGTCCTGCGGGTGTGCGTCGAGGAGGGTTACCAGCGCCTCCAGGCGGGGGTCGTTCGCGTATTCCAGTTCGAGCGCCGGCGCCGGCTGCTGGATGTCGGCGTGGAATTCGGCCAGCAGCACCTGGCGGGCGTTCTCGTCCAGCGCGTCGGCATCGATCAGTTGCCACTCGGGCACGCGGCGCGGGAAGCCGCCGATGCCGGCGCGGCGATTGCGGAACATCGCGCGGCCGGTGCCATGGCGGTCGATCAATGCGTCGAGCAGGTCGCGCGCGGAAGCCGGCGTGCCGGTGCCATCCAGCTGCGCGAGCAGGCCCGCGTCGCCGGCGAAGATCTCGCGCAGTGCGTCGCGCTGGGCGTCGTCGAGCGGCTCGCCGGATTGCAGTCGGTCTGCAATCGGCGAGAGCGCCTGGAAGCGCTCGGCTTCGGCCAGATAGACGTCCAGATCGTGGTAGCGCTGCGGATCGAGCAGACGCAGGCGGGCGAAGTGGCCACTGCGGCCGAGCTGCTCGGGCGTGGCGGTAAGCAGGATCACGCCAGGCGTCTTTGCCGCCAGCTGTTCGACCAGCGTGTAGCGCGGGCTGGCCGCATCGGGCGTCCAGGCCAGGTGGTGCGCTTCGTCGACGATCAGCAGGTCCCACTCCGCTTCCACCAGCTCTCTCGCGCGCTTGGGGTTTTCCTCCAGGAAGCGGAAGTCGGCGATGACCAGTTGCTCGTCCTCGAACGGATTGCGCCCGTCGCCGGACTGCTCCAGCGCCTCGCAGCGTTCCTCGTCATAGATCGCGAAGCTCAGGTTGAAGCGGCGCAACAGCTCGACGAACCACTGGTACACGAGCGTGTCCGGCAGCAACACCAGCACGCGCGAGGCGCGGCCGGTGGCGAGCTGGCGGGCGAGGATCATGCCCGCCTCGATGGTTTTTCCCAGACCCACTTCATCGGCCAGCAGGACGCGAGGCGGGCGGCGCGAAGCGGCGATGCCGGCAACGCGCAGCTGGTGAGGCACCAGGCCGATGCGTGATGCTTCCAGGCCCCAGGTCGGCGAGCGGCGCGCCTGGGCGCGGCGGCGCAGGCCCTCGAGGCGCAGGTCGAATTGCGCCACGGTATCCGTGCGTCCGCCGACCAGGCGATCGTCGGCCTGGCTCACGCTCTGCTCGTCATCGAGCTGGCCTTCGTGCAGCTCGCGGCCCTCGCCGCGGTAGATCAGGAGGTCTTCCTTGATCTCCACCCGCTCGACCAGGAAGGCCAGGCCCTTGCCAGCCACGCGCTGGCCGGGGCGGAATTCGGCGCGTACCAGCGGCGCGGAGTCGGCCGCGTAGGGGCGCAGCACGCCGGCCTTGGCGAAGAGCACCTGCACGCCGCGGCCCTCCACCCGCAGGACGGTGCCCAGGCCCAGTTCGGGTTCGGCGGTGGAGATCCAGCGTTGACCAGGTACGAACATCGTGCTGCCGGGTTGCAGAAGGGGCGCCGATTATCCGCTCCCCGCCGTGTAGAGGGAACCGCCACGCAATTGCTCTTGCAGGAGCGCCCTTCGGCGCGACCACGTTATGGCCAGCAGGGATGCCCGCGGTCGCGCCCAAGGGCGCTCCTGCAAGGGATCATGTCTCAGACCAGCGGCGCAGCAGGTTGTGATAGACGCCAGTGAGCTGCAGCAGCGCATCGGCGTCGGCGCCGCTTTGTGTCAGGCGCTGGATCGAGCTGTCCAGTTCGAGCAGCAACTGGCGCTGGGCATCGTCGCGCACCAGGCTTTGCGCCCACAGGAACGCCGCCACGCGCGCGCCGCGTGTCACCGGCTGCACGCGATGCAGACTGCTGGACGGATAGACGATGGCATCGCCCGCGGGAAGCTTGACCTCGTGCTCGCCGTAGAGGTCGTTGATGACGAGCTCGCCACCGTCGTATTCCCCAGGCTCGCTGAGGAAAAGCGTGCACGAGACGTCCGAACGCAGCTGGCCGCCGTCGGGCAGGGCCATCACCGCACCGTCCACGTGGGAGCCGTAGTGCCCGCCGCCCTCGTAGCGGTTGAAGCGTGGCGGCAGCACGCGTTGCGGCAATACCGCGGCGTGGAAGAGCGGATGGCGCGCCAGCGCGTCCAGTACCTCGCGACCGAGCTCCCGCCGCAGCGGCGAGGTTTCCGGCAGCTGCTGGTTGCGCTTGACCTTCGCGCCCTGCGGCCCGACGGTTTCGCGGCCGTCCGTCCAGGTGGCGCCGTCCAGTGCCGCACGCATGCGCGCGACCTGCCCGCGATCCAGCACGTTGGGAATGTGCAGCAGCATGGCGGTGCCCCTGGTCCTAGAACCGGATGTTCGCGGTCAGCATCGCGGCGCGCGGCGTGCCCGGCGTGTAACGGTAGCCGCTCTTGTTGATGGCCGCGACGTAATGGCGGTCGAACAGGTTGTAGAGGTTCAATTGCAGGTCGACGTGGCGGTTGACCGGCAGGCTCGCCATGGCGTCGAACACCCAATAGGAGCCCGTGGTCTCGGGCGTGCCGATGGCGCCATCGGTGCCGCGCTTCATCGCGCCCGCATAGCGCGCGCCGCCGCCGACGGTGAGGCCGAAGGGCAGGTGACAGGTGGACCACGCGGTGAACGCGCTGCGCGGCGTGTAGGCCAGGTCGCTGGAGCCGTCGTTGCTGACTGCCGCACCGTCGGTAACCTTGGCGTCCATGGTGGTGAAGCCGGCGCTCACGCCCCAGTCGTCGGTGATCCGGCCGACGATGCCCAGTTCGATGCCCTGCACCCGCTTGCGGCCGGTCTGGTAGTACTGCTCGTCGACTGGATCCTGGGTCAGTTCGTTGCGCACCACGGTGCGGTAGATGGCAGCGGTGAGCAGCAGGCGCTGGTCGAGCAGATCCCACTTGGTGCCAAACTCCGTGGTGCTGGCCCGCTGCGGATCGAGCGTCGGGTTGTCGGCGCTGCGCGCCGAACTGCTGAACAAGAGCGTGTTGCCGCCGGGCGGCTCCTGCGAGACGGCGAAGTTGGCGTAGATGCTGCCATTGGGTGCGGGCTTGTACAGCACGCCCAGCTTGCCGTTGGGCAGGGTGTCGACGATGCGCGCGGCGAGGCCCGGGACCGGCGTGCCGGCCGGCAACGTGCCGCATTCGGGGCTGTTGCGCTCACCGCAAAGGGCGACGCTGTCGAAGCGGGTGGTGTAGCGGTCAAGGCGCGCGCCGGCGGTGACCTGCCAGCGCGGGCCGAACTTCAGCGTGTCGAACACGTAGACCGCGGCGGTGTCGGTGGTGCCGGTGTTCCATGCGCCGGTTTCGCCGTAGCGCAAACCGCCCACGTGAGGATCGGGGTGATAGAGGTTCGCGGCCGGCCAGGTGCTTCCGTCCAGCGGCGCGACGTCGATGTCGGAGGCTTTCTCCTCACTGACTTCCAAGCCCGTGCTGAGGTTGTGGATCACTGCGCCCGTGGCGAAGTTCGCGGTGAGGTTGGCCTGATCGGTCAGGATGCGGTTGGTTTGGCGCTTGAAGGTCGGCAGGCTGCGTGCGATGGCCCAGGTCGACGGATCGGCCAGGTCCGGCGTGAGCAGGTTGTCCGCGTCGGCGCGGAAGGACGTCAGCAGGTAGTCCTGGTGCGTGCGGCCCCAGCGCGTGGTGTTGCGCAGGGCGACATCGGGGCTGAACTCATGTTCGACGATCAGCGTCAGCATGTCCGCGGTGACGCGGTCGTGGTCCTGCGCCGTGCCGTAGAAGTTCTCGCTGTCCACGCGCGGTGCCTGGCCGATGTGCGGCCGGGCGGGATCGGGGCTGGTGTAGCCGGGCAGGCCGAGCGTCGGTATGCCGCCGTCGGGCACGTTGTCCTGCTTGATGTGCAACGCATCGAGGAAGACACGCGTGGGCGTGCCCAGGCCGAACGCCAGCGAGGGTGCCAAGCCCCAGCGGCGATTGCGCACGTGGTCGCGGCCGGGCACGCCGCTGTCCTGGCCGACGACGTCCAGACGGAACGCACTGTGGTCGCCGATTTGCCGGTTGAGGTCGACGGTGGCGCGCTGCTGCTGGCTGCTGCCGTAGGCCAGCGAGCCGCTGGCGCGATCGGTGAGGATCGGCTGCCGGGTGACCATGTTGATTGCGCCGGTCGGCGCGGTGCGGCCGTATTCGGTGCCGTCCGGGCCCTTGGTCACTTCGACCTGTTCGATGTTGAACAGGTCGCGCGAGATCGAGCCCAGGTCACGAACGCCGTCGACGAAGATGCTTCCCGAGGTATCGAAGCCGCGCATGTAGATGCCGTCGCCGGTGGTGGTGCTGCCGTTCTCGCCGACGTAAAAGGTGCCCACGCCCGGGCTGTTGCGCAGCGCTTCGGTCAAGGTCGTCGCGCCCTGCTGCTCGAACAGGTCGCGGGTGATGATGCCGATGGTCTGCGGGGTGTCCAGCAGCGGCTGGGTGAACTTGGGCGAGTCCACCATGTCGGCCCGGTAGTCCGCGCCACGCGTCGCGTTGACCTCGATGCCGGGGAGACGCTTGGCGTCGCGCACCTGCGGATCGCTGGTGTCACTACCGCCGGCGTGAGCGGGCGCGGCGAAGGCTAGGCCGGTGAGCAGGCCCGCGGCCATGCCGCGGGTCAGCGCGGAGGGACGGGCGGGATGCTTGCGACTGGTGATGCCTGCCATGGGGGTCCTTGTCTGGCGGATGCGTCAAGTCGCGAAGCTTAATGAGAACGATTTGCAATAACAAGACGAAAACCAGAGGCGGTGATGGGCTTCAGTCCATCCGTGGGTCGCGGTGCGCTGTACCAGGTGGCCTGAGCCCAGCTACGGGGCGTCCGGGAGTGGGGCGGTGCGGCAACAAAAAAAAGGCCCCGCCGGAGCGGGGCCTTTTCATCCTCCCAACGGAGGATGACGCGTTACCAGATCTTCACCTGCTTGTCGCCGGAGCGGACCATCGCGTCGCCCGGCTTGCACTGGAACGCAGTGGCGAACGCGTCCATGTTGGACGGCGCACCGATCGCGCGCAGCGAGGCGGGGGCATGCGGGTCGGTATTGAGGCGCAGCAGCGCTTCCTTCTCGCGGATATTGCCGCGCCACACGCGGGCCCAGTTGAGGAAGAAACGCTGGTCTTGGGTGTAGCCGTCGATCTTCGACCCGGCTTCCTCGGTGTTCTTCTTCAGCGCCATCTGCAGCGCGTCATAGGCCGCGTTCAGGCCGCCCAGATCGCCGATGTTCTCGCCCAGCGTCAGCTGGCCGTTGACGTGTGCGTCCGGCTTGTCCTTGATCGGGGTGTAGGCGTTGAACTGCTGCACCAGCTTGTCCGCGCGCTCATCGAACTTGGCACGGTCGGCCTTGCTCCACCAGTTGACGTTGTTGCCTTCGCCATCGAACTGGCTGCCCTCGTCGTCGAAGCCGTGACTGGCCTCGTGGCCGATCACCGCGCCGATGCCGCCGTAGTTGATCGCGTCGTCGCCGTTGGCATAGAAGAACGGCGGCTGCAGGATCGCGGCCGGGAAGTTGATCGTGTTGTCGGTCGGGTTGTAGTACGCGTTGACCGTCTGCGGGGTCATGCCCCATTCCTTGCGGTCGGTCGGCTTGCCGATCTTGTTGGTGTCGTACTGGTAGTTGAACTTGGCGGCAGCCATCACGTTGCCGTAGTAGTCGCCCTGCTTGATGTCCAGGCCGGACCAGTCACGCCACTTCTCGGGGTAGCCGATCTTCGGCAGGAAGGTGCTCCACTTGGCGATCGCCTTGGCCTTGGTTTCCGGGCTCATCCAGTCGAGGTTCTCGATGCGCGCCTTCAGGGCGTTGCGCACGTTGTCGACCAGCACCTGCGCGCGCTCCTTCGCTTCGGGCTTGAACATCTTGTCGACGTAGAGCTGGCCCAGCGCCATGCCCATCGAGCCGTTGACCGCGCCGAGCACGCGCTTCCAGCGCGCCTTCTGTTCGGGCTGGCCCGACAGGGTCTTGCCGTAGAAGTCGAACTTGTTGTCCTGGAAGGACTTCGACAGCAGCGGCGAAGCGTCGTCGATGACGTGGAAGCGCAGGTAGGACTGCCACTGGTCGATCGGCGCGCTGGCGAGCAGCTTGTCGAACTCGACGAAGAACTTCGGCTGCGACAGCGAGAAGCCCTTGTCCACCTTCACGCCCTGGGCGTCGAAGAATTTCTCCCAGCTGAAGTGCGGGGTGAGCTTGTCCGCTTCCTTGACGCTGACGAAGTGGTACTGGTGCTCGGGCGTGCGCAGTTCGACCGGGGCGAACGAGGCGGCCGCCAGCTTGGTTTCGAATGCCATTACCTGGCCGGCCTGCTTCTTGGCGTCGGCCGAGGGCACGCCGGTCAGTTCGAGCGACTTGGCGATGTAGTCCAGGTACGCGCTGCGCTGCTCGGCGTACTTGGCGTCGGTATAGTAGTCCTTGGTCGGCAGGCCCAGGCCGCTCTGGAAGGTGTAGCCGATCTGCATGGAGGCGTTCTTGAAATCGGCCCCCGAGCCGAACGCGAACACCTGCATGTCGCCGTTGCTGAAGCTCTTGTTGAGGTAGTCGGCCACGTCGTTGCCGTTCTTCAGCGCGGCGATGGCGTCGAGCTTGGGCTTGATCGGATCGAAGCCGGCCTTCTCGATGGACGCTTCGTCCATGCCCGAGGCATACAGGTAGCCGATCTTCTGCTGGATCGAGCCGGCCTGTGCGCTGGCGGCGTTCTTGGCCGCGGCGTCGACGATGTCGTGCTGGGTGTTGAGGCTGTCCTCGGCCAGCTTGTCGAACGCGCCCCAGCGGGTGCGGTCGGACGGGATCGGGTTGGCGGCGACCCACTTGGCGTTGACGAACTGGTCGAAGTCCGTGCAGGCCTCGTTCATCGCGCCCAGCTCGCTGACGTCGAACACGCTCTTCGGCGCGCCGGCCATCGCGGTGGTGCCGGCGGCGGCGGGTGCGCTGCTGCTGGCGGCAGGGTTCTGGCCGGCCTCGTGCTTGCCGCACGCGGTCAGCGACAGCGCCAGGCTCACCGCGAGCGCCAGCGGCTTCAGATACTGCTTGGACATGGATTTCCCTCTGTGTGTTTGCGCCGTTCGGCGGTTGCGTTGTTGCCGGCCGCGTCCCCCACGACGCGGCCATGACCGGCCACGCTAGGCCATTGGTCATGGGCCAGACAGTGTCAAAGGTCAGGGGTCGGGAAAGGGAAGGTGAGAAGGAAAATCCCGGAACCGCTCCTCCGCGACGGCGCCCTCGCGCTGCTACTTCCCCAGCGCCTTCCACTGTGACCGGTTCAGCCGCAGCACCGGATAGACGCCCACGTTCTGCGCGGCATACCAGGGAGAGCGTTCGAAGAAGAACATCAGCCGCGCGCGCGGATCGGCGGCGAAGGCGGGATCGTCGTGGAGCTTGCGCCCGAAGGTGGCCCGGAGCGCAGGATCGGCGGCAATCATGTCGCGTGCGAGCTTCTCCAGCACGCGCGCCTCGCCGTACTCCTTGGGTTCGAAGATGGCGTCCAGGTAGCCCCAGCGCAGCATCGAGTCGGGTGCCTGGGGCTCGAGCAGTTCGATCGCCACGTTGGCGCCACGCTGGTCCAGCGGGACGATCACCGACCCGGCGGGCAGGGTGAGCTCGCGCGGCTCCGCATGGAGCTGGAAGTCGCGCAGCATCAGGTGGCCCTCGAAAGGTTTTTCCGCCCATCGCGGCTGGTCGAGCCGGTAGCCCTGGGCGGTGACTTTCATCGGGCGTGCCAGCCGGCGGTAGGCGATGCCGTGCGCGTCGAGGCGGTCGATCAGCACGGTCCACTGGGCCGGGATCGCATAGGCGGCCGGCGGGTCGACCGATACGTCCGGCAGCAAGCCGTTCCAGTTGGGGATGGTGTAGTTGCGCGGGTGCGACGGGTCGTAGCGGATCCAGTCGCTGCCGGAGATGTCGCTGTGGGTGACCGTGTAGGCGTAGCCCCTGAGGTCATACGGGGTGGAGGCCGGGTCCGGCTTGAAGGTAAGCGCCACCCTTGCCGAGGGATCGCCGGCGCGCGCAATGGTTCGGGCGTCCGCCGCGGCCGTGGTCTTCAACAGGGCGTCTGGATGGTCGCCGATCCGCTCGAGCAGCACGTCGACCAGGTCATATACCGCATGCACGCGCACCGCGTAGGGCTTGAGCATGTGCGTTTCGATCAGCAGTGCGGGGCGGTCTTGCAACGCGGCGTAGCCGGTGGAGAAGCGCGGGCCGGAGCCGAAGTTGGTGATGCCCTTGCGCGGATCGGCGCCGTCCTTGAACTCCAGGTAGATCGAGGCGAGGTGACCGCGGGCCTCGTAGGCGGGAATTGCCGCGTCCGTCAGCGCCTTTTGCCAGGCGGCGACGCCCGGGTCGAGCTTGTGCGGGTCCTCGGTGTACCAGGTCAGGTCGTACTGGTAGTCGGCGCCGTCGGTGGTGTGAACGTCGATCAGGAAATCCGGCAACCAGCGCTGCCAGAGTTGCAGCCAGGCGCGCATTTCCGGCGCATCCGCCTTGACGTAGTCGCGGTTGAGGTTGAGGTACTGCGACTGGCCACGGAAGCCCTGCGCCTCGGGGCCGTTCTGGTTGATGCGGTGGTAAGGGCTCGAATTCTCGTGGCCATCCACGCTGAACACCGGGATGTAGACCAGCACCGCGTGGTCCAGCAGATGCGGCAGCTTGCCCGTGACGGCGAAATCGCGCAGCAGCATCAGGCCGGCGTCCTTGCCCTCGATCTCGCCAGGGTGGATGCCGGCTTGCAGCAGCACCACCGGCTTGTGCGCTGCACGCGCCGCCTGCGGCGAAAAGCTGCCGTCATTGCTGGCGATCACCACCGTCATCGGCCTGCCTTCGGGCGTGGTGCCGAAGGTTTCCAGCCTGATCTTGCCGGGCGCGGCCTGATGCAGGCGCTCAAGGTAGGCGAGCGTGTCGGCGTAGCCCGGCGTGGTGCGGAACTGCGCGGCCTCCGCCGGCGTGGTCCAGTCGGTGGCGTGGGTTGCGCCTGCGATGAGCAGCGAAAGAACGAAGATCCAGCGATACATGAAAACCCCTGTGGGAGCGCACGTGTGCGCGACAAGCCAACGAACGGTAACGCCGCGGTCTGCCAGCGGGACTACAGCGGCTTCCGCGTCGCGGCAGGCAACGTGTCGGGCGCCACCGCGCCGCCGGAAATGATGAAAGCCATGCCCTGATCCATCGTCCACTCGGTCGGCGTCAGCGCTTCCACCGGCAGGGTCAGCAGAAAGCCGCCGGTGGGGTTGGGCGTGGTCGGCACGAACACCGCGGCCATCTCGCGACCGCTGCCTTCCTCGATCATGATCCGCGTGACGAAGCCGATCGCCTTGGTGCCGGCATGCGGGAAGTCGACCAGCACTACCCGTTGCACGCCGGACGGCTTCTGCTGCAGCACCGCCATCAGCTTCTTGGTGCCGCCGTAGATGGTCTGCACCAGCGGGATGCGCTGCAGCAGCGCATCGAACGTATCGAGCAGCCGCTGCCCGATCACGCGGCTGGCCAGGAAGCCCAGCAGGTACAGGGCCAGCAGGGTGATCAGCAACGCCACGATCGAGATGAACCACGCGCTGCCCAGCGCCCTGGCGGTTTCCGGCGCCACCAGCGCCAGCGCGCCGAGCGCCGCGGCCACCATCGGCGCACCGATGCCGGCCAGGAAACCCAGCACGACCTTGAACACCGTCCAGGTCACCCACAGCGGGATGAAGGTAAGCAGGCCGGTGAGCAGGTAGCGTTTGAAGCGCAGTCGCGGCATGGCGGTTCGCGGGCGAGGGGAGTCCGCATTGTAGGCCGCGACGCGGTGTGATTTTTTCGCGGGCTGGGCGAATCATGCAGGGGACAGGGAGCCCAAGCGTGCCATGACCGACCACCAACGCCAGTTCGAAGCGCTGTTGCAGGAGCACCGCGGCATCGTGTTCAAGGTGGCCAGCGTCTACGCGCACGGCCGCGAGGACCGCAACGACCTGGCGCAGGAGATCGCCGTACAGCTGTGGCGTTCCTTCGCCGGCTTCGATGCGGCACGCGCGAAGTTCTCCACCTGGATGTATCGCGTGGCGCTCAACGTCGCGATCTCCCATGCCCGGCAGGTTGCGCGCGACGGGTACCTGGAGCCGCTCGATGCGGGGCACCTGGAGTTGCCCGGCGACGCGGACGTGGCGCAACCGGACGAACGGCTGTCGGCGCTCTACGCCTTCATCGGCCAGCTCGATCCACTCAACCGCGCGCTGATCCTGCTTTACCTGGAAGACAGAAGCCACGCCGAGATCGCCCAGGTGCTGGGCATCAGCGAAACCAACGTGGCCACCAAGATCGGCCGCATCAAGCAACGGCTGCGCGGCCAGATGGCGCCCGCCGCCACCACCGGAGCATGAACATGGAACTGGACGAGATGAAGCTGGCGTGGCAGCAGCTCAACCGGCGCATGGACCAGCAACAGGCGCTCAATGTGCAGCTGTACCGGGAAGGACGGCTGGACAAGTTGCGTCATGGCTTGCGGCCGCTGGTCTGGGGGCAGTCGATCCAGCTGGTCTTCGGCGTGTTCTTCATGCTGCTCGGCACGGCCTATTGGACCAGCCATCTGGACGTCCTCCATCAGATCGCTCTCGGCGTGATGGTGCAGGTGTTCGGCATCGCCATGGTGGCTTTCGCCGCGCGCATCCTCCACCTGGTGCTGGAGATCGACTACACCGCGCCGGTGCTGGACATCCAGCGTCGCCTGGCGCAGCTGCGCGCATGGCGCGTGCGCGTCGAGGCGCCGGTGTTCGCGGTGGTCGGCAGCTTCGTGTGGATTCCCCTGTTCCTGATGGAGATCCACTGGCAGATCGGCGTGGACGTATGGGGTCGCTGGCCCGGCTTCGTGGGCTGGCTGGTGATCTGCGGCGGGGTTTCGCTGGCGCTGGTGCTACTGGTTGTGCTGCTTGCGCACGGGACCGGACGCATGCACTGGATCACCGACAATGCCGCCGGCAAGGCGGTGCGCAGGGCCGAAGCAGCGCTGGAGGAGATCGCCCGCTTCGAACAAGCGACGTAGGAGGGCGCAAGGTGGGGCCAGCCCACCAGCCTTTCCGGCAGGCGGCCTGGTGGGCCCAAGCCCTACGCGGCGCGCGCCTTGGGCTTGAGTCTCACGTAAAGCTGCTTGCGCACGCGCGCGACGACCTCGCCGGAGGCGGTTGCCACTTCGGTCTCGAACCAGCGCAGGACCTTGTCGCCAGTGGCGGCGGCCGTGCGCAGTTCATCGACCATGGCGTCGGAGAGGTAAAAGGTGGCGTACACGTCCTCGCGGCCGGGCGTCACGAAGTCGATCGCGCCCGCCTTGTCCCATACGTAGTAGTCGCTGCCCAGGCGATGCATCGCCAGCAGCATCCAGAACGGGTCGGTCATGGCGAATAGGTTGCCGCCGAACTGGCTGCGCACGTAGTTGCGGTTCCAGGGGCGAAGGCGCAGCACGACGCGCGCATGGGTCCAGTCCCTGCCCAGTTCCAGCACGCGGATGCTGTTGAACAGGAAGGGTGGCCAGAGATTGAGCAGGCGGCGGAAGGTGGAAGCGCGCATCGGGGAGCCGGCAAAAAGGCGAGTCTAACGTACGCTTGCGTATGGGTTTCGCCTTGAAGGAGCGCGCGCTCTAGTGCAGGGCCGCTCAGGCGCTCGTTGCAAGAGCGCACCTGTGCAAGACCGCGGGCTTCCCGGTCGCGCACAGGTGTGCTCCTACAGGGTTCCTGCCGCGGGGATCAGAACAGCAGCGAGGCCATGCGCCGGCGATAGCGGCCCACCAGCTCCGCATCGTCCAGCGTGGCGAAGGCGGCCAGCAGGCGCTTCTTCGCGCCGCCTTCGTTCCAGTCGCGCGCCTTTTCGAGGATCGCCAGGAACTGGTCCAGGCCGGCGGCCGGATCGTCTTCGAGCAGCAGCCGCACGCCAAGCAGGTCGCGTGCGGTCCAGTCGGCCGGATCGGCCTGCACACGCTGGCGCAATTCGGTCAGCGAGGGTGCGCCCTGCAGTGCGCGGGCCAGATCCAGTTGGCTGCGCAGGCGCACGGCGCGCACATCGGTGGCGAGGTTCGCCGGCAGCGCGTTGAGTTCGGCTTCGGCGGCGTCGGCCTGGCCGTTGCGCATCAGTGCGAGTGCCAGGTCAAGCTTGAGTTCGGCGCGATCGGGCGCGGCGGCGATCTCCTGCTGCAGGCGGTTGATCGCCTGCGCGGGGTCCTCTTCCTCCGCAGCTTCGGGCTCGGCCGGGACGTCGCCCTCCAGCGGCTGCACGTGGCGCGAGAGGAACTCGCGCAGCTCACCCTCGGGCAATGCGCCGGCGAAGCCGTCGAGCAATTGCCCGTCCTTGACCAGCATGACGGTGGGGATGGAGCGGATGCCGAACATCCCGGCCAGCTCCTGGTTCTTGTCCACGTCGACCTTGCCCAGGCGGAAGGCGCCGTTGTACTCGGCGGCGAGCTTCTCGAGCATCGGGCCCAGTGTCTTGCACGGGCCGCACCAGGTCGCCCAGAAATCCACCAGTACCGGCGTGGTCATCGAAGCGCGCAGCACCTCGGTCTCGAAGTTGGCCGTATCGATGTCGAAGACGTGGGCTTGGGCAGCGGCGGTCACTTGAGATCTCCAGGGAAGGAAGGTCCCACATCGGGGCGCCGGCCAGCATATCAAGAGGAGTCCACGCTTCAGATACGCCGCGCGCGAAGCGCACACGTTCGCTTCCTCTCTCCTGCGGGAAAAAGATTGAGGTGACGGGGCGCTTTTTTGCGAGGAACGGGCGCCTCCTTTCTCCGCCCGGGAGAGCATCGAGGCAAGCAGTCGCCCTTGCGAAGCGCCGCTGCCTTTCGCCCCCGCCTGGGGCCCGATTTGCGAGAATGGGCCAATGAGCACGCCCGAGCACGGCCTGGCCCGCACCGACGCGACGGACGCCGCGGCGGCACGACCGCACGCGTCGTCCGGCCCGCTGCTGATCTGCGAGCATTGCGACACGGTGCACCGCAGTCACGCGCTGGCGCGGGGCGAGACCATGCGCTGCGTGCGTTGCGGCGCGTTGCTCGCCCGTTACCACGTGCTCAACGCCGGCGGCATGCTCGCGCTGGTGCTCACGGCGCTGATCGTGTTCCTGATCGCCAACGTGTGGCCGGTGGTCACCCTGGGCCTGGGTTCGCAGCAGAGCAGCGCCACGCTGTGGGGCATTATCCTGAAGATGTGGGGGCAGGGCGCGCCGATCGTGGCGGTGATCGCCGCGGCTACGCTGTTCTTCTTCCCGCTGAACAAGATGCTGATGCTGGGCTGGGTGCTCTTCTTCGCCCGCGAAGGCCGGCGGGCGCCCGGCTTCGCGTCCATCATGAAGACCCTTTACTACCTGCAGCCGTGGACGATGAGCGAGGTCTTCGTGTTGGGCGCGATCGTGTCCATCGTCAAGGCGCACGCGTATTTCGACGTACAGCCGGATCCCGGCATCTGGGCTTACGGCGTCCTCATGTTGTTGATCACGGTGTTCTCGGGGATCGACCTGCGCTCGCTCTGGGGCATCACGGAGCCGGACGAATGAGCCGCGCGCCGCGCGCCGCGCAACTGGGCATCATCGGCTGCCACGTGTGCGGCCTGGTCTGCCGCGCGCCCACAGGGGACGACGCGGCCTGCCCGCGCTGCGGCGCGGCGCTGCACCGGCGCAAGCGCGACAGTATCGGCCGCACGTGGGCGTTGCTGGCGGCCGCGTTCATCCTGTACATCCCGGCCAACGTGCTGCCGATCATGCGCACGGTGAGCCTGGGCGACATCGACGACAACACCATCATCAGCGGCGTGGTGGAACTGTGGGTCAAGGGTTCGCCGAGCCTCGCGGTGATCGTGTTCACCGCCTCGATCGTCGTGCCGATGACCAAGTTCCTGGTGCTGGGCACGCTGCTGGCGAGCACGCAGCGCCGCAGCCGATGGGCGCTGCGCCAGCGTGCCAAGCTCTACCGCGCGGTCGAGTTCATCGGCTACTGGTCGATGCTGGACGTGTTCGTCGTCGCGCTGCTTACCGCGCTGGTGCGTTTCGGCTTCTTCAGCGAGGTCGAGCCGCTGCCGGGCGTGGTGTTCTTCGGCCTGACCGTGATACTTACGATGTTTTCCTCGATGAGCTTCGACCCCCGATTGATGTGGGATGGACCCGACGATGACTGAGCAGAACCCGCGCGAGGACTTGCCCGAGCCGGTGGTGCGCAAGCACCGCTTCAGCCTTTCGCTGATTTGGCTGGTGCCGGCACTGGCCGCGCTGGTCGGCCTGTCGCTGGTGGTGCACGCCTGGCTGCAGGCGGGGCCGGAGATCAACATCACTTTCCAGACCGCCGAGGGCCTGGAGTCCGGCAAGACGCCGGTCAAGTACAAGAACGTGGTGATCGGCAAGGTCACCGGCCTGGACCTGACCGAGGACCGCGAGCGGGTGCGCGTCACGGTCGCACTGAACAAGAGCGCCGAGAGCTTCGCCACCAAGGGCACGCGTTACTGGGTGGTGCGTCCGCGCATCGGCCTGGGCGGTGTGTCGGGCGTGGATACGCTGCTCTCGGGCGCCTTCATCGGCACCGACGTGGGCGATTCGAAGGAAGAGCAGTACGAGTTCGCCGGCCTGGAAACACCGCCGGCGGTGCTGCATGGCGCGCCCGGCAAGAGCTTCGTGCTCCACACCGACGACCTGGGGTCGCTCGACACCGGCTCCCCGGTGTACTACCGGCGCATCCAGGTCGGCCGCGTGTCGTCCTATACGCTGGACAAGGACGGCAAGGGCGTATCGCTGCGCATCTTCATCGACGGGCCGAACGACCGCTTCGTCACGCGTGGGACGCGCTTCTGGAATGCCAGCGGCGTCGACGTGTCGCTCGGCGCCAACGGGCTGAAGCTCAACACGCAGTCGCTGGCGACGGTCATCGCCGGCGGCGTGGCGTTCGAGGAGCCACGCGGCCCGCACGACGCGACCCCGGCGCCCGAGGACGCCGACTTCGCACTGTTCAACGACGAGGCCACCGCCATGGCGCCGCCGGACGGCCCGCCGCGCTACATCCGGATGCGGTTCAACCAGTCGCTGCGCGGGCTGGCGGTCGACGCGCCGGTGGAGTTCCTGGGTGTGAACATCGGCAAGGTCGTGTCCCTCACCATGGACTACGACGCGAAACACACGCGCTTCCCGCTCACCGTGGGCGCGGTGGTCTACCCGCAGCGACTCGGCAATGCCTACGACAAGCTCGCTGCGCAGGCGGGGATGAAGGACGGACGCGTCGACCTGGCGCGCATGTTCGGCCCGCTGGTCGCGCACGGCCTGCGTGCGCAGGCGCGCACCGGCAACCTGCTGACCGGACAGCTGTACATCGCGCTGGACTTCGTGCCCAAGGCGCCCAAGGCGAGCTTCGACCTGGCCGCGACGCCGATCGAACTGCCCACCGCGCCCGGCAGCTTCGACAAGCTGCAGGAGCAGCTGGCAGACATCGTCACCAAGGTGCAGAAGATTCCATTCGACAGCATCGGGCACAACCTGAACCAGACGCTGGCGGATCTGGACCGCACGCTCAAGCAGGTCAACGGCGACGTGTTGCCCGAGCTCAAGGGCACGCTCAAGGGAGCGCAGCGGACGTTGGGCAGCGCCGACAATGCGCTGTCGGCCGATTCGCCGTTGCAGCAGAACCTGGGTGGCACGCTGGAGGAGTTGCGCCGCATGGCCCGTTCGCTGCGCGCGCTGACCGATTACCTGGGCGTGCATCCGGAGGCATTGATCCGCGGCCGGCCGGACGATCCGCCCCCGGCGCAACCCGAACGCATCCAGCCGCCCGCCCGGCAAGGGAGCAAGCCATGATCCGCATGCGAAACCTGGTTGCCGCCGCGCTGGCGCTGGGGCTGGCCGGCTGCGCCTCCGAGCCGGCGCACTACTACACGTTGCTGGCGCCGGCGCCGGCGGATGCCGGCACGGCGAGCCGTGCGCCCTTCGACTTCGAATTGATGCCGGTCGGCATTCCCGCCCAGGTCGACCAGCCCCAGCTGGTGATCCGCCAGGGCGGGCAGGGCGTGGCTCCGCTGTCGGGCGAACGCTGGATCGCACCGCTGGCCGACGAGGTGCGGGCCGCGTTGTCGGCCGACCTGTCCCAGTCGCTGCACGCCCGGGACGCCACCGGCATGCCCTCCGGCGGCAAGCCGCGGCTGCGCATCAAGGTCGATCTGCGGCGGTTCGATTCGGCACCCGGCGACTACGCGCTGGTGGATGCCGCCTGGACCGTGCGCCAGTTGCAGGGCGACGCCACGCTCGCCTGCACCAGCCAGATCCGCGAGCCTGTCGGGGCCGGTTACGGCGCGCTGGTCGAAGGCCACCAGCAGGCACTGGCCAGGCTCGCCGGAGAGATCGCCCGGGTCGCCGGACCGGTCGCGGCGGGCAAGCCGACTGCCTGCCCCAACCCGTAGGATCGGCTTCAGCCCACCGCCGTAAGCGCGGGAAGGAGCGGTGGGCTGAAGCGCACCCTACGCCAGGCTGTCAAACCACGGCTTCCTTCTTGGCTCCAAGCGGGCGCTGGGCTAGGCTGACGGGTTCCCGCCGCGGCCTTCCGAACGGTCGCGCGAGCCCCACAGCAACGGCACCGGACACATGCAGGACTCCCACGAACAGGCTTCGAACGAACAGGGCTACCAGCCGCAGGCGGTGGAGACCGCCGCGCAGCAGTACTGGAGCGCAAACCACGCCTACGAGGTCGTCGAAGACGCCTCCCGGCCGAAGTTCTATTGTCTTTCGATGCTGCCGTATCCGTCCGGCGCGCTGCACATGGGCCATGTGCGCAACTACACCATCGGCGACGTGATCAGCCGCTACCAGCGCATGAACGGCAAGAACGTTCTGCAGCCGATGGGCTGGGATGCGTTCGGCCTGCCCGCCGAGAACGCCGCGATCAAGAACCGGACCGCGCCGGCCAAGTGGACCTACAAGAACATCGAGCACATGCGCGAGCAGCTGAAGCGCATGGGCTTCGCCTACGACTGGACGCGCGAGTTCGCCACCTGCCGCCCCGAGTACTACCGCTGGGAACAGCTGATGTTCACGCGGTTGATGAAGAAGGGCATGGCCTACCGCAAGAACGCCGTGGTGAACTGGGACCCGGTCGACCAGACCGTGCTGGCCAACGAGCAGGTGATCGACGGCCGCGGCTGGCGTTCGGGCGCGCTGGTGGAAAAGCGCGAGATCCCGCAGTGGTTCCTGAAGATCACCGACTACGCGCAGGAACTGCTCGCCGGGCTGGACACGCTGCCGGGCTGGCCCGACGCGGTCAAGACCATGCAGCGTAACTGGATCGGTCGTTCCGAAGGCCTGGAAATCCACTTTGCCGTGGAGGGCGAGAGCGAACCGCTGACCGTGTTCACGACGCGCCCCGACACCTTGATGGGCGTCTCCTTCGTCTCGATCGCCGGCGAGCATCCGCTTGCGCTCAAGGCGGCGCAGGGCAATGAGCGGCTGTCCGCGTTCCTGGAGGAGCTCAAGCATGGCGGCGTCTCCGAAGCCGAACTGGAAACCCAGGACAAGCGCGGCATGGATACGGGCCTGCGCGCGATCCACCCGATCACCGGCGAGCCGATTCCCGTGTGGGTGGCCAACTTCGTGCTGATGGGCTACGGCACCGGCGCCGTGATGGCGGTGCCCGGGCACGACCAGCGCGACTGGGAGTTCGCGCAGAAGTATTCGCTGCCGATCAGGATGGTGATCGTCGACCGGGGCGTCGTCGACGCGCTGGCCGAGATCGGCCACGACCTGCGCCAGGGCGTGGGCGCCAATCCCATGCGTGCGGCGTTGCACGGAGGCGACACCGACGCCTACGAAACCTCGGCCGCGCTGCGCACGGTGCAGGAATTCGAGCGCCGCATCCACGAGGACGCCGCCTGGACCGACCGCGGCATCCTGGTGAACTCCGGTGACTACGACGGACTCGACTTCGCCCAGGCCTTCGAAGGCATCGCCGATCAGCTGGAGCGCGAAGGCAAGGGGCAGCGCCGCGTGAACTGGCGCCTGCGCGACTGGGGCGTCAGCCGCCAGCGCTACTGGGGCTGCCCGATCCCGGTGATCTACTGCGGCAAATGCGGAGCGGTGCCGGTGCCGGAAGACCAGTTGCCGGTGGTGCTGCCCGAGGACGTGGAGAACGCGTTTGCCACGAGCGGCGTCGTGCAGTCGCCGATCAAGGCCGATCCCGAGTGGCGCAAGTGCGCCTGCCCGCAGTGCGGCGGCCCGGCCGAGCGCGAGACGGACACTTTCGACACCTTCATGGAGTCGAGCTGGTACTACGCCCGCTACACCAGCCCGGGCGCCGAAGGCCAGGTCGACGCGCGCGCCAACTACTGGCTGCCGGTGGACCAGTACATCGGCGGTATCGAGCACGCGATCCTGCACCTTTTGTATTTCCGCTTCTATCACAAGCTGTTGCGCGATGCGGGCCTCGTGCACTCCGACGAGCCGGCCACGAATCTGCTGTGCCAGGGCATGGTGATCGCCGAAACCTTCTACCGCGAGAACGGGGACGGTTCGAAGGACTGGATCAATCCCGCCGACGTCGAGATCGAGCGCGACGAGCGTGCACGCGTCGTGGGTGCGCGCCTCAAGTCGGACGGCCGTCCGGTGCAGATTGGCGGCATCGAGAAGATGTCCAAGTCCAAGAACAACGGCGTCGACCCGCAGGCGATGGTGGAGAAGTTCGGCGCCGACACGGTGCGCCTGTTCTCGATGTTCGCCGCACCGCCCGAGCAGTCGCTGGAATGGAGCGAGGCGGGCGTGGAAGGCATGGCCCGTTTCCTGCGCCGCTTCTGGCGCGAGGTGACCACGCACGCGTCGCAGCCGGATCATCCGGTCGTCGACCCGGCCGCGCTCGACGCCGGCCAGAAGGCGATGCGCCGGCAGCTGCACGAGGCCATCCAGAAGGTGGGCGACGATTTGGGTCGCCGGCACTCCTTCAACACCGCCATCGCGGCGCTGATGGAGCTGCTCAACGCGCTGGGCAAGTTCTCCGACATGAGCGGCCAGGGCCGCGCCGTGCGCCACGAGGCGCTGGAGGCGATGGTGCTGCTGCTCAACCCGGTGGTGCCGCATATCAGCCACGCGCTGTGGCAGGTGTTGGGCCACCCCGAAACGGTGCTTGAAAACGTGCCCTGGCCGCAGCCGGATCCGGCCGCGCTGGTGCGCGACACGGTCACCCTCGCCGTGCAGGTCAACGGCAAGCTGCGCGCTACCATCGAGGTGCCGGCCAACGTGTCGAAGGAAGAGGCCGAAGCCATGGCGCGCTCGCAGCCGCAGGTGCAGGCGCATCTGGAAGGGCTGGCCGTGCGCAAGGTGATCGTCGTGCCAGGCAAGATCGTCAACATCGTCGCGGGATGAGCCCATGAACCATCTGTTCCGAGCCTCGCTGCTGGTCTGCACCCTCGCGCTGTCGGCGTGCGGCTTCCACCTGCGCCAGAGCGCCGCGCTGCCGACCTCGATGCAGCGCATGCATCTGACCGTCAACGGCGGCGGCAGCCTGCAGCGCGACCTGGCCCGCGCACTGGAGGATTCCGGCGTTACCCTCGAGGACGAGGGCGGTCCGGGCATCGCCGAGCTGAAGATTCCCGTCGCCGCGTTCGACACCGATACGCTGAGCGTCAGCGGTGGCGCCCGCGTCACCGAATACACGGTCCGCTATCAGGTGCGCTTCGAGGTCGACGACAGCAACGGGCAGGCGCTGGTGCCGCAGCAGCGCGTCGACATGTCGCGCGACTTCAGCTACGACGCGCTCAACACCGTCGGCACCGATGCCCAGGTGGAGGAAATCCGCCGCAGTCTCAACGACGACATGGTGCAGGCGATCCTGTTCCGCCTGCAGGCGGCCGGTCGCCACCAGCTGGCCGAACCGGCCGCGGCGTCCAGCGCAGGCTGACATGCCGCTCTCGCCCGCCCAGTGGAACAAGGTGTTGGCGTCCGATCGCCTGGCGCCGGTCTATCTGCTGGCGGGCGAGGAACTGCTGGTACTGGAAGCTGCCGACGCGCTGCGCGCGCGTGCCCGCGAGCTGGGCTACGCCGAACGCGAGGTGCTCGAGGCCGGCCAGCATTTCGACTGGGACGATCTTGCCCGCTCCGCCGCGGGCATGTCGCTGTTCGCCAGCCGCCGCCTGCTCGACCTGCGCCTGCCGACCGGACGGCCGGGCGTGGAGGGTGCGAAGGCCATCACCGCGTTCTGCGCCGATCCGCCGCCGGACGTGACCCTGCTGATAAGCGCGGTGGAGTGGAGCAACAAGCACGAGGGCGTCTGGACCAAACAGGTCGATGCCGCCGGCGTGCTGGCGGTGTTCAATGCCCCCAAGCCGCAGGAATGGTCGTCGTGGATCGGCGCGCGACTCGCCTCGCGCGGGCTTGCCGCGACGCCCGACGCCGCCGCGCTGCTGGCCGAACGGGTCGAGGGCAACCTGCTCGCCGCGGCGCAGGAGATCGACAAGCTGGTCGTGCTGCACGGCAGCGGTCGCATCGATGCGGCCGAGATGGAAAACCTGGTCGCCGACAGCGCCCGCTACGACGCGTTCAAGCTCACCGATGCCGCCTTCGCCGGCGACGGCGGCCGCGCGCTGCGCATCCTGGCCGGCCTGCGCGGCGAGGGCGAGGACCTGATCCCGCTGATGGGCTGGCTGGTCAACCAGTTGCAGCTCGCATTGCGCCTGGCCAACGCGCGCGATTTTGCCGCGCAGGCGCGCGCCGAGCGGCTGTGGCCAGCGCGCGAGCAACTCTTCCGCAAGGCCCTGCGACGCGCCCCGCGCGAGCACTGGCTGGCCTGCCTGGCCAGGGCTTCCCGTATCGACCGGATGGCGAAGGGCCGCGAGTGGGGTGAACCGTGGCTGGAGGCGGAGCGCCTGATCGCCGCCATCGCCGAGCCGCGCGCGGCCGCGGCACTGGCATGAGCGCGCGTTCTGCGCCCTCTCCGGTTAGCGCAGAGGAAGCCAGGGCATCATGCGCCCCCTAGCCATCCTCGGCGGCACGTTCGACCCAATCCACATCGCCCACCTGGCGGTGGCGTGGGAGGCGGCCGAATTGCTGGACGCAGACGTGCACCTCATGCCGGCCGCCGTACCGCCGCACCGGCCGCCACCGATCGCCGACGCCACCACTCGCGTGGCCATGCTTCGCGCGGCGTTGCGCGGGCAGGACCGGCTTGGCCTGGATACCCGCGAACTGGCCCGCGGTGGCCCGTCGTACACGGTCGACACCCTGGCCGAGTTGCGTGCGGAGGAGGGCGACCGGCCGATCGTGCTGCTGCTGGGCGCCGACGCCTTCGCTGGCCTCCCGGGCTGGCATCGGTGGCACGCGCTCTTCGAGGCCGCGCACATCGGCGTGCTTTCGCGCCCCGGTGTCGCGCGCGACTGGCCGGCGGAGCTGGCCGAACAGATGGTTGCGCGCCAGGTCGCCGATCCGCGCCAGCTGTGCGTACAGCCTGCCGGAAAAATCGTCGAACTGGACGTCACGCCGCTGGACATCTCGGCCACCCGCATCCGCGACCTGCTCGCGGCCGGCCGCGATCCGCGCTACCTGCTGCCCGAGGCCCTGTTCGACGATCCGGCGTTGCTGGCGCCGTACCGCGAACATGATTTCCGGGAGAGGCTGCCGTGACGGTTGCCGTGCGAAACGTGGCGCGTGCCGACCACGACGCGTGGCTTTCCCTGTGGGACGGCTACAACGCCTTCTACGGGCGTGCCGATGCGACCGCGTTGCCGGCCGAGGTCACCGCAATGACCTGGTCGCGCTTCTTCGACGCCTACGAACCCGTGCATGCGCTGGTGGCCGAGGCCGACGGCGAGTTGCTGGGCTTGGCGCACTACCTGCTCCACCGCAGCACCATCCGCATCGAGCCCAGCTGCTACCTGCAGGACCTGTTCACCGTGCCCGCCGCCCGTGGCCGCGGGGTCGGGCGCGCATTGATCGAAGCGGTCTATGACCGTGCGCGAGCGGCCGGTTGCTCGCGGGTGTACTGGCAGACGCACGAGAGCAATGCCACGGCCATGGCCCTGTACGACACGTTGGCCGAGCGCTCGGGCTTCGTCGTCTACCGCCGGGACATGTAGTGCGCGCTCAGCCGACCCGCGGCACAAAGCGCAACGCCACCGAATTCATGCAGTAACGCAGCCCGGTCGGCTCAGGGCCATCGGTGAAAACGTGGCCCAGGTGGCTGTCGCAGCCGGCGCAGCTGATCGCGGTACGGGCCCAGCCGAACATGCGGTCGGTACTCTCGATGACGTTCTGCTTCGCGATCGGCTGCCAGAAGCTTGGCCAGCCGGTGCCCGAATCGAACTCGGTGGCGGCGTCGTAGAGCGCGGTGTCGCAGGCCAGGCAGCGGAACAGGCCCGGCACCGGCGGTCGCTCGTGCGGTCCGCTGAAGGCGCGCTCGGTACCGTTGCGGCGCATGACGACGTAGGACGCCTCGGGCAGGCGCTCTCGCCACTGCGCGTCGGTGAGTACCAGTTTGCGAACGTGGCAGGGGCCCAGGCGATGACCGTCGTCGGCGAAACATTCGAGCAACAAGTCCCGGCCGTTCGCCGCGGCCGGAGCCGCCGGCACGGGACGTGCGGACAGCCGCGGAATCAGCACGCCGCCGCCTACCGCAGCGAGCGCGCCGCCGGCCAGGGCTGCGCCCAGGAAGCGGCGCCGTTCCATGGTGACGATGTCGTTGGTTCGGGACATGGCAACCTCCGAAAAGGATCAGCCGAAGGTGAAGGCGTACGCGCGCACGCCCGGGTCGAGGAAGGTGATTTCGAACAGCCGCTCGCCGTTGCCGTGCTTCTGGCGAACCAGCTGGTACAGGCGCTGCTCGGTAACGGTGCCGTAACCGTCCGCGTCGACGTCCATGCCGTGGTCCTGTCCAGGCGGCTTGCCGTCGAGGGTGATTCGGAAGCGCACTGGTTTGCCGTTGGCGCCGGGGCCCAGGACTAGGTGCAGGTCGCGGCCGCGGAAGCGGTAGACAATGCGGCCGCCCGCTCGTTCGAGACCGGCATTTTCCGCATGCACGGTCCAACGCCCATCCAGCGACCACTGGCCGGACATCAGCGTGGCCGCTGCGTGGTAGGTCCAGGCGTCGTCGTGGGCGACCTGGCCACCGGCGAAGTGTGCGCTGCGGGCATAGCCGACGTAGGTTTCCGGCGAGCGCATCGGGTCACCCGAACCGGCCGCCTGCGCGCCCTGGCTGCCCGGTCGTACGTGGCCGCCGGGCAGGTCGTGGTAGCCGGCTTCGGTGAGCAGCTGGCGGATGGTGTCCTCGCTCTGTGCGTAGTCGCCCTCGCCGAAGTGATGTGCGCGGATGTTGCCCTTCGCATCGATGAAGTAGTGCGCCGGCCAGTACTGGTTGTCGAAGCCCTTCCAGATGGCGTAGTCGTTGTCGAGCGCCACGGGATAATTCACGCCCAGTTCCTTCACCGCGCGCGCCACGTTGGCCGGTTCCTTCTCGAAGGCGAACTCCGGCGCATGCACGCCGATCACCACCAGGCCGTGGTCCTTGTACTTGTCGTACCAACCGCGCACGTAAGGCAGCGAGCGCAGGCAGTTGATGCAGGAATAGGTCCAGAAATCGACCACCACCACCTTGCCGCGCAGCGATTCGCGCGTGAGCGGCGGCGTGTTCAGCCAGCCGGTGGCGCCGGCCAGCGAGGGCATCTGCCCTTCCACCGGTAGCGGCGCGCCGGCCTGGTGCACGGGCTCGGGCGCAGAGGGCGGGCGCGTGGCCTGCAGCAGCTTCTGTTCCAGGCCGCCGGTATTGGCGAGCGCGACGCGGGTGAGCAGGCCGGTATCCAGTCCCAGCGCGATCGCCGCCACGCCGGCCAGCACCAGCACGCCGAGCGCGCGGCGCACCCATTCGCCTGCGCCGAGCGAGCGCTTCATCAGGGCGAACACCTGGCCGCCGATCAGCAGCGCCAGCGCCAGCGAAGTGGCCGCGCCGGCGGCGTAGGTGAGCAGCAGCAGCGTGGTCTGGACGCTGGCGCCGTTCAGCGCCGCGCCGGTCAACAGCAGACCCAGGATCGGACCGGCGCAGGGCGCCCACAACAGGCCAGTGGCAATACCCAGGCCGGCGGCCGACCATGCCGAGCCCTCGCCATCCGAACGCTGCGACAGCCGGTTGCCCAGCGCCACGAACGGCCGCGTCATCCATTCAGCCAGCCGCGTGGAAAGCAGGGTGAGGCCGAGCAAGGCCAGCACCACCAGCGCGACGATGCGGCCGTACTGGTTGGCGCGGATCGCCCAGCTACCGCCCACCGCCGCCAGGGTGGCGACCAGCGCGAAGGTAAGCGCCATGCCGAGCAGCATCGGCAGGCCGTTGCGCGCGAAAGGCCGGTCGGCGCGCGCGAACACGAACGGCAGCACGGGCAGGATGCAGGGGCTCAGGATGGTCAGCACGCCGCCGAGGTAGGCGAGGATCAGCAACAGCATGGGATGAGGTTCCACGGGAGTGTGGCTGGGTATTCGACCGTGAGTCGCTGCCGGTTACGTAGGGTGGGCTTCACCCCGCCAGCCCGACGTCCGTAAGGAGCGGCGGACTGAGCGCCACCTTGCGCCGCCTCGTTTCCTACGGGGTAACCGTGCGGCCGGATGCAGCGAATCCCAGGCATGCCCCACACGTTTGCGCCATGCCGGGCTTGACCGCCACCGGCACCATGGTCCTAGATGATCGCTCCTTTCCCTGGGCGAGCGTCGAACCGGCCGTGCCAGCCGATCCTGCCAGCGACAGTCCCGAACGCCGCCGCGCCGCGTGGATGGCCGCCGCGCAGGCGGGCGACCGGCGTGCCTACGAGCGCGTGCTGGCCGATTCGGTGGCGCTGGTCCGCGCGGTCGCGCGTCGGCAGGGCGTGGCCCACGACCATCTGGACGACGTCGTCCAGGAGACCCTGCTGACCGTCCACCGCGTACGCCATACCTACGATCCTTCCCGCTCCTACGACGCCTGGCTGTCCGCCCTGGCGGCCCGCCGCGCGATCGACGGCCTGCGGCGCAGTGGCCGGCAGGCGCGCCGCGAGATCGGCGACGAGGTGGCCGTTGCCCTGCATCCGGACGAAGGTGATGCAAGCAGCGAGAGCGACCGCGCGCAACAGGCGGACCGCCTGCGCGCGGCCATCGCCGACCTGCCGCCGGGCCAGCGCGAGGCGGTCGAACAGCTGGGCCTGAAGGAGCTTTCGCTGGAGGAAGCCTCCGCGCGCACCGGCCGCAGCACCGGCGCACTCAAGGTCAACCTGCATCGCGCGCTCAAAGCGCTGCGCGGCCGCATCCACGGAGACGATTGAAGCGATGGCCGACCCGCACGCCCACGATCAGCTGATCGCCTCGCTCGGCGCCGAGTTGGCGCCGGTGCGCCGGCTGCGCCCGCCGTGGCTGCGCACGCTGGGTTGGCTGGCGGTGGTCGCGGTCTTCGCGCTCGCGCTGTTCGCCCGCTACGGGGCCACGCCGATGCTGACGCGCTGGGCCGGGGCGCCGGACCTTGGCTGGGCCGGGCTGGGCGCGGTACTCACCGCCATCACCGCCGCCTGGGCCGCCTTCGCGCTGGGCGTGCCGGGTCGCCGGACCGCCTGGGCCTGGCTGCCACTGGCGCCCGCACTGCTGTGGATCGGCGCCAGCGGACTGGGTTGCCTGCGCGGCTGGATCGCGCCGGCCACGCATATCGCCAGCGCACCGGAGGCGGGCGATTGCCTGTTCTTCATCATCGGTTTCTCGGTGCCGCTGTCGGCGTTGCTGGTCGTGCTGCTGCGTCGCGCCTGTCCGCTGCGGCCGGTATTGACCGCGGTGATGGTCGGCCTGGCCAGCGCCGCCGCCTCGGCCAGCCTGCTGGAGATCTGCCATGCATTCGACGCGGCGGCGACCGACCTGGCGATGCACGTGCTGGCGGTGGCCGTGGTGGTCGGGGTGAACGCCGCGCTGGGCGGACGCCTGCTTGCGCCCGAGGTCCGTCGCGCTCCCTGAGACAAGCCCGGTCCAGGCTGTCGTCTTTCAGGGAGGACAGCCATGCTCAGCGAACGCTTCACCGCCGCCGTCGACTACGCGCGCATCGCCCACGCCGGCCAGACCCGCAAGTGCACCCCCATCCCGTACATCCAGCACCTGCTGGCCGTGGCCAGCCTGGTGCTCGAGCACGGCGGCGACGAGGACCAGGCGATCGCCGGCCTGCTGCACGACGTGGTGGAGGATTGCGGCGAGTCGCACGCCGGGGTGGTCGGCGAGCGCTTCGGCGAACGGGTGCTGGCCATCGTGCTCGGCTGCACCGACGGCACCGCCGAAGCGAAGGCCGGCTTCGACGACGACGTCTCCCGCCGCCGCGACTGGCTGCGGCGCAAACAGGCCTACCTCAACCACCTGGCGCACGCCTCGGACGACATGCTGCTGGTGTCCGGCTGCGACAAGCTGCACAACGCCCGCGCGATCGTCGGCGACCTGGAACGGCCGGAGGTCGGCCAGGGCGTGTTCGCCCGCTTTACCGGCGGCCGCGACGGCACGTTGACCTATTACCGCCTGCTTGCCGACCTGTTCACCCAGCGCGGTGCGGCGATGGCGGGCGCGCTGGAGCGGGAAGTCGAGCGCATGTACGCGCTGGCCGGCGAGCAACACCGCGCCGCCTGATCCGGCGCGACAATGGCGCCTTGCCGTCGAGGAGTCCGCCATGTCCGTCTTCCTTCGTTCGCTGGGCGTCGCGCACTCGCTGATCCAGGCGCCGATGTCCGGTTCCAACACGCCGGCTCTGGTGGCCGCGGTCAGCGGTGCCGGTGCCCTGGGTTCGCTGGGCGCGGGTTACCTGGAGCCGCAGGCGTTGCTCGACCAGGCCGTGCAGATCCGCGCCGCCACGGACAGGCCCTTCGCCATCAACCTCTTCGTGCTGCCCGACGACTTCGTCGTGGACGAAGCACAGCTGGCGATGACGCGCCGGCGGCTCGACGCGTTGATGGCCTGCGAGGGGCTGGACGTGCGCACCGAGATTCCCGCCCGATGGGCGCCGCGTTTCTCCGACCAGCTCGCCGCGCTGCGCGAGGCGCGCCCTGCGGTAGCGAGCTTCGCCTTCGACGTGCTCGTCGCGGCGCAGGTGCGGGAACTGCAGGCATCGGGCATCCGCGTGGTCGGTACCGCCACCAGCGTGGCGGAAGCGCGTGCGTGGGCCGACCGTGGTGCCGATGCCGTGTGCGTGCAGGGTGCCGAGGCGGGCGGGCATCGCGGCACGTTCCTGCATGCGGCGGAGGAGGCGATGGTCGGGCTGTTCGCGCTTGTGCCGCTTGCGGCCGCGGCGGTGGACATTCCGGTGATCGCCGCCGGCGGGATCATGGGCGGTCGCGCCATGCGCGCGGCGGAGCTGCTCGGCGCCGACGCAAGCCAGCTCGGCACTGCCTTTCTGGCCTGCCCGGAATCGGCCGCGGCGGAGGCGTGGAAGCGCGACCTGCCGCAGGCGCAGGACCATCGCATCGGCACGATCTACAGCTTCTCCGGCCGCGCCGCGCGGGGCCTCAACAACCGTTTCGTGGAAGCCATGCAGCCGTTTGCCGGCGAGCTGCCACCGTACCCGATCCTCAACGCGCTCACCGCCCCGCTGCGCCGTGCGGCCGCGGCCGCCGGGCGAGGCGATCTGCTGTCCGAATGGTGCGGCCAGGCCGCGGCGCTGGTGCGCCCGATGCCCGCCGCCGCGCTGGTCCGCGTGCTGATGGATGAGTACGCCGCGGCCGGCTGCACGCCCGCTTGACGTGCCATAGAGTTCCCCCGGGTATACTGCCCCGGCGCCATTCCGCGCCCTGAGTACGCCCCGAGGCACCCCCGCTTGAGTACGTCTTCCCGTAGCCAGCCGTCCGTCGCCGCCAAGAAGGCGGTCGATACCACCAACCTGCGCAAGCACGTGATCGACGCGCTGGAAGAACTCAAGGCCAAGGACATCCGCGAAATCGACGTCCGCGGCAAAACCTCCATCGCCGATCTGCTGGTCATTGCCTCGGGCACCTCGGCCCGCCACGTCAAATCCATCGCCGACGAAGTGGTCAAGTTCGCCAAGAAGGCGGGTGTGATGCCGCTGGGCGTCGAGGGCGAGCAGGAAGCGGAGTGGGTGCTGGTCGACCTGGGCGACGTGATCGTCCACGTCATGCTGCCGCGCATTCGCGAGTTCTACGGCCTGGAGCGGTTGTGGACCGTCGGCGACCGCGAGTCGGGGATGGACGCGGCGAACGCGGGCTGACGCTGTTGTTCCCCTCCCTTCATGGAGGGAGCCGGAGTGGGATCGCTCTTGCGATCCACTATCAGCGAAGCGCACGCCTGGCCCCCTCTCCCCGCCGGGGAGAGGACTGGGGTGAAGGGCCGCTCTTGCGACTTACTTGCCGCGTAGCGCGCGCAGCTTTTCAAGACACCCCCCGATGACAATCCCCGCACGCCCCAGCCCGTCACCTCAATCCTCTCCCTGGAGGGGAGAGGAGGCGAACGTGGCGCTGCGCGCGACTTTCGTCGTCTGATCATGCGCGCGCGCATGATCGCCATCGGCGAACGCATGCCCGCCTGGGTGGCCGAAGGGCTCGCCGAGTACCGCAAGCGCCTTTCGCACGACCTGCCGCTGGAACTGGTGGAACTCAAGCCCGGTGCCCGCGGCAAGGGCCGCGACGACGCACGTGCCATGCACGACGAAGGCGTGGCGATCCTTGCCGCGCTCCCGCGCGATACCCATGTGATCGCGCTGGACGGCCGGGGCAAGACCTGGTCGAGCGAGGATCTGGCCGCCCAACTGGCAACCTGGCGCATGGCCGGTCGCGATCTGGCCTTCCTCATCGGCGGACCCGACGGCCACGCGCCCGAAGTGCTGGCGCGCGCCAACCAGGGCTGGTCGCTCGGCCCGCTAACGCTGCCGCACATGCTGGTTCGACTCGTGGTGGCAGAGCAGCTCTATCGCGCCAGCACGCTGCTGGCCGGCCACCCGTACCACCGCGCCTGACGATCGGGTTCAGGCGGCCAGCTGGGGCACCTCCGGGTGCGCGTGCAGAGGCAGGTGCTTCGCTCCCGTGGCAAGCACGCCCGGGCAGGCGGCGGTGAGGTTGTCGCGGGTGGCATCGATGATCACCAGGATGCGCCCGGCGTCGATCTCGTCCTTGAACTTGCGGTGCACCGCATCGGGTACGTCGGTGCCGACCAGTGCGCCGGTCCAGCAACCGACTGCCGCGCCCGCCAGTGCGATGGCGGCACCGCCGGCCAACGTGACACCCAGTGGGGGTACCGCGACGGCGATCAACCCAAGCAGGACGCCCGCGCCACCACCGCAGGCCGCGCCACGCGCGGCGGCGGGATAGAAGTCGGTGCGCCCAACCATCAGGTGGTCGGGAATCTGTTGAAGCTCGATGTCCTCGCGTGCGATCAGCGAGAGGTCGTTGTCTGGAATGCCGGCTTGGCGGGCCGCGGCCATCACGGCACGCGCGGTCGAGATGTCGGGGGTGCTGAATACGCAGCGGGTTTTCATGGGCGCCTCCCGGTAAGGCCCCGACCGGCATGGCCGGTGGCCATGCCGGTATGTTTCGCGGGCGCGGGTGATGGTTGCGTGTCAGTCGTTATGGCCGACCACCTGCGACCCGCGACCGGGCGCTACCTCAGTCGTCCGTATCCTCGATTTCGTCCTGCGCCTGGCCAATGTTCTTCTGCACCTTGCCGGCGTTCTTTTCGAGATTGCCGGCCACCTCCTTCGAAGTATTGCCGGTCAGCTTGCCGACGCCTTCCTTCACGGCGCCCTTGACTTGGTGCTCGGTGCCTTCGATGCGGTTGTCGTTCATGCGTGTCTCCTCCGGGCCTGCAGGGTGCAGGCTCAGCTTGTTTATAGGGCGGCGCGTGTTCAGCGCTGGTGACAGTGACGCAAGCATTTCGCAGCCGTTGTGTGCCTGTCAGGCAGACAGGCAAGCGCTTGATCCGGACGAGAAATCCATGCGGGCTCTTCCCGCCCCGATGACATGCGGGCCGTTAGCTTGCCGCGCATCCAGAGCACTCGCCCCGCGGAGGAATCTCATGCTCGCCACCACCTATCGCCGGCCCTACCGGGTGCGGGCCGCCCACGTACCCGAGCCGACGATCGAGCATCCGGACGACGCCATCGTGCGGGTGACGCGCGCCTGCATATGCGGGTCGGACCTGCACCTCTACCACGGCCTGGTGCCGGACACGCGCGTGGGTTCGATCTTCGGGCACGAGTTCACCGGCATCGTCGAGGACGTCGGCCCGAACGTACGCAACCTGAAGGTGGGCGACCACGTGCTGGTGCCGTTCAATGTGTTCTGCGGCACCTGCGCTTCGTGCTCGCGCGAGCTCTACGGCAACTGCGAAAACGTCAATCCGGAGGCGACCGCGATCGGCGGCGCCTACGGTTACTCGCACAGCGCCGGCGGCTACAACGGCGGGCAGGCCGAGTACGTGCGCGTGCCCTTCGCCGACGTCGGCCCGACCGTGATTCCTCCGGACATCCATATCGAGGACGCGGTACTACTCACTGATGTGGTGCCCACCGGCTACCAGGCCGCCGAGATGGGCGACATCCACGAGAACGACACCGTAGTGGTGTTCGGCGCCGGCCCCATCGGCCTGATGGCCGCGCGCTGCGCCTGGTTGATGGGGGCGGGCAGGGTGATCGTGGTCGACCAGTATGACTACCGCCTGGACTTCGCCCGCCGCTTTGCCCAGGCCGAGACGGTCAACTTCCTCGAAGTGGAGGACATGGCCGTGCACATCAAGAAGATGACCGACTGGCAGGGCGCCGACGTCTGCATCGATGCGGTCGGCTGCGAGGCCGACGGCAGCATCATGCAGACCCTGACCGGCGTGAAGATGAAGCTGCAGGCCGGCGCCGCCACGGCGCTGCACTGGGCGATCAATTCGGCGCGGCGCGGCGGCAACATTTCGATCGTGGGCGTATACGGGCCGACCTTCAACCTCGTGCCGATCGGCAGCGCCATGAACAAGGGCCTGACCTTGCGCATGAACCAGGCCAGCGTGAAACGCCACCTGCCGCACCTGATCGAGCACATCCGCGCCGGTCGGCTCAAGCCGCGCGAGCTGATCACCCACCGCGTACCTCTGGAAGAAGTCGACGAGGCCTACCACCGCTTCTCGGCCAAGGAAGATGGCTGCATCAAGACCGTGCTGGTGCCGCCGCGCGCCGGCCACATCGACACGCCCACGCCGGTTGCCGGCACGGCATCCGCACATCTGCACTGAGGGTCAAGACATGCACCAGGCGACCGACCACTCGCACGTCCCCGACTGGGGCGTGGACCTCGATCCGGCCAGGCGGCCGGCGGTACCGATGGAGCACACGCCGCCGCGGCTGGAAGGCGTGTCCCGCGACCACCCGGCGCAGCAGCGGCGCACGGTGGAGGTGTTCCATTCGATCGAACGGCCGGGCATCACGCCGGTGTTCGGTACCAGCGTGCCGCCCAGCGGCGTGAGCGGCTGGATCCGCCGCCGCGCGTTCGGCCGCAGCGAGAGCGACCTGCGCCACTGGATGCTCCTGCTGCTGGCCGACCGCGTGAACGTGGCCGAAGGCCTGCTGGATGATGTGCGCCGATCGCCGCGCGCTCGCGCCGCCGCCTTCGGGATGGTTGGCGCGGCCCTCGCGTTATGGGTTCTGCGACGCAGTCGGCGGGCCTGATCCTCGCTTCCTTCAGGGCCCGGTGGCGATGTTCTTCGGCCGGTGGGTCTGGGCGCCGCGTCGCAATCGCGCGCTCAGCCGGCCTCTTCCACCGCGTCGTCGTTCTTCAGCACGCCACGCAGGTTGAACAGGAACAGGCCGACCTGCAGCCCTATCAGCGCCCAGGCGTGGTCATGCCAGCCCCAGGCCACCCACAGTGCGTTGCTGAGCACGAAGCACCAGAAACCCCAGGTGCGCTTGCGCCGCGACAGCGAACCGACCAGCCACGCGGCCACCAGGGTGACCGCCATGGCGGGCCATTGCAGGGCATCGATCAGGTCGCTCATGAGCGCCGGCGCGTTCCGTACCGCGGCGCGGCGCTCGACAGGTACACCATCGCGGGTTGCGCGGCGTGCATGGAGCTTGCTTCGGAGTTGACGCCGGTGGAGGGCACGGCGTCCGCGCGCCTCCTTCCGCCGATCGCGGTCCGGGCTCGGAAGGCGCTCAGGCCGGCGAATCCGGGTTGCGCATGAAAGCCATCGCGGCGGTCTTCACCTTGGCGTAGCTGGTGATGGCGTCGGCCCCCGAGGATTTCTTCCAGCTGGCGTACTTGCGATCGAACTCGGCCAGCTCGTCGGCGCTGAAAAGCTGGCGCACCGCGTCGAACATCTTGGTTTCTTCCTCGTGCGCATGGTGCTTGATGAGCTCGCCGCATACCTGCACGGAACCGGCGAACTGGCGCGAATCCACGTCGGCGGCGTGGATGTCCGGCAACACGGCAAGCTCCACCGCGCGGTGTTCCTGGATCGCCTCGGCGTAGATCAGCTTCTGTTCGTGGTCGGCGCGATCCTCGAAAGCCGGGTAGAACACGGTTTCCTCCCATTTGGCGTGGGGGATCAGCAGGGTCTCGATCTGTTTGAGCAGGTCGTGGCGCGCGTCCGCTTCCGAGTCGGCGGTTTTGGTGATCTTGGCGAAGAGTTCGCGCAGCTGTTCGTGTTCGCTCTTGAGGGTGTCGAGGATGCTGGACATTAGGGTGCTCCGTTGGCTTCCGCCCATTGCAGTACGAAGGGCGTCGGGTGGCGGTGAAGCGCATGTAAGAACGCGGTCCGTCCCGCCGATGGCTATGCGCACGCCTGCGCAACCGCCCACGCGGTGGGCTCGCCGGACCCGTGCAACCCGGCCGGAGACGCGCAGGGGATGCCGCGGGGTGCCCGGTAACGGAATACGGTGGCTTTCGGTCCCGGCATTGGTCATTATTGGAGAAGCTTCGCGGGGGCACGGGGGACGGCCACCGGAGCAGCGCTATCACATCTACGGGGCCGAGCGGTCGGTTCCTTGGGGGAAGTCATGGATGCGATCGATATTCTGGAGCGGGCAGGATCGGACGCCAGCGTTTTCCGGGGAGGCAAGGAGGCCCTGCAGGCCATCATCGGCACGGAGCTGGACACCGATCTGGCGGCAGCCCTGCTTGCAAGCGATGCCGAGGCGCTTTATCGCTTGCTGGGGCAGAGCATCCTGATCGGGTTGCAGATTCCGGCCGAGGAAGAAGAGGCGCCCGATGAGGACGAGGACGACGCTGAAGAGCGTCTGCCCGAATCCTGACCGCCTGCCTGCTTCCGGCCACGGCCGATGGCCTCTGCATCCATGCATGCGCGGACTTGCCTCCTTGCCATGGTTGGCGTGCTGCTGCTCGCCGGCCACGCGGACTTCGCACGCGCCCGGCCCGGGGCCGGGGCGGTGGATCGAGCCGCCTCGCTGAAGCTGGCCGACAGCATCAAGACCACCGACAACGCCCGCTTCGCGCGGCTGCTCGACGAGCTGGACCGCGAAGCGTCCCAGCTGCCTGACGAACAGCGCTGGTACCTGCGCTACCTGCAGGCATGGGAAGCGGCATGGGTGGGTGACTATCCCAGGGCGACGGAACTTGCGATCGCGGTTGCCGACGGCGCCGGCGACATCACGCTGCGCGCCAGGGCGGGCGCCACCTCGGTCAACATGCTGGGGCTGGGGCACCGCTACGCGGAAGCGTTCACGCGGCTGGACCGGATGCTCGAGCTGCTGCCGCGGGTGACCGATCCGCTGGCGCGGTTCCAGGTCGAGGGCGAGGCGCAGCAGCTCTACACCGGCGTGGAGCAGTACGATCTCGCCATCGCCTTCGCCAACCGCATGAAGCGCGAACTGGCCACCCCGGACGCGCAGTGCAAGGCGACCGTTTACGCGCTCAACGCGGAATACCACATGGGCGCGCTCGCATCGCCTGAACGCGATCTGCTGGCCGGCATCAAGCTTTGCACCGACGCGGGGGAAACGCTGTTCGCCGACGGCGCGCGTGGCTTTCTGGCCGACTACTACATGGACCGGGGCCGTATCGCGGACGCGATCGATCTGCTGGAAGCCAACTATGCGGACCTGCGACGCACCGGCTATCGCAACCTGATTTCCCAGTTCGACGCCCAACTGGCGCGGGCCTATGACCTGCGTGGGGACTCGGCCAGCGCCAGGCAACACGCTCTTGCGGCGATCCGCTCGAGCATCAGCGGCGAGTACACCAAGCCGCTGATCGATGCTTACCGGCTGTTGTACCGAATCGACCGCGAAGCCGGGCGCTACCGCGACGCCCTGTCGTTCCACGAGAAGTACATGGCCGCCGACAAGGCCTATCTGGACGACGTCAGCGCCAGGGCGCTTGCCTACCAGATGGTCAGGCAGAAGGTGCAGGCCAAGAAGACCGAGGTCGACGCCCTGGCGCGCAAGAACCAGATCCTCGAACTGCAGCAGGCGCTGGATCGCAAGGCGGTGGAGGCCAGCCGGCTGTACATCGCGGTGCTGGCGCTGGGGCTGCTGGCGATCGGCCTGTGGCTGCTGCGCCTGAAGCGCTCGCAGCTGCAGTTCATGCGCATGGCGCAGTGCGACAGCCTCACCGGCATCTACAACCGCAAGCACTTCATGAGCGAGGCCGAGTACTCGCTGCGCTATGCCCAGCGTTCCGCCCGGGGCGCCTGCCTGGTGCTGATCGACCTGGACCACTTCAAGCTGATCAACGACACCTATGGCCATGCCACCGGCGACCAGGTGCTGCGGCGCGCGGTGGCCGCTTGCCAGGAACACATGCGTTCGACCGACGTGTTCGGCCGCCTCGGCGGCGAAGAGTTTGGCGTGCTGCTGCCGGAGTGTTCGATGGACAGCGGCATCGAGCGCGCGGAAGCGATCCGCCGCAGTGTCGCCATGCTGAGCGACCAGCCGGATCCTGGCATCCCGGTATCGGCCAGCTTCGGCGTGGCGTTCACGGGCGAGTCCGGCTACGACCTGCGCCAGTTGCTCGTGGATGCCGACCAGGCGCTCTATCGCGCCAAGCGGGCCGGGCGCAATTGCGTGGTGGCGGGCAAGCAGGGCGAGGGGGTCGTGGTCGCCTGAGTGCGGCCACCCCGTCATTCCGCCCAGGATCCGGCGCGCCACCGCTCCAGCCGCGCCCGCATGCGCCGCATGTGGCTGCCTGGCCAGTACACCCGGCCGCATGCAGGACAGGCCTGGAACGGACCGGAAAGGCTGCGCGCCAGCGGCGGTATCTGTGCGCGTTCGTCCGGCGTGGCCTCGTGCAGTGGCATGTTGTCGAGCAGGCAGCGGGTGAACGGCGCGCGGCCCCAGTCGATGCCGAGCGCCATGGTCAGTTCCCTCGCCTGGGCATCCAGTCCGTCGACCGTGAGCAGCGCCACCCGGATGCCTCTGCCGGCATGCGCGGCCAGGTGCCGGTCGCGAGTGACGAGGAGGCGTGATTGCGCGTGGCACGTATCCAGGACCGCGCGGTCCATGGCACTGACCGACGCCAGTCCCGTGTCGTAGCCGGCCGCCCGCAACCAGTGGGCCAGGTTGGCCAGCATGGCGTCGCAGAACAGCGCGGGGATGTCACCGGGGGCGGCCATCGGTGTATTCAACCGATGCGCCGGATCAAGCGGCGTGAGCGTCGCCGGTCTGCTTCGACGGCGTCTAGCCGCCGTTCGCCAGATACGCCTCCAGGCGATCGAGCAACGTTTCCTGGCTGGGCAGGATCCTGGCGCGCGCCTGGGCCAGCGTGAACCAGGCGACCCGGTCGATTTCGGGAAAACTGGCAAGCTGGCCGCTGCGCGGCGGCCATTCCAGCTCGAACACGTTGCTGCGCAGCGTGACCGGGTCGAACTCACCCTCGAGCGCGAAGGCCTCGACCCATTTGCCGCCGCGCTGGCGCAGGCGTCCCAGCGGATGCAAGGGGCCCACCGCGGATACGCCGAGCTCTTCCTCGAACTCGCGGCGAGCGGCCGCCTCGGCTTCCTCGCCAGGCTGCAGCTCGCCCTTGGGCAGCATCCAGGCACCCTCGTCGCGCCGGCGCCAGAACGGACCGCCGGGGTGCGCAAGCAATACCTGCGGGCCGTCCTCGTGCAGGCGGTACATCAGGATGCCGGCGCTGGTGATGGGCATGCGTCCTCCTGTAGCGGTGGTGCAACGGCCGCGTTCACGCCGGTCACGGTAACATCCGGATTCCCCGACGATTCCCGGAGACCGCCATGGCGATCGGTTGGGCCGGCGACGGCGCCGTGCAGGATCAGATCGACGCGACCGTGAAGGACGCGATCAAACGAGCGCGCAGCAAGCTGCCGCAGGGCCCGAGCCTGGACCACTGCGAGGAGTGCGATGCGCCGATTCCCGAGGCGCGGCGCAAGGCCGTCCCCGGGGTGCGGTTGTGCGTGGCCTGCCAGGAGGCGCAGGACAAGGCGCAGCGCACGACCAGCGGCTACAACCGCCGCGGCAGCAAGGACAGCCAGCTGCGCTAGACCGTCCGGCCGTCCTTAACGGCCGGTATGAGCTCGCGTCGAGCATGCCGGGGCAGGGTGCTTGCCTCGTCCTCGCATGACCCCATGAAGGGTGTCCACGTCCGAAGGAGCCCCTTATGCACCATCCCGACGCAGCGGCCGCCGGCCAGTTCCGGATCGGCGGCGACATTCCGGTCAACCGCCTGGGCTTCGGCGCCATGCGCGTCACCGGCAAGGGCATCTGGGGCGAGCCCGCGGATCCCGAGGGCGCTCGCGCCACCCTGCGGGCCTTGCCGGAGCTGGGCGTCAACCTCATCGATACCGCGGACAGCTATGGACCCGAGGTCAGCGAGGATCTGATCCGCGAGGTGCTGCATCCATACCGGGGCATGCTGATCGCCACCAAGGGCGGCCTGACCCGTCACGGGCCGGATATCTGGGCGCCGCTGGGGCGGCCGGAGTACCTGCGCCAATGCGTGCTGATGAGCCTGCGACGGTTGGGCGTCGAGCGCCTCGACCTGTGGCAACTGCATCGCATCGACGCCAAGGTGCCGCGCGAGGAACAGTTCGAGGTGATCGCCCAGATGCGCAAGGAGGGGCTGATCAGGCACGTGGGCCTGAGCGAGGTCGGCGTGGAGGAGATCGAGGCGGCCCGCCGCCATTTCCCCGTCGCCACCGTGCAGAACCTCTACAACCTGGCCAACCGCAAGAGCGAGGCGGTGCTGGAGCATTGCCAGGCGCAGGGCATTGGCTTCATCCCCTGGTACCCGCTGGCCGCCGGCGACCTTGCCGCGCACGACTCGGTGCTGAGCCGCATCGCGCAGCGCCTGGGCGCCAGCAACGGCCAGGTCGCGCTGGCCTGGCTGCTCAAGCGCTCGCCGGTGATGCTGCCGATCCCCGGCACCTCGAAGGTGGAGCACCTGAGGGAGAACGTGGGAGCCGCGCAGTTGGAGCTGTCGGATGAGGATTACCGGGCGCTGGAAGCCGCCGCGCGTTGACGCTCCTTTTGAGCGAAGCCCATTTCCACCCATACCCTCCCTGAAGGGAGGAGCGGGCGGGATGGGGGTGTTCCCCGCACCCTGCCGCCCTCGTTATCCACCGCCTCCCACAGCTTATCCACAGACTTATTGTCTCGTCGGCTGAGAGCCTGCCGCGTATCCTCTCCCCCCGTGTCCGTCGCCACCGCCGGCGGTGCGGCAGCCTGCGAGGAACCCGAGCCCATGTCCTTTGTCCCCGAGCGCAAGAGCGGCCATTCCGCCGTCGAGGCGCTGCGCGTGCCACCGCACTCCATCGACGCCGAGCAGGCGGTGCTGGGCGGCCTGATGCTCGCGCCAGACGCGCTGGACAAGGTCGCCGACCGGCTGGGCGAGGGTGATTTCTACCGCAAGGACCACCGCCTGATCTGGCGCGCGATCAACGAACTGGCCAACAAGGGCATGCCCTGCGATGCGGTGACGCTGGGCGACTGGTTCGAGGCCAACGAACTGGCCGAGATGGTCGGCGGCGCGAGCTACCTGATCGAGCTGGCCAACGCCACGCCCAGCGCGGCCAATATCGGCGCCTACGCGGACATCGTGCGCGAGAAGTCGGTGCTGCGGCAGCTGATCGACGCCGGCACGGGTATCACCGAGGACGGCTACCGGCCCGAAGGCAAGAGCGTGCAGGAGGTGCTGGAGAGCGCCGAGCAGGCGGTTTTCAAGATCGCCGAGTCGGGCGCGCGCGGCAAGAAGGATTCGGTGTCGATGCGCGACGCGGTCAAGGACGCCTTCCGCCTGCTCACCGAGCGCTACGAGAACCGTGGCCAGCTGACCGGCATCTCCACCGGCTTCAATGACCTGGACGAGCTCACCTCCGGCCTGCAGCCGTCGGACCTGATCATCGTCGCGGCCCGTCCCTCGATGGGCAAGACCGCGTTCTCGGTGAACATCGCCGAGGCCGCCGCGCTGCGCGGCAAGAAGGCGGTAGTGATCTTCTCGATGGAAATGTCCGCTTCGCAGCTGGCGTTGCGACTGATCTCCTCCATCGGCCGCATCCACGCCCAGCATCTGCGCAACGGCGACCTGTCCGAGGAAGACTGGCCGCGCGTGACCAACGCCATCGCGATCCTGTCCGAGGCGAAGATCTTCATTGACGATACGCCCGGCCTCTCGCCGGTGGAGCTGCGCTCGCGCGCCCGCCGCCTGCACCGCGAGCACGGCGGCCTGGGCCTGATCGTGATCGATTACCTGCAGCTGATGCAGGTGCCCGGGAACAAGGAGAACCGCGCCACGGAGATTTCAGAAATCTCCCGTTCACTCAAGGGCCTCGCCAAGGAGTTGAACGTGCCGGTGATCGCCCTGTCGCAGTTGAATCGTTCGCTGGAACAGCGCGCCGACAAGCGCCCGATGATGTCCGACCTGCGCGAGTCGGGCGCCATCGAGCAGGACGCGGACGTGATCATGTTCATCTACCGCGACGAGTACTACAACAAGGAATCGGCGGACAAAGGCCTGGCCGAGATCATCATTGGCAAACAGCGAAACGGCCCGACCGACACGGTGAAGCTGACCTTCCTGGGCCACTACACCAAGTTCGAGAACTACGCGGCCGATTCGTTCGTTGGCTCATTCGATTGATGCGTAGCGGCGCCAAGCCCCTCTTCCCCGAGGTCGGTCTGGCGGAAACGGCCGGCGAAACGCGGAGGACTCCGCTTTTGGTCGGCTTCTACCCACCACGCCACGCCCGGCACGACCCATGAGCCGCACGACCACCGCAACGATCCACTTGGGCGCCCTGCGCCACAACCTCGCCCGCATCAAGGCGATGGCCAGCCCTGCGCGTGTCATGGCGGTAGTCAAGGCGGATGCCTACGGCCACGGCCTGGAGCGTGTCGCCCGCGCGCTGGATGCCCAGGCCGAATGCTTCGCCGTAGCCGCACTGGGCGATGGTCTGCGCCTGCGCGCGGCGGGCCATCGCCAGCGCATCGTGGTGCTGTCCGGCCCCGACCAGGGCGGCGACATCGCCGAGATGCAGCGCCTGCAACTGGATGCGGCCATCCACCATGAAAGCCAGCTGCACTGGCTGGCCGAGGCCCGCCCTGGCCGCGGCCGCCTGCGCGTGTGGCTGAAGGTCGACAGCGGCATGCACCGCCTGGGCTTCGCCCCGGAGCAAGTCGCCGGCGTGCACGCGCGCCTGGCCGCGATGCCCGGACTGGATCCGGAGATCGGCCTGCTCAGCCATTTCTCCGATTCGGAAGTCTTCGAGGGCGAGCAGACCCGCACGCAGATCACGCGCTTCGCCGGGGCGACCCGCGGCCTGGACGGGCCCCGTTCGCTGTCCAACTCCGCCGCCGTGCTCGGCTGGCCCGAGGCGCGTGTCGATTGGGTGCGCACTGGCGGCCTGCTGTACGGCCTGTCGGTGGTCGAGGGCAGGAGCGGCGCGGACTTCGGCTTCCGCCCGGCGATGACGCTGGCCACTCGCCTGATCGCCATCAACCGCATCGGCAAGGGCGAATCGATCGGCTACAACGGCACCTGGACCTGCCCCGAAGACATGCCGGTCGGCGTCGCCGCGGTCGGTTATGGCGACGGTTATCCGCGCAGCGCCGGCAGTGGCACGCCGGTGCGGGTTGGCGACACCCGCGTGCCATTGATCGGTCGCGTCTCGATGGACCTCATCACGCTCGACCTGCGTGACGCGCCGCAGGCGAAGGTCGGCGATCGCGTCACCCTGTGGGGCGACGACCTGCCCGTGGAAACCGTCGCCCGCCACGCCGGCACGATCAGCTACGACCTCACCTGCGGCATGACCCGCCGCGTGCTGTTCGTCGAGGACGAGAACTGATCCGCGCGTGGCATCCCATGTAGAGCGCACCCGTGCGAGACCGCCATGTAGGGTTCATCCCGCGCGGTCGCGCCCAGGTGCGCTCCTACAGGCGGATCCGGCGCCCCCTGTCTCGCTCCGTGCGAGGGCAGCGGGCTAAGCTCCCGTCTTCGACTACCGGAACTCCCCATGGCCAAAGCCAAGACCGCCTACGTCTGCACCGATTGCGGCGCCGAGCACTCCAAGTGGCAGGGCCAGTGCATCGAGTGCGGCGTGTGGAACACGCTGAGCGAAGTCGTGCTGGCGCCCGCGTCCACGGCGAAGGCCTCGGTAGGCGCGCAACGCTCCAGCTACGCCGGCAATGCGGCCGGGGCGGCCAGGGTCACCCCGCTCACGGCGGTGGCGCTGACCACCGAGGCGCGCACCCACACGGGCATCGGTGAGCTCGACCGCGTGTTGGGCGGGGGTCTGGTGCAGGGGTCGGTGGTGTTGATCGGCGGCGATCCTGGCATCGGCAAGTCCACGCTGCTGCTGCAGATGCTCGGCACGCTGGGCGCGCACCTGGCCAGCGTGTACGTCACCGGCGAGGAGTCGCTCTCGCAGGTGGCCGCGCGCGCGCAACGCCTGGGGCTGCCGCTGGAGCCGCTGCAGGCATTGGCCGAGACGTGCATCGAGCGCATTCTCGAACAGGCGATCGCCACGCGCCCGCACGTGCTGGTGATCGACTCTATCCAGACGATCTGGACCGAACTGCTCACCGCCGCGCCGGGCTCGGTCAGCCAGGTGCGCGAATCGGCCGCGAAGCTGACGCGCTTCGCCAAGGAAACCGGCACGTCCGTGTTCCTCGTCGGCCATGTCACCAAGGAAGGCGGCATTGCCGGTCCGCGAGTGCTGGAACACATGGTCGACGCGGTGCTGTATTTCGAAGGCGAGTCGGGCAGCCGCTTCCGCGTGCTGCGCGCGTTCAAGAACCGCTTCGGCGCGGTCAACGAGCTGGGCGTGTTCGCGATGTCCGACAAGGGCCTGCGCGAGGTGCCCAACCCCTCGGCGATCTTCCTTTCCGCGCATTCGGGACCGACCTCCGGCAGCGCCGTGATGGTCACTCGCGAGGGCACCCGCCCGTTGCTGGTCGAGGTACAGGCGCTGGTCGACCAATCCTCGCTGGGCAACCCGCGCCGCGTGGCGCTGGGCCTGGAGCAGAACCGCCTGGCCATGCTGCTGGCGGTGCTGCATCGCCACGGCGGCGTGGCGGCGTATGACCAGGACGTGTTCGTCAACGTGGTCGGCGGCATCCGCGTGCAGGAAACCGCAGCGGACCTGCCGGTCCTGCTGGCGGTGCTTTCCTCGCTGCGCGACCGCCCATTGCCGGACAAGACCATCGCATTTGGCGAAGTGGGTCTCTCCGGCGAGATCCGCCCGGTCCCCAATGGCGAGGAACGCCTGAAGGAAGCGGCTACCCATGGGTTCCGCCACGCCATCGTGCCCAAGGCCAACGCGCCCAAGAAGGGCAAGGTCGGCGAGATGGAGGTCATTGGCGTGGAGCGCCTGTCCCAGGCGATCGACGCCTGCCGTGACGCGTAGGGGCGCAAGGGCCAGCCCATCGACGCCGGTGCAGATAGCACGAACGGGTCGAGACTTGCCTGGCTACAGGCTCGGCATCGGACGGTGCAGGATCAGCTCCAGCACGAACTTCGAGCCGAAGAACGCCAGCACCAGCACCGCCATGCCGATCAGCGTGAGGTTGACGGCGCGGCGCCCGCGCCAGCCGGAGCGCCAGCGGCCGTAGAGCAGCACGCCGAAAACCAGCCAGGCGACAATCGACAATACGGTCTTGTGCACAAGGTGCTGGCCGAACAGGTTGCCCACGAACAGCGCGCCAGTGACCAGCGTGAGGGTCAGCAGCGCGAAACCGGCGGCGATTACACGGAACAGCAGCGTTTCGGTCAACGTCAGCGGCGGCAGCGCGCGCAGCCACGGACCGAACTGCCGATGGCGCAGGCCGCGTTCCTGCACAGCCAGGCCCAACGCCAGCACCGCTGCAATGGACAGCAGGCTGAAGGCCACCAGCGCGACGGTCACATGCAGCTTGATCTGCCAGTCCATCGCCACCGGCATGGTCGGCGGCGCCAGGAAGCTGTCGACCGCCAGCAGCACCGCGGCCAGCGGAAAGACCACCACGCCCAGCGCGGCGACCGGCCTGCTCAGGTTGACGAACAGGGTGAGCGCGGAGACGACGCAGGCGACGAGCGACAACGCCGCGAAGAAATGCAGATCCAGTGCTCCGCGATGCATGCCCAGCAGCACGCCGGCATGTGCCAGCACCGCGAGCATCGCCACCGCCAGGGCAGGGCGCTGCCAGGCCGACGACGGCTTGGTCGCTCCGTGCCCGAACAGTGGCCAGGCGAGCAGGCCGGACGCAAGCAGGTAGAAGGCGACGGCGGTGAGCGAAAGGGCGGGCAGCATGGGCGGCAAGTGTCGCATAGGGCTTTGGTGCGGTGAACGCCCGCCTGGCATTGCCGATTTCAGCGTCCGGGCCACCCCGATGCCACGGTGCCCGGGACATCGCCCCCTGGATGGAGACGTGTTAAGGGCCGCCGACGGAGCCCTCTGATATATTGGCCCGCTTGTTCCTGCCGATGCCGTAGCCCGCCATGTTCGAGTCGCTGAGCCAACGCCTCTCCACGACCGTCAACCGCCTGCGCGGTCGCGGTCGGCTGACCGAGGAAAACATCCGCGAGTCCCTGCGCGAGGTGCGCATCGCGCTGCTGGAGGCGGACGTCGCGCTGCCGGTGGTGCAGGCGCTGATCGAGCGGGTGAAGGTGCGCGCGGTCGGCCAGGAAGTGCTCAAGAGCCTGTCGCCGGGCCAGGCGCTGGTAAAGGTGGTCAGCGACGAGCTGACCAAGCTGATGGGCACGGCCAACGCCGAACTCAGCCTTGCACAGCAGCCGCCCGCGGTAGTGCTGATGGCCGGCCTGCAGGGCGCGGGCAAGACCACCACGGTGGCCAAGCTCGCCCGCTTCCTCACCGAACGCAAGAAAAAGAAGGTGATGGTGGTCAGCTGCGACGTCTATCGTCCGGCCGCCATCGAGCAGCTGCGCACGCTGGCCGAGCAGGTCGGCGTGAAGTTCTTCCCGTCCGAGGCGGGACAGAACCCGGTCGACATCGCCAAGGCCGCGATCGCCGCGGCCCGCCGCGAGGTAGTCGACGTGCTGCTGGTCGACACTGCCGGCCGCCTGCACATCGACGAAGCGATGATGGGCGAGATCAAGGCGCTGCATGCTGCGATCACGCCGGTCGAAACGCTGTTCGTGGTCGATTCGATGACCGGCCAGGACGCGGCCACCACTGCGAAAGCGTTCAGCGAGGCGCTGCCGCTGACCGGCGTGGTGCTGACCAAGACCGACGGCGACGCCCGTGGCGGCGCCGCGCTGTCGGTGCGCTACATCACCGGACGTCCGATCAAGTTCCTGGGCGCTGGCGAGAAGACCGATGCGCTGGAGCCCTTCCACCCCGATCGCGTGGCGCAGCGCATCCTCGGCATGGGCGACGTGCTTTCGCTGGTCGAGGAAGTCGAGCGCAAGGTCGACCAGGAGAAGGCGCAGCAGCTCGCCCAGAAGGTGATGAAGGGCAAGCGCTTCGACCTCAACGACATGCGCGACCAGCTCGAGCAGATGAACAACATGGGCGGCTTGGCCGGCCTGATGGACAAGCTACCGGGCGTGGCCAACCTGCCGGACAACGTGAAGTCGAAGGTCAACGACAACGAGATCAAGCGCATGGTCGCGATCATCGGTTCGATGACCAAGAAGGAACGTCGCCACCCCGACCTGCTCAACGGTTCGCGCCGTGCCCGCGTGGCGCGCGGTTCGGGCACCCAGCCGGCCGACGTCAACCGCCTGCTCAAGCAGTACATGCAGATGGAAAAGATGATGTCCAAGCTCTCCAAGGGCGGCACCAAGGGCCTGCTGCGGCAGATGCGCGGGGCCATGAAGGGCATGGGCGGGATGGGCGGCGGCTTTCCGCCGATGCGCTGAGCCTTGTCCTAACCTGGGCGAAGGGCGCAGCGCCCGACGTTGCGGCATCGCCAAGGTCTTCCCTTTTACCGAAAATCCACTAAAATGCCGCGTTTACCGCGCGCGGATCCCGTGCGTGCTGCCGGCACAGCCGGCACCTCTGGAGCTTTTACTTATGGTCAAGATTCGTCTTTCGCGCGGCGGCGCCAAGGGCCGTCCCTTCTACCACGTCGTTGTCACCGACCAGCGCAACAAGCGTGACGGTCGCAGCATCGAGAACGTGGGCTTCTACAACCCGGTCGCGTCCGGCAAGGACAAGCGCCTGGAGCTCAACGTCGAGCGCGTCAACGAGTGGATGGGCAAGGGTGCCCAGCTGACCGACAAGGTCGCCGCTCTGCTCAAGGAAGCCGGCAAGCAGCAGGCTGCTGCCTAAGCATGGCCGCAGCCGGTCGGCGCGTCCTGGTCGGACGCATCGTCGGGCTGCACGGCGTGCAGGGTGGGCTCAAGATCGAATCCTGGACCGAACCGCGCACGCAGATCTTCAAGTACCAGCCCTGGCTGCTCGAAAAGGCGCCGGGCGAGGTCAGGGAAGTCGCCGGGATCAAGGGACATCCGCAGGGCAAGGGGCTGGTTTGCCAGTTGCCGGGAGTGGATGACCGCGATGCGGCGGCCGCGCTGGTCGGGCAGGACATCTACGTCGCCCGAGAGCTGCTGCCACCGCCCGGCAAGGACGAGTATTACTGGGTCGACCTCGAGGGTCTGGAGGTCGTCACCACCGAGGGCGTCGTGCTCGGACGGGTCAGCCACCTGTTCGCCACTGGCGCCAACGACGTGGTGGTGGTGAGGGACGGCACGCGCGAGCGGCTGGTGCCTTTCATCCAGGGGACTTACGTGCGTTCGGTGGACTTGTCCGGCGGGCGCATGGTGGTGGACTGGGATCCGGAGTTCTAGCAGGCGAGGGATCCGATGCGCATCGATGTCGTCACGTTGTTTCCCGACTTCATGCGCCAGTGCGCCGCCGTCGGTGTCGTGGGACGCGCGCAGCAGCGCCAGTTGCTGCAGGTGGAAACCTGGAACCCGCGCGACTACGCCACGGACAATTACCGAACCGTGGACGGCCGCACCTGCGGCGGCGGACCCGGGATGGTGATGTTGATCGAGCCCTTGCGGGCGGCCATGAAGGCCATGCGCGAGGCGGTGCCGGAGCCGGCGCACGTGATTTACCTCAGTCCGCAGGGAGCGCGGCTGACGCAGGGCAGGGTGGAAGCGCTGGCGAAATTGCCGCGCATCGCCTTGCTCTGCGGGCGTTACGAGGGTGTGGACGAACGCCTGCTGGCGCGCGAGGTCGACGAGGAGCTTTCCATCGGCGATTATGTGCTGTCCGGGGGCGAGCTGGGCGCCGCGGTGATCATCGACGCGGTAGGCCGGTTGCAGGAGGGTGCGTTGAATGACGCGCAGTCCGCCGAGCAGGATTCGTTCTCGAACGGGTTGCTCGACTGTCCCCACTACGCGAAGCCGGTGCATGACGCACTCGGTGACGTCCCGGAGGTATTGCTCTCCGGCGACCACGCGGCGATCCGCCGTTGGCGCCTGAAGCAGTCGCTGGGACGGACCTGGCTGCGAAGGCCCGACCTTTTGGCGCAATGCGCGCTGGACAAGACGTCCCGCGCATTGCTCGAAGAATTCCGCCGTGAGCATGCTCGACAGGAGCAGCAGCGGCACGACGAAGCGGCCGTCAAGCCGCAGTAATTGCAAATTTCAATCAGGTGTTGCCATGAACAAGATCATCGAACAGTTCGAAGCCGAGCAGATCACCCGCCAGCTGCCGGAATTCGGCCCCGGCGACACCGTGGTGGTCAACGTCAAGGTGAAGGAAGGCAACCGCGAACGCGTGCAGGCCTTCGAGGGTATCGTCATCGCCAAGCGCAGCCGCGGCCTGCATTCGGCCTTCACCGTGCGCAAGATCTCGCACGGCACCGGTGTGGAGCGCGTGTTCCAGGCGCACAGCCCGGCGATCGATTCGGTGCAGGTCAAGCGCAAGGGCAAGGTGCGTGGCGCCAAGCTGTACTTCCTGCGTGGCCTGGAAGGCAAGGCTGCCCGCATCAAGGAAGACATCGCCGCCGTGTCGGCCGCCAAGGCTGCCGCCAAGGCCGCTGCTGCCGCCGAGTAAGCGCAGCCGGATTTGTCTGGCGACGAAAGCCCCGCGGAGCGATCCGCGGGGCTTTTTGCGTTCAACGCCATCGATTGCCATGCGTGCGGGCCCGCAATGCGCCGCTGTAGGAGCGCCCTGGGCGCGGCATGACGGGAGTGTTTCTCCCGCCTGCATCGCGGTCGCGCCGAGGGCGCTCTACCGTGGCCGGATCTGTGGCCGGCTACATCAGCCGCTGCGGCTCCTGCAGGAAATTGCCCTGCACGAAATCCACGCCGCAGGCGAACAGCAGCGAGGTGCTGGTTGCGTCCTCGACCCACTCGGCCACGGTCAGGCGCTTCGCTTCGTGGGCCTGCACGCAGATCTCCCCGATCTTCTTCTGGTTCTCGGGATGCTGCGGCAACTGGTTCATGTAGGTGCGGTCGATCTTCAGGTAGTCCGCATCGATGTGGGTCAGCAGCTGGAACGAGTTCAGGCCCGAGCCGAACTGTTCCAGCGCGAACCGCCCGCCCATCTTCTTCCAGCGGGTGATGAACTCCTGCGCGGGACGCAGCAGGGTCACCACCTTGCTCTCGGTCATCTCCAGCACGATCTGGCCCTGGCGCAGCGCGGCCCGCTTGAGCCGGTCTTCCAGCCAGGGCAGGAACGTGGGGTCTTGCATCGATTGCGCCGTGAGCTTGACGAAGAAGGTCGTCTGTACACCCTGGCCGTCGCGAGACTTGAGCATCTCGATGGCGCGGTTGAGCACCCAGCGATCGATCGCCGGCGTCAGGGCGTGCTTTTCGGCGATCGGCATGAAGAAGCCGGGCAGGACCTCGCCCTGCGGCCCGTTCATGCGTAGCAGCACCTCGGAGTACTCGCCCTCGGCGTCCTGCAAGCTGATCGTGTGCTGGTGGTAGAGCACGAAGTTGTCCTGCTCCAGCGCCTGCTTGAGCAGCTGCAGCCAGTAGCGCTCGCGCTCCTCCTCGGCCTTCTCGCGGGCGGCCGGGTCGTGCAGTTCGCTGCGGCCGCCGCCCTGGCTGTGCGCGTTGCGCAGCGCCTGGCTGGCCTGGTTGAGCAGCAGCTCGGCATTGGCGTTCTTCTCGCCCAGCAGGCTGCCGCCGATGCTCGCGGTAACCGTGATCGAACGGGTGCCCGCGTCGAAGATGTCGCTGGCAACGGCCTGCAGCACGCCGTCGATCCATTGCTTGATCGCCTCGTCGCTGCGCGAGTCCAGCATCACGCCGATGGTGTGCTCGGCCAGCAGGCCGGCCATGTCGGTCTCGCCCAGCAATGCGCTGATACGGCCCGCGAACGCGGCGAGCAGCTCATCGGCCTGGCCCAGGCCGATGCCGGCCACGATGGTCTGCCAGTTGTCCGGTTCGATCAGGAGCAGCGTCTGGCCCTTCTTGCCCTTGGCCGCGGCGGCAACCGACTCGTCGATGTACTCGAGCGTGCGGGCGCGATTGAACAGGCCGGTCACCGCATCGCGCTGCAATTGCTCGATCAGCGCAGGGTCGACCTGCTGGCGGCGGAACACGATCTGCAGGCAGGGTTCGCCCTCGAACGTGGCGCCGGCGAATTCGACCGTGGCCTTGAAGGTGCTGGCGTCGGCGCGACGGGCCTGCAGCTCGACCTGGTTGGATGCCTTCTCCTTGCGCGAGTGGGCGCGCAGGAGGTTCTTGAAGGCCTCGGCGTCGGCGGTGCCGATCATGTCCAGCACGGGCAGGCCGAGCAGGTCGTCGAAGTCCTCGTAGCCGAAGGTTTCCAGATAGGCACGGTTGGCGCGCACGTGCATGCCTTCGTGCACATAGGCGATGGGGTCGGTGGAAGAGTCGAGCAGGGCGTCGCAGCGCCGCTCGGATTCGCGCAGCGCGGCCTCCAGCAGGCGCACCTGGCGGCGCGTGTGCAACGCCTCGAACTCGCGCTGCAATACCGCGATCAGCTGCTTGGGCTGGGTGCGCAGCGCGGTTCCGCGCACGCCGCCGGCGAACATCTCGGCCACGCTCTGGGTGTCGAGCTGGTTGACCAGGGCCAGCAGCGCGACGTCGCGGCCGTGCACGTCGAGCAGATGGGCCACCTCGCGCAGCTCCATGCCCGCGGCCGGGTCGAACAGCACGATATCGGGCTCCAGCTCGTCCAGCGCCGCCTGTACCTGGTCGGTCTGGGTTGCCCGTGCCGGACGCACCGCGATGCCGGCGTTGCGCAACAGGCTGATGATCTGTTCGGCGTCCTCGACCGATTTCTCGACGAAGAGGATCTTGATGACGGAGTCTTTTTTCATTGAGCCCTGGCGGCTGCCCCTGGATCGGCTGGGTCGCAGGCGCCCCTCGCCGCGACCGGAAGGGCGAGCGGTTCCAGCCGCTCACCTTCATCCCGGGTTTGTAACGGATTCGCTCACATAGCGCCAGCGGCAAGTCGCCCAAAGGCAACGCCCGCCTCACCTGATGGCGTATCCGGTTACAGCGGGCGTTTGGACGCGTCCCCGGCGACTTCGCGCACCAGCCGCGGCACGAGATAGCCGGGCAGGCGCTGGCGCAGCGTCTCGACCAGGCCCAAGGCCCGCGCGTCATCCACCTCGAAGTGGGCGGCGCCCTGCACGCGATCGAGCTGGTGCAGGTAATAGGGAAGCACACCCGCGGCGAACAGGCGCTCCGACAGCAGCGCCAGGGTGTCCGCGTCGTCGTTGATCCCGCGCAGCAGTACCGACTGGTTGAGCAGGGTGGCGCCGGCCTGGCGCAGGGCGGCGCAGGCGGCATCCACGGTCGGGTCGAATTCGTTGGCGTGGTTGGCGTGCAGCACGATGACCTTCTGCAACGGCAGGGCGTCCAGCCATGCCAGGAAGGAGGCGTCGATGCGCTCGGGCAGTACCACCGGCAGGCGCGTATGGATGCGCAGGCGGGTGACCTGGGGCAGGTCGGCCAGGCCGCGCCCGAGTTCCTCCAGCTTGGAGGTAGACAAGGCGAGCGGGTCGCCGCCGGACAGGATCAGTTCGCTGATCGACGGATCGGCCTGGAGGTGCGCCAGCGCCTGCCGCCACTGCCCGGCAGCGGCGATTTCCTCGCCATAGGGAAAATGCCGGCGGAAGCAGTAGCGGCAGTTCACCGCGCAGCTGCCGCTGGCGATCAGCAACGCGCGGCCGTGGTACTTGTGCAGCACGCCCTGCGCTTCCCGGGCGGCCAGATCCCCCACCGCGTCGATCACGAAACCCGGCACCTGCTCGAGTTCGGCCAGCTGCGGCATTACCTGCAGCAGCAGGGGGTCGCCGGGATCGCCCCGGCGCATGCGCGCCACGAAGCCGCGCGGCACCCGCAATGCGAAGCCGGCATCGGCCGGAGGCAGCCGATCGGCCAGGTGCGCGAGCCCCACGGCGGCAAGCAATTCGCCTGCGTCGGTAATGGCATCCCGCCACAGCTCGCGCCAGTCGGGCGCGGTCGGCGATAGGCGGGGAGCGGGGCTTGCGGTTATCATGGCGGGCCTTGAAGCGGGCCTGCGGCCCGTGCAAATACCTATTTTAGCCGCCGGAACGGCGGTGTTTACCTCTGGAGCAGAAAGCGCATGGCGACCGCCGGTCTCAACGACGTCAAGAAGGGTATGAAGATCCTTCACAACAATGATCCGTGGGTCATCACCGACGCCGACTTCATCAAGCCCGGCAAGGGCCAGGCGTTCACCCGCATCTTCATCCGCAATCTGAAGACCGGCCGCACCACCGAGCAGACGATGAAGTCGTCCGATTCGTTCGAAGTCGCCGACGTCAACGATACCGACATGCAGTACCTGTACTCCGACGGCGAGTTCTGGCACTTCATGCAGCAGGAAACCTTCGAGCAGCACCAGGCCACCAAGGCGGGCGTGGGCGATGCGGCGAAGTGGCTCAAGGGCGAGGAAGAGTGCGTGGTCACGCTGTTCAACGGCGAGATCATCACCGTGCAGCCGCCGAATTTCGTCGAGCTGAAGATCACCGAGACCGATCCGGGCGTCCGTGGCGACACCTCCGGCGGCGGCGGCAAGCCGGCCACGCTCGAGACCGGCGCCGTGGTGCGCGTGCCGCTGTTCGTGGGCACCGACGAGGTGATCAAGGTCGACACCCGCACCGGCGAATACGTCAGCCGCGTCGGCAAGTAAGCGCCGGCAGCAGCAAACCGACGGCACGGCAGCGCAGGCGCCGTGCCGTTTTCGTTCCACCGTTACACGAGACCGCGATGACCGAAGCCACCACCGAGATCGACCTCCTCATCGAAGCGCGCTGGGTGGTTCCCGTGGAGCCGCACGCCGTGGTGCTGGACAACCATGCGGTGGCAATTGACGGTGGGCAGATCAAGGCGATTCTGCCGATCGCCCAGGCGCGCGGGCTCTACGCGCCGCGCGAGTGGGTGGAGCTGTCCGAGCACGCGCTGATCCCCGGCCTGGTCAACACCCACACGCACAATCCGATGACGCTGCTGCGCGGCCTGGCCGACGACCTGCCGCTGATGACCTGGCTGCAGCAGCACATCTGGCCGGCAGAAGCGAAGGTGATCGGGCCGGAGTTCGTGCGCGACGGCGTGGAACTGGCGGTGGCCGAGATGCTGCGCGGCGGCACCACCTGCGCCAACGAGAACTACTTCTTCCCCGACGTGATCGGCGCGACCTACCGGCGGCTCGGCTTCCGCGCCGTGGTTGGCCTGCCGGTGATCGAGTTCCCGACCGCCTGGGCCAAGAGCCAGGACGAATACTTCGAGCGCGCGGGTGAAGTGCACGACAGCTTCCGCGGCGACGGCCTGGTCGGCACGGCGTTCGCGCCGCATGCGCCCTACACCGTGTCCGACGAGAGCTTCGCGCGCATCCGCGTGCTTGCCGACCAGCTCGACATCCCGGTCCACCTGCACCTGCACGAGACGGCCCACGAGGTCGAGGAAGAGAAGAAGAAGTCCGGCCTGCGCCCGTTCCAGCGCCTGCAGAAGCTCGGCCTGGTCAACGACCGCCTGATCGCGGTGCACATGACCCAGCTGACGGACGGCGAAATCACCGCCTGCGCCGAGGCCGGCGTATCGGTGGTGCATTGCCCCGAGTCCAACCTCAAGCTTGCCTCCGGCTTCTGTCCCGCGGAAAAGCTGCGCCGGGCCGGCGTCAACGTGGCGATCGGCACCGACGGTTGCGCCTCGAACAACGACCTGGACATGATCGGCGAACTGCGCACCGCGGCGATCCTGGCCAAGGCGGTCGCTTCGGATGCCGCTGCGTTCGACGCCGCCTTCGCGCTGCGCGCGGCCACGCTCAATGGCGCCAGGGCGATGGGCCTGGACAGCCGCATCGGCTCGATCGAGCCGGGCAAGCAGGCCGACCTTGCGGCGGTGCGGCTGAGCGACATCGAAACACAGCCGCTGTTCCACGTCGCCTCGCAACTGGCCTACGCGGCCAGCCGGCACCAGGTGACCGACGTGTGGATCGCCGGTCGCCGCAAGCTGGCCGCGCGTGAACTGGTCGACCTCGATCCGGCGGCGATCCTGGCCAAGGCGCACGCCTGGCGCGAGCGCATCGCCGCGTTCTCGTAAGGACGTCCATGAATCTTTATCTCGTCATGGTCATGCGCCGTTCGCAGTTCGACCCCGCGGTAGTGCCCGCGCACCAGCGTTTCCTCGACGAACTGCGCGCGGAGGGACGCGTGGAACGCTCGGGCCCGTTCGGCGACAAGTCCGGCGGCGCTTACCTGCTGCGCGCGGCAGGCCAGGAGGAGGCACGTGCGATCGCCCATCGGGACCCGACCCACGTCAGCGGCGGTTGGGACGTCACGGTGTACGAATGGCAGGCCCGCTAGCCATCCGCTCCTTCAAGAAGCCTGCGTTTTGAAAGGACTGCTTCCATGACCGAAACCACCGCCAACGTCAGCCCCGACGAAATCGCCCGCTTCGACAAGCTGGCCGCCCGCTGGTGGGACCCCGACGGCGAATCGCGCCCGCTGCATGACCTCAACCCCGTGCGTGCCGCCTACGTTGCCGCCCGCGCGGACCTGCGCAGCGCGAAGGTGGCCGACGTCGGCTGCGGCGGTGGCCTGCTCAGCGAGGCGCTGGCGCGCGAGGGCGCGAAGGTGACCGGCATCGACCTCGGCGAGAAGGTGATCGAGGTGGCGAAGCTGCACTTGTTCGAGTCGGATCTGCAAGTCGACTATCGGGTTCAGTCTTCCGCGGCCCTGGCCGCCAGCGAACCGTCCAGTTTCGATGCGGTCTGCTGCATGGAGCTGATCGAGCACGTGCCCGATCCCGAAGCGCTGGTGAACGATCTGGCCGCGCTGCTGAAGCCGGGCGCACGCCTGTTCATGTCCACGCTCAATCGCACGCCGGCCGCCTTCGGCGCGGCGATCCTCGGGGCCGAGTACGTGATGCGCCTGCTGCCTCGCGGCACCCATCACTATGCGCAGTTCCTCAAACCCTCCGAGCTCGGCCGCCTGATCCGTCATGCCGGGCTTGAGCTGGAAGACGTTTCCGGCCTGGCCTACAACCCGATCACGCGCAAGGCTTCGTTGAGCCGCATTACCGCGGTCAACTACCTGCTGTGCGCGCGCAAGCCGGCATGAAGTCGTTTCCGCCAACGCTCGAAGGCGTGCTGTTCGATCTCGACGGCACGCTGCTGGACAGCGCACCGGACCTGTACGCCGCGCTGGAGCGACAGTGCAAGGAAGAAGGCGTTCCTGTGCCGCCCTACGCGCCGGTGCGCGAGGTGGTTTCGCGGGGCGCGAAGGCGGTGTTGCGTTGCGCCTTCGGCCATCTGGGCGAGCCCGCGGTGGAGGCGCGCGTGGAGCGCTACCTGGCGCTGTACGAACAAGTCATGGGCACGGCGACGCACCCGTTCGAGGGCATCGAACCGATGCTCGCCCAACTGGAGGCGGCCGGCGTGCGTTGGGGCATCGTCACCAACAAGGCCGGCTTCCTCACCGAAGAGTTGCTCAAGCGGATCGGCTGGGACGGCCGCGCCGCGGCGGTGGTCAGCGGTGACACCTTGCCGGTAAAAAAGCCCGACCCGGCGCCCGTGCGCCTGGCCTGCGAGCGCGCCGGCATCGATCCGGCCCGCAGCCTGTTCGTGGGCGACGACCGCCGCGACGTCATGGCCGGCGCCGCCGCCGGCCTGTACACCGTGGCCGTGGCCTGGGGCTACCTCGACGGTGGCGATCCGCGCGAATGGCATGCCGACGCCGTGCTCGACACGCCCGCCCAGTTCGCCCTCTGGTTGCGCCGCGGGCAGGCGGTGGCGTGATGGAGGTCGGCCACGATGCCCTGCAAAGCTACGTCAACAAATGGCTCGCGGCCCAGCCGGCCCAGCGTGTGGCGCTCGCGTTCGTCGATCCCGCGCGCCACGCCGGCCACATCGCGCTTGCCGCGCTGGAGCAGGAACTGCTTACCGCCGCCTACGGCATCCGCGAGCCGCACGTGGCCGCCACCAAACTGAACTGGTGGGCGGAGGAGCTGGCTGGCGCCGCGCAAAGCGGCGGCCGTCATCCGCTGACCCAGGTGCTGTTCGACGATGAACGCACCGACCGCATCGACAGCGAGCGCTGGCTGGCGCCGGTGGTCGCGGCCATGGCCCAGTTGGAAGAGGGCACCGCGGCCGACTTCGGCGCCCAACTGGCGGCCGCTTCGCAGCTGCACGGTGCGTTGGCCGCGCTCGAGACCGCCTGGTGGTTCGGCGAATCGGCCTCGCCCGAGCGCGCCGCGCGGGTGGCCGCGATCGCTCACCTGCTGCACGCGCTGCGCCGGCTGGATGACGATGCCGAACGCGACCGCCTGCCGCTGCCGATGACGTCGCTGGCCCGCCATGGCCTGCGACGCGACGAGCTGCGACGTGCCGGCGCCGCGCGCAACACGGCCGTGCGCGGCCAGCTGGAGGAGCTCACGGCCGCCTGGCGCGAGGCGTCGCGGTTGGCGGGGCCGCTCAGCGTATTCCGCGCCGTCGAATCGCATGCGGGCGAGCGCCTGGCGCGGCGCGCGGCCGGCGCCGCCGAGCCGCTGCAGGTCCTGCAGCACGCGCGTCCGTCCGGTGGCCTGGCGACGACCTTGGCGGCCTGGCAGGCCGCGCGGCGCTGGCGTCGCGGGAATGCCGCCTGACCAAACCGCGGGCAAGTGGCCAGGCACTCAACACAGTGTTTCCGCAGCATGCCTGTTGCCCCCGCGCGCGCTGCCCCAAAATAGAAAGCCCGCACGGCCCCCGCCTGCCGCAAGGACATCCCATGCACAGCCACGAAAACACCGCCCGCCTGTTGCCCGACGTCGCTGGCCAGGCGCAGCCGCACCTGGCCGGGGCGCTGGACTGGGTGGGCATGGACGGCATCGAGGTACCGGTGCGCTTCGATGCCGGCGACGGCAATGTGGAGCGGGCCAGTGCGCAGGTGGGCGCGTTCGTCAACCTGACCCGGCCGGACAAGCGTGGCATCCACATGTCGCGGCTCTATCTGCTGGTCGACAGGCACCTCAGCGCCAAGCCCCTGGATGCGGCGATGATCGAGGCGCTGCTGCAGGCGTTCCTCGAATCCCACAGGGATCTTTCCGACCGCGCCCGCATCAGTATCCGCTTCGACCATCTGGTGCGTCGGGAGGCCTTGCGCAGCGGCAACAGCGGCTGGCGTGCCTACCCGGTGTCGATCGAGGCGAGTCTGGGCGCCGACGGTTTCCAGCTCGAACTCGGCACCGAGGTGGTCTATTCCTCCACCTGTCCGGCATCGGCTGCGCTGTCGCGGCAGCTCATCCAGGAACAGTTCTCGCGGGATTTCGATGCCTCCAGGCCGGTCGACCATGCGGCCGTCATGGCCTGGCTGGGCAGCGAGCAGGGCATCGTCGCCACGCCGCATGCGCAACGCAGCGTCGCGCGGTTGCTGGTGCGCCTGGCCGACGGCGTCGGCTTCGACCTGATCTCCACACTCGATCGCGTCGAACGGGCGCTGGGCACGCCGGTGCAGACGGCAGTCAAGCGCGAGGATGAACAGGCCTTCGCGCTGGCCAACGGCGGCAACCTGATGTTCTGCGAGGACGCCGCGCGGCGGATCCAGAAAGCGCTGGACGCCGACCCGCGCATCGCCGATTTCCACGTGCGGCTGGAACACCAGGAAAGCCTGCACCCGCACGACGCGGTGGCCTACGCCAGCAAGGGCGTGCCGGGCGGCTACGGCTCCGCCGCGTAATCGGATCCTTTTCCCGCATTCGGGGAAATTGACAGCGGCCCCTTTTGCGGTCCGGATGCCCGAATGGCAATCCGCCACATCCGGACGACGCTGCCCTGCCGCCCTGGCCATCCGTTACATCAGCGCTCCCCGTGGGAACGGCAGCGCGTCAAATGGAAATGCGCGGGAACCGGGTCTTCGCCACCGTCGCACAGCGGCTGGCAGCGAAGGATGCGCCACAGCGCCAGCACGCTGCCGCGCAGAGGACCGAAGCGCACGATGGCAATCCGTGCATAATCGGAACAACTGGGATGGAAGCGGCAACGCTGACCCAGCAGGGGGCTCAACAAGCGTTTGTAAGCGCCAAGCAGGAGGAGCAGGAATCGGGTCACTTCGTTCACGCAGCCAGAACGGCTCGCGGCATGTAGTGCCTTGAAGTATTCCAGATGCCTGTTGATGGTGTAAGACGCATGGGCTATAACACCCGGCCGCCACGGCCAAAACGGTGAAGGGAAATGGCGAAAACGACGCGTAGTTCGACCGCCGCCAAGGCGCAGAAAGGGAAGACTGCGGGAAAGGCGAAAGAAGCCAGGACGACCAAGCCCAAGGTCGCCGCAGCCCGGGCCGGCAAGAGCGCTGCCACCGCCAAGAAGGCCGCGCCCGCCCGCAAGCCGGCCGCCAAACCGGCGTCGGCGAAGAAGCCCGTTGCGCGCAAGCCGGTCGCCGGCAAGGCCGCCGCGAAGCCGTCGACCAAGCCGGCCAGCAAGGCCGTGGCAAAGAAGGCTCCGGCCAAAAAGGCGCCTGCCGCCAAGACACCTGCCAAGAGCGCCGCGCGCAAGCCGGCTCCGGCGGTGAAGAAGGCCACGCCTGCCGCCAAGGCCAAGCCGGCACCGAAGGTCGCGGCCAGGAAGCCGGTCAAGCCCCAGCCGAAGGCCGCGCCGAAGAAGATGGCGAAGCCGGCAGCCAAGGTGGCCCCGAAGAAAGCGGCACCTGCCAAGCCGGTGGCAACGCCTGCGAAGAAGGCAGTCGCGAAACCGGCTGCGCCGCAGCCGTACAAGATCGTGAGCAAGCCCGCCGCAAAACCGGGCAAGCCATCATCGGCGCGACCGGCGACACCGGCGGTCGCGACCAGGCAAACATCTCCATCACCCGCCGTTGCGCCCATGAAGGGCAAAGTGGCGAGTGCCGTCGCCATGGTGACCCCACGCGTGGCCACGGCCACCGCCCGCCATACCCCACCCAAGAAACAGAAGACCCCGCAGTCCTCAATGAATAATTCCGCTACAACTCTCGACAATGGCGTGACCCGCGAGGATGGCCGTTACGCCCTGCCTTCCACCATCAACATCGACCTGCCCAAGGGTTACCGTCCCTCGAACGACGAGGAGTACATGAGCCCCAAGCACCTCGCCTACTTCCGCAACAAGTTGCGGGACTGGCGCGACCAGCTGGTCGAGGAATCGCGCCAGACGATGGAAAACCTGCGCGACGAAGTGCGCGACGTCGGTGACGAGGCCGAGCGTGCCACCCGCGAAACGGAAAACTCGCTCGAGCTGCGCACCCGCGACCGCTATCGCAAGCTGATCTCCAAGATCGACAAGGCCCTGCGCCGGATCGAGGAAGGTCGTTACGGCTATTGCGAGGAGACCGACGAGGAAATCGGCCTGGAGCGCCTGGACGCCCGCCCGATCGCCACGCTGTCGCTCGACGCGCAGGAGCGTCGCGAGCATCTGCAGAAGCAGATGGGCGACTGACGTCATCGATCCGATCGAGACGAAGCCCCGCGCAATGCGGGGCTTCGAGTTTCAGACAGGTAGCATTCCCTTGTAGGAGCGCATCTGCGCGACAGCCACGGATCCTGTCGCGCAGGTGCGCCTTCCAGGAAGTTCAGGCCTGCGCTTGCGCCGCGTAACCCTTGAGCTTGGCCAGCATCGCCGTCAGGCCATTGGAACGCGTCGGAGAGAGATGCTTGGCCAGGCCGATCGACTGAACGAACTCGGGCTCGGTCGCGAGGATCTCGGCGGCCGGCCGATCCGAGTACACGCGCAGCACCAGTGCGATCAGACCGGACACGATGGCCGAATCGCTGGTTGCGGTGAAATGCATTTTCTCCGAGTCGCCATCGGGGACCAGCCACACCATCGACTGGCAGCCGTGCACCCGGTGCTCCTCGGTCTTGCGCTCCTCCGGGAAGGGCGGCAGCTGTTTGCCCAGGTCGATCAGATACTGGTAGCGCTCGGACCAGTCGCTGAAGAAGGCGAATTCCTCGGCAATGTCGAGCTGCGCCTGCGCGGCGCTGGGGGTAGTGGTGTTCATGCGGACATTATCGCGCAGCGCGACGCGACGGGCAGGGTCGCCTGCAGGAGTCCGCTTGAGCGCGATGCCTTGTTCCGGATGGACGCAAAAATGCATCGCCGCGCAAGCGGACTCGTGAGGAGAGCCGCTAGCTTTTTGAAATGCTCCAGCGCGTGCCCTGCGCGCCGTCCTCGATCACCACGCCCATGGCGGTCAGTTCGTCGCGGATGGCGTCGGCTCGGGCAAAGTCGCGCGCCGCGCGGGCAGTGCGGCGATCTTCGAGCAGGGCTTCGATACGGGACGCATCGACCGCCTCGTCCCCGCGCCTGAACCAGGCCTCCGGGTCCTCCTGCAGCAGGCCGAGCAGGGCGCCGCCACCCAGCAGCGCGGCCTTGGCCGCGGCACTCGCGGACTGGCGTGCGGCATCGGCAAGCAACGCCAACTCGGCGAGTGCCTGCGGGGTGTTGAGGTCGTCGCAAAGGGCTGCCTCCACCCGCGCGGGGACGGGCAACTCGCCCTCCACCGGCACGTGCGCCAGGTCGCGCAGCACGCGGTACCAGCCATCCAGCGTGCTTACCGCCTGCGCCAGCGCGGCATCGGACCAGTCCAGCGGCTGCCGGTAGTGACCGCGCAGCAGCAGCAGGCGCAATGCCTCTGGCGGATGACGCTTGAGCAGCTCGTGCACCAGCAGCACGTTGCCCAACGACTTGGACATCTTGCGCCCGTCGAAAGTAAGCATGCCGTTGTGCAGCCACCAGCGCGAGAACACTTCGCCACCGTGCGCGCAGGTGGACTGGGCGATCTCGTTCTCGTGGTGCGGGAACGTGAGATCCACGCCGCCGGCATGGATGTCGATCGTCGTGCCCAGGTGCGCCGCGCTCATGGCCGAGCACTCGATGTGCCAGCCCGGGCGGCCGCGGCCCCAGGGGCTGTCCCAGCCGGGAAGCTCGGGAGTGGAGGGCTTCCACAGCACGAAATCCGCGGGATTCTTCTTGTATGGCGCCACTTCCACGCGTGCGCCGGCAATCAACTCGTCGGTGTCGCGGCCGGAGAGCTGCCCGTAGGCCGCATAGGTGCCGACGTCGAACAGCACGTGGCCGTCGGCTGCGTAGGCATGGCCGCCGGCGATCAAGGCTTCGATCATCGCGATGATCTCGCCGATGTGCGCTGTCGCATGGGGTTCGAGGTCCGGCGGAGCGATGCCCAGCGCCGCCATGTCCTCGCGGTAGGCGGCCGTGAAGCGGTCGGTGATCGTGCCGATGGGCGTGCCCTGGGCCAGCGCCGCGGCGTTGATCTTGTCGTCCACGTCGGTGATGTTGCGGGCGTAGACCACGCGCGGGTAGTGCCGCCGCAGCAGCCGCACCAGCACGTCGAACACCACCGGCCCGCGCGCGTTGCCGATGTGCACGTAGTTGTAAACCGTCGGCCCGCACAGATACATCGTCACGCGCTGCGGATCGAGCGGCACGAAGGGATCGGTGCGGCGGGTGAGGCTGTTGTAGAGCGTGATCGGCATCGGAGGTGTCGGGGGCGCGGCCAAGCCGCGCATCTTAGCAGGCAGCTTTCAGCTTCCTCGCGCTCCGGGGGCCGAGGGGCGAAGGGCGGGCTCGCCGGGAACCCGGGGGCTCAGGAAACCGACAGATCCTGAACGGACCCGGTGCGGCCGGTCATCCGCCGAGTGCTCTAAGCGTTGATTCAGCGTGAATTTGTTGCAATGACAATCGCGCAGAAGCGCATTACGGACCATGCTGGAGGTCCCATGACCAAGATGTTTCTCCCCGTTCTCGCGCTCGTTCTCGCCACTGGCGCCGTTCAAGCGCAGGACGGGCGGTATGCCGAAGGCGACGACGCGAACACCCACTACGGCTGGGCCGACGTATTGCGCGTCGATCCGGTGTACGGCGTCGCCCGTAGCGAAGTGCCGCGGCAGGAGTGCTATGACGAGCCCGTGGTGCGTCGCGAAGGCGGCGGCAACACCACCGCGGGCACCGTGCTTGGCGCGGTGATCGGCGGCGTGCTCGGCAACACCGTCGGCAAGGGCGACGGCCGCAAGGCGGCCACGGTCGCCGGCGCGGTGGCCGGTGGCGCCGTTGGCCACGGCGTGGCCGGCCGCGGCGAGCGCGAGTACGACGACACGGTGACCCGCTGTCGCCAGGTCAGCTCGGTCAGCGAGCAGCGCCGCCTGATGGGTTACGACGTCGAATACCGCTACCACGGCGACGTCTACGTCTCGCGACTGAACTACGATCCGGGCGAGCGGCTGCGGGTGCGCGTGAGCGTCGCCCCGGCCGAATAACAGGCCCTGCGCCACGAAGCCGCCGCCTCCGGGCGGCGGTTTTCGTTTTGGCCGTCCGTTTGTATGGACGTCCAAAAAAAGTTGTTGCGCCGCCACACGAATGCCGGCATGATGCCGGCTCCCCTGTCCGGAACCGCCATGTCCGCAGCCGTCTACACCGCTACCGTGCTTACCAGCGCCCGTATGGCCGCTGGCATGACCTCGCGTGCGCGCCGACCGCTGGTCCGACATCCGGCCGGGTAGGCTGTCGCTGCACGCGCAACTGGCGCAACGACGAACAAACCCGGCCACCGCGCCGGGTTTTTTGTTTTCAAGAAGCCCGCCGCGGTCGCCCCCGACCCGAGTTGCTTGTGCGCAGGTCGATCTGCGCAGAAGCAAACAGCGGCCATCCATGGCCGCTCTCTTCACAAGAGGCACCCGCCGATGGCCCTTCGACATTTCCTCACGACCCAGGACTACAGCCGCGCCGAGATCGACGCCCTGCTGGAGCAGGCTGCCGCTTTCAAGCGATCGCCGCGTGGCCAGCAGCTGGCCGGCAAGTCCATCGCGCTCCTGTTCTTCAATCCCTCGATGCGCACGCGCACCAGCTTCGAGCTGGGCGCGTTCCATCTCGGCGGCCACGCGATCGTGCTTGCGCCGGGCAAGGACGCCTGGCCGATCGAGTTCGAGGTGGGCACCGTGATGGACGGCGAGGCGGAGGAACACATCGCCGAAGTCGCGCGCGTGCTCAGCCGTTACGTCGACCTGATCGCCGTGCGCGCCTTCCCGAAGTTCCAGGACTGGTCGGTGGACCGCGAGGACCGCGTCATCAAGGCGTTCGCCCGCTACGCCACCGTGCCGGTGATCAACATGGAAACGATCACCCATCCCTGCCAGGAACTGGCGCATGCGCTGGCGCTGAAAGAACACCTGGGTGACCTGCAGAACAGGAAGTACGTGCTGACCTGGACCTATCACCCCAAGCCGCTCAACACCGCCGTGGCGAACTCGGCGCTGCTGATCGCGACCAAGCTCGGCATGGACGTGACCCTGCTGTGCCCCACGCCCGAGTACGTGCTCGACGAGCGCTACATGGAGGCCGGTCGCCAGAACGCCGCGCAGAACGGTGGCTCGCTGAAGGTCAGCCACGACATCGAAGAAGCCTATCGCGGCGCCCACGTCGTCTACGCCAAGAGCTGGGGCGCGCTGCCGTACTTCGGCCGCTGGGAGCAGGAAAAGCCGATCCGCGAGGCACACCGCCACTTCATGGTGGACGAGGCCAAGATGGCATTGACCGACAACGGCCTGTTCAGCCATTGCCTGCCGCTTCGCCGCAACGTCAAGGCGACCGACGGGGTGATGGATGCGCCCTACTGCATCGCCATCGACGAAGCCGAAAACCGCCTGCACGTGCAGAAGGCCGTAATGGCCTCGCTGCTTGCTTCTTGACCGCCCGATCCGAACGAGACAACCCATGAGCCAGCAAGACATCGTCCTCGCCTTTTCCGGCGGCCTCGACACCAGCTTCTGCGTGCCCTACCTCAAGGAACAGGGCTTCAACGTGCATACCGTGTTCGCCGACACCGGCGGCGTGGATGACGAGGAGCGCGCCTTCATCGAACACCGCGCCGCGGAACTCGGCGTGGCCAGCCATCTCACCGTCGACGGCGGCCCCGCGATCTGGAACGGCTTCGTCAAACCGTTCGTGTGGGCAGGCGAGGGCTACCAGGGCCAGTACCCTCTGCTGGTCTCCGACCGCTACCTGATCGTGGAAGCTGCCCTCGCGCGGTGCGCCGAGCTGGGCACCAACGCGATCGCGCACGGCTGCACCGGCATGGGCAACGACCAGGTGCGCTTCGACCTTGCGGTGAAGGCGCTGGGCGACTACCGCATCGTGGCGCCGATCCGCGAGATCCAGAAGCAGCACACCCAGACCCGCGCCTATGAACAGAAGTACCTGGAAGAGCGCGGCTTCGGCGTGCGCGCCAAGCAGCAGGCCTACACCATCAACGAGAACCTGCTGGGCGTGACCATGTCAGGCGGCGAGATCGACAAGTGGCAGACGCCGGGCGAGGGCGCGCGTGGGTGGTGCAAGCCGCGCGCCGAATGGCCGTCCGGACCGCTTGCAGTAAAGGTGGGTTTCGAGCGCGGCGAAGCAGTGAGCCTGGACGGCGAACGCCTGCCGGGGCACCGGCTTCTGGCAAAGCTCAACGCGTTGTTCGCGCGTTACGGCGTCGGCCGTGGCATGTATACCGGCGACACGACCATCGGCCTAAAGGGCCGCATCGTGTTCGAGGCGCCCGGCCTGTTCGCGCTGCTGGCAGCCCATCGCGCGCTGGAGGAGGCCGTGCTCTCCAAACAGCAGAACCGGTTCAAGCCCGAAGTGGCGCGCAAGTGGGTGGAAGTCGTGTACGAGGGCTTTTTCCACGATCCGTTGAAGACCGACCTGGAAGCCTTCCTGGCTTCCAGCCAGGCCACCGTCAATGGCGTCGTGACGCTGCAGACCCATGGCGGCACGGTCGAGGCGGTAGCGGTGGAATCGCCGCACATCCTCAACGCCAAGGGCGCCACCTACGCGCAGTCGGCCGACTGGGGCGTGGAGGAGGCGGAAGGCTTCATCAAGCTGTTCGGCATGAGTTCGACGCTGTGGGCGGAAGTGAACCGGAGCGCCAAGGTATGAGCACCACGCTCATTTCTATCCGCCCTCCCGCAGGGATAGGAACTTTGCCTCCGTGGGGCGTGTGATGGGCACCTTGCTGGATGCCACGCTGGAGCACCTGCGCGCGCTGGTCGCCTTCGACACGCGCAATCCGCCGCGGGCCATCGGCACGGGCGGGATGTTCGATTACCTGCGCGCACAGCTGCCCGGTTTCGACGTGACGGTGACCGATCATGGTGCCGGCGCCGTGACCTTGCATGCCGTGCGCGGCCAGCCGCGGCTCTTGTTCAACGTGCATCTGGACACGGTGCCCGACTCGCCCGCTTGGAGCGCCGACCCGCACGTGCTGCGTGTCGAGGACGACCGTGCCATCGGCCTGGGCGCCTGCGACATCAAGGGCGCCGCGGCCGCGCTGCTGGCGGTGGCGCAGGCCACGGACGGCCCGCTGGCGTTGCTGTTCTCCACCGACGAGGAAGCCAATGACGCGCGCTGCATCGCCGGCTTCCTGCACGCCTTTGCCCCGGTCGCGGAGGGAACTCCCTACGAAGCCGTGATCGTGGCCGAGCCCACCCAGGGCGAGGCGGTGCTGGCACACCGGGGTATCCAGTCCGTGCTGATGCGCTTCGCCGGCCACGCGGGGCACGCCTCGGGCGAGCAGAAACCTGCCGACAGCGCCTTGCACCAGGCCATGCGCTGGGGCGCGGCGGCGCTGGACTTCGTGGCCGCGCAATCGCATGAGCGCTTCGGCGGCCTGACCGGCCTGCGCTTCAACATCGGTCGCGTGGAAGGCGGCATCAAGGCGAACGTGATCGCCCCGGCCGCCGAGGTGCGTTTCGGCTTCCGGTCGTTGCCGACCATGGATCCGGACGCGCTGCTCGATCGTTTCCGCCACCTCGGGCAAGTGCCGCCGGTGCACTTCGAGGAAACCTTCCGCGGCAGCTCGCTGCCGGCCGGCGATACCGCCAGCGCCGAGGCAAGGCGACTGGTGGCGCGCGACCTGGCGGACGAGCTGGAGATCCCGGTCGGCAACGCGGTGGATTTCTGGACCGAAGCGGCGCTGTTCTCCGCAGCCGGCTATACCGCCTTCGTCTACGGCCCGGGCGACATCGCCCAGGCGCACAGCGCGGACGAATGGGTCGCGCTCGACCAACTGCGGCAATACGCAGACAACCTCTACCGGATCGTGAGCCGTGGAAACGCATAAGCACACGCGCAAGACCATCGTACGCCTGCTCGAGAGCATGGGCAGCGCGAAGGAAATCCAGCAGTACCTGAAGCGCTTCTCGCAGATGGATGCCAAGCGTTTCGCCGTGGTCAAGGTCGGCGGCGCCGTGTTGCGCGACGACCTGCCGGCGCTGGCCTCGTCGCTGACCTTCCTGCAGCAGGTGGGCCTCACGCCTATCGTGCTGCACGGCGCCGGCCCGCAGCTGGACCAGGAACTGGCCGCCGCCGGCATCACCAAGCAGACCGTGGGCGGCCTGCGCGTGACCACGCCGCAGGCGATGGGCGTGGTGCGACGCGTGTTCCAGCAGCAGAACCTGCGGCTGGTCGACGCGCTGCATGCGATGGACACGCGCGCCGTGTCGGTGGCCTCGGGTGTCTTCATGTCCGACTACCTGGACCGCGAGGCGCTGGGCATGGTCGGCAGGACCACCGGCGTCGAACTCGCGCCGATCGAGGGGGCGTTGCGCGCCAACGCGATCCCGGTGATCGCCAGCCTGGGCGAGACGGCCGAGGGCCAGCTTCTCAACATCAATGCGGACATCGCCGCCAACGAGCTGGTGCGCGTGCTGCAGCCCTACAAGATCGTGTTCCTCACCGGCACCGGCGGGCTGCTCGACGCGCAGGGGCAGGTGATCGACTCGATCAACCTCTCCACCGAGTACGACCACCTGATGGCACAGCCGTGGATCGACGGCGGCATGCGGCTCAAGCTCGAACAGATCGCCGACCTGCTGGCCGACCTGCCGCTCACCTCGTCGGTGTCGATCACGCGGCCGGCGGAGCTGGCCAAGGAGCTGTTCACCCACAAGGGCTCGGGCACGCTGGTGCGCCGCGGCGAGAAGGTGCTGACCTTCGATTCGTGGGAGGGTGTGGACCAGGCACGCCTGCGTAAGTTGATCGAATCGAGCTTCGGTCGCGCGCTGGTGCCCGACTACTTCGAGCGCACCCGGCCCTGGCGCGTCTACGTCAGCGAGAACTACCGCGCGGCGATGATCCTGACCCGGGAAGAGGGCATGGCCTACCTCGACAAGTTCGCGGTGCTGGACGAGGCGCAGGGCGAGGGCCTGGGGCGCGCCGTCTGGCTCGTCATGCGCGAGGCCAACCCGCGTCTGTTCTGGCGCTCCCGCCATGGCAACAACGTCAATCCGTTCTACGACGCCGAATGCGACGGCTCGCTCAAGCAGCCGCGCTGGAAGGTGTACTGGTACGGCATCGACGATTTCCGCCTGATCGAGCGCTGCGTGGCGCATTGCGCGCAGCGGCAGCCGACGCTGGTCGATCCGGCCCCCTTGAAGGACAACGCAGCATGAGGCCGGCCGGGATGGAACGGAAAACCGTAGGTATCGTCGGTGCGCGCGGCCACACCGGCGCGGAGCTGATCCGCCTGATCGCCCGCCACCCAGCGCTGGAGCTGGCCTATGTCTCCTCGCGCGAGCTGGACGGCCAGCGCGTGGACGCCCACGTGCCCGAGTACGCCGGCGAGCTGCGCTACAGCGCCCCCGCGCACGAGGACCTGCCCGCGCTGGGCGCCGACGTGGTGACCCTGGCCCTGCCCAACGGCAAGGCGGCTGCCTGCGTGGAAGCCTTCGACAAGGCGGGCGCGGATCCGCTGATCGTGGACCTGTCGGCCGACTTCCGCTTCGACGAACGCTGGTACTACGGCCTGCCGGAACTGACGCGCGACCGCTGGCGCGGCCAGCGACGCATCAGCAACCCCGGCTGCTACGCCACCGCGATCCAGCTGGCGGTCGCCCCGCTGAAGGACTTGCTGGCCGCGCCGCCGGTGTGCTTCGGCGTGTCGGGCTACTCGGGCGCGGGCACCACGCCCTCGGACAAGAATGACCCCGAGAAGCTGCGCGACAACCTGATGCCGTACTCGCTCACCGGCCACATGCACGAGCGCGAGACCTCGGCGCACCTTGGCGTGCCGGTGGAGTTCATGCCGCACGTCGCGCCGCACTTCCGCGGCCTGACCGTCACCTGCAATCTCTACCTCGCCCGCGCGATGAAGCGCGAGGACGTGATGGCGCGTTTCCGCCACGCCTACGGGGACGAGCCGCTGGTGCGCGTGCTGGATGAGGCGCCGTGGGTCAGCCGCATCGCCGGCAGGCACCACGCGGAGATCGGTGGCTTTGCGATGGGCCCCGATGGACGCCGCGTGGTCGTCGTCGCCACGCTCGACAACCTGCTCAAGGGCGCCGCCACCCAGGCCATGCAGAACATCAACCGCGCGCTGGGGCAGGGCGAACTGACGGGCATCCCGGTGGCGCAGGCGAAACGACCGTAAGGCGAACCCGCGTCGCCTTCGTCCTTTTGCCCGCTGCCGAGAAACCACCATGCGCCTGACCCGCTACCTGCTACCCACCCTCAAGGAAAATCCCGCCGAGGCGCAGATCGCCTCGCACCGGCTGATGCTTCGCGCCGGCCTGATCCGGCAGGAGGCAGCCGGCATCTACGCCTGGCTGCCGCTGGGCCTGCGCGTGCTGAAAAACATCGAGCGCATCGTGCGCGAGGAAATGGACCGCGCCGGCGCGGTCGAACTGCTGATGCCCACGCTGCAACTGGCCGACCTGTGGCGCGAGAGTGGCCGCTACGACGCGTACGGCCCGGAGATGCTGCGCATCCGCGATCGCCACGAACGCGAGCTGCTTTACGGGCCGACCAACGAGGAAATGATCACGGAGATCTTCCGCAGCTACGTCAGCTCCTGGCGCAGCCTGCCGCTCAACCTCTACCAGTTCCAGTGGAAGTTCCGCGACGAGCAGCGGCCGCGCTTCGGCGTGATGCGTGGTCGCGAGTTCCTCATGAAGGACGCCTATTCGTTCGACCTGGACGAAGCCGCCGCACGCCGTTCCTACCAGCGCATGTTCGTGGCCTATCTGCGCATGTTCGACCGGATGGGCGTCAAGGCGATACCCATGCGTGCGGAAACCGGCCCGATCGGCGGCGACCTCTCGCACGAGTTCCTGGTGCTGGCGCAGACCGGCGAATCGGCCGTGTTCTGCGATCGCGCCGTGCTGGATCTGCCCGTGCCTGGCGCGGACGTGGACTACGACGGCGACCTGACACCGCTGGTCGACGCATGGACGGCGCCGTACGCCGCCACCGAGGACGTGCACGACGCCGGCCGTTTCGAGCGCGAGGTGCCGGCGGAACGGCAGGTGCTAGCACGCGGCATCGAGGTCGGCCAGATCTTCTACTTCGGCACCAAATACTCGGTGCCGATGAAGGCCATGGTGCGCGGAACCGACGGCATCGAACGGCCGATCCACGGCGGCTGCTACGGCGTGGGCGTGTCACGGCTGCTGGGGGCGATCATCGAGGCCAGCCATGACGACCAGGGCATCGTCTGGCCGGACGGTGTCGCGCCGTTCCAGGTGGGACTGTTGCATCTGAAGCACGGCGACGCCCGCGTCGACGCAGCATGCGCATCGCTCTACGCCGGCCTGCAGTCCGCCGGACTGAGCGTGTTGCTCGACGACACCGACGAACGGCCCGGCGCGAAGTTCGCCCGCATGGACCTGATCGGCTTGCCCTGGCAAGTGCTCGTCGGACCGCGCGGACTGGACAGCGGCACAGTGGAACTCAAGCACCGGGGGAGCGGCGAGCGGCGCGAACTGGCGCCCGACTCCGCGATCGCCTTCCTTCGCCAATCCCTTTCACCCTTGCATCCGGACGACCAGTCATGAGCGATCTCCTGTGGCAGAAAGCCGGCGTCGAGACCGACGCCAGGATCATGCGGTTCCTCGCCGGCAACGACGTGCTGCTGGACCGGGAGTTCTTCCTGCACGACGTCACCGCCAGCAAGGCGCATGTCGAAGGCCTCGCCCGCATCGGCGTGGTCAGTGCGCAGGAGGCTACGGCGCTCGCGCACGAGCTCGACGCGCTGGCCGGGGATTTCCGCTCGGGCGCCTTCGTCCTGGACGAGCGTTACGAGGACGGCCATTCGGCGATCGAGGCGCGGCTTACCGAGCGGCTGGGCGATGCCGGCCGGCGCGTGCACACTGGACGCAGTCGCAACGACCAGATCCTGGTCGCCACGCGATTGTGGTTGAAGGAAAAGCTCGATGCGCTTGCCAGGCACTGCCGCGCGATCGCGCGCGTGTGCCTGGAGCGCGCCGCGCAACCGGCGCTGCCGCTGCCGGGCTACACGCACCTTCAGCGCGCCGTGGTGTCTTCCACCGCCATGTGGTTCGCCGGCTTCGCCGAAGCCTTCATCGACAACACGCATCGCGCCCGCCAGACACTCGCCTGGATCGACGCCAACCCGCTGGGTACGGCCGCCGGCTACGGCGTGAACCTGCCGCTCGATCGCGAACACACCACCGCGGCGCTGGGCTTCTCGCGCATGCAGGTATCGCCGATCTACGCGCAGCTTTCGCGCGGCAAATTCGAGCTGGCCGCGCTCGAAGCGATGGCCAGCGCGCTGCTGGACTTGCGCCGCCTGGCCTGGGACCTGTCGCTGTTCACGACCGCCGAATTCGGCTTCGTCAGCCTGCCGCCGGAGTACACCACCGGCAGCTCGATCATGCCCAACAAGCGCAACCCGGACGTCGTCGAACTGCTGCGTGCCAGCTACGCCACCGTGGCAGCGGCGCGTTGCGAGATCGAGCAGCTGCTGTCGCTGCCGACCGGGTACCAGCGCGACCTGCAGTTTTCCAAGGGCTCGATCTTCCACGGCATGACCCACGGGCTGGCCGCGCTGGAACTGGTGCCCGACCTGATCGAGCGTATGCGCTGGAACGAGCCGGCCATGCGCGCGGCGATCGAACCGGCGATGTATGCCACCGATGTGGCCATCGAGCAGGCAGCGGCCGGCGTACCGTTCCGTGAGGCCTATCGTGCCGCGGCCGCCGCCGCCGCGGCCGCGGGCGAGGGGCGCACGCCGGAGCGCAGCCTTGCCGAACGGGTGTCGCCCGGTGGCGGTGGGGACGTGGGGCTGGAAATACTGGCCGCACGCCTGGCGGCACTGCCGGGCTGAACAACCGTTCAGTCCGTTTGAGGGGCGGTTCACGGCGTCCGGCCGATACTTCGCGCCATGCCTCCGATCCTGCCAGCGACATCTCGCAAGGCCCGGCGTGCGGCCCGTCGGCGCAGGGGCTATTGCCATGAGCGGGGGTGAAAGTCGGCGGGGCATGCCACGCGAGCTGCTCGCGGCAGAGCAGGCGGCGGTCCTGGGACAGCTGGCCGAAGGCGTGATCCTGGTCGACACCACGGGCCAGATCACCTATGTCAACGAAGCCGCGGCACGGTTGCATGGAGTTGCCCGGCTCGACGTAGGCCCGGACGACTACGCCGGCGCCTACCGGTTGCTGACCGAGGATGGACGGCCCTATCCGTCGCGTGAGCTGCCGCTGTCGCGGGCGGTGCTCGATGGCGAAATCGTCACCGGCGCCTGCTGGCGCATCCGGCGTCCGGACGGTTCCGAGATCATCGCGCAGGGCTCCGCGCGCCCGATCCACGATGTCGATGGCAGGCCGCTCGGCGCGGTCCTCACCATGCACGACGACACGGTGCGCGTGCAGACCGAGCGGGCATTGCGTGACGAAAGCCAGGCGCTGGAGACACTCAATCGCGTGGGTGCGACGGTGGCCAGCGAACTGGAACTGGAACGCATCGTGCAGACGGTCACCGATGCCGGCGTCGCGCTGATCGGCGCCAGCATGGGCGCGTTCTTCTACAACACCACCAACGAGGCGGGCGAGAGCATGATGCTCTACACCCTCTCCGGCGTGGACCGGCACGTGTTCGATCGGTACCCGATGCCGCGGGCCAGCTTCCTGTTCCGGCCCACGCTGTCGGGCGAGAGCGTCGTCCGCTGCGACGATGTCCTGCTCGATCCGCGTTACGGCAAGGGTCCGCCCTACCATGGCCTGCCACCCGGGCATCCGCCGGTGCGCAGCTATCTGGCCGTGCCGGTGGTCTCCCGCTCGGGCCGCGTGTCGGGCGGGTTGTTTTTCGGCCATCCCGAGCCGGGGCGTTTTTCCGCGCGGCACGAACGTCTGATGGCCGGCATCGCCGCGCACGCGGCGATCGCGATCGACAATGCGAACCTGTACGCCGTGGCGCAAGGCGAGATCGACGAGCGCCGTGCCGCCGAGGAACGGCTGCGCGAGATCAACGAAACGCTCGAGCAACGGGTCGAGGCCCGCACCCGCGAACGCGACCGCGCATGGAAGCATTCGCGCGACCTGCAGGCGGTGGTCGACGAGCGCGGCTACTTCCTGCAGGTCAGCGACGCCTGGCACACGATGCTCGGCTGGCGGGCGACAGAGGTGGTCGGGCATCGCGCCTACGAGTTCATCCACCCCGACGATCGCGAGGTCGGCGAGCGTCCCTTCTTTTCGAGCTTGATCAAGGGGCCGGCGTTCGAGAACCGCATGCGGCACAAGGATGGCAGTTACCGCTGCATTTCCTGGCTCGCCAGCCAGGACGAAGGCACGATCTACGCCAGCGGACGCGACGTCACCGAACAGAAGGAACAGGCGAGCGCACTGGCACAGGCCGAGGCGACGTTGCGGCAAAGCCAGAAGATGGAGGCGGTCGGCCACCTTACCGGCGGCATCGCGCACGACTTCAACAACATGCTTGCTGTAGTGATCGGCTCCCTCGACCTGCTGCAACACCGGTTGGCCGACGACGCCCCCGAGCAACGGTACGCCGGGAACGCCATGGAGGCGGCCAGCCGCGCCGCCACGCTGACCCAGCGCCTGCTCGCGTTCGCCCGCCAGCAACCGCTCGAGCCACGGCCGGTGGACGCCAATGTGCTGGTGGAGGGCATGTCCGAGCTGCTGCGCCACGCGATCGGGCCGGACATCCGCCTGGAAGTGCTGACGGGCGCCGGTTTGTGGCCGACGCTGGTCGATGCGAACCAGCTTGAGAACGTCATCCTCAATCTCGCCGTGAATGCCCGTGACGCCATGCCCGGCGGCGGCCGCCTGACCATCGAAACAGCCAACGCCAGCCTCGATCGGCGCTACGTTGCCGGACATCCGGACATGGAAGCAGGTGACTATGTGTCGATCACGGTCAGCGACAGTGGCACCGGCATGCCGCCGGAGGTGGCCGCGCGCGCCTTCGATCCGTTCTTCACCACCAAGCAGGCGGGGCAGGGCACAGGCCTGGGCCTCAGCCAGGTCTATGGATTCGTCAAGCAATCGGGTGGACACGTCGCGATCTATTCGGAGCCGGGTCGCGGCACCGGCGTCAAGGTCTATCTGCCGCGGCTGATCGGCGAGGCGGACGGACAGAAGGCATCCACCGCTGCGGCCGCGTTGCCGACCGGACAACAAGAATTGATCCTGCTTGTGGACGATGAGCCGGCGGTGCGCAAGGTCACTGCCGAGGCCCTGCGGGAGCTGGGCTACCGTGTGCTGGAGGCGGACGGCGCGCAGGCTGCGCTCGACGAACTCGCCACGCACGCGGACGTTGCGCTGCTGCTGACCGACGTGGTCATGCCAGAGATCGACGGACGCCGGCTGGCGGAGGAAGCCCGCCTTCGCCGGCCGGGCCTGAAAGTGCTGTTCACCACCGGCTACTCGGCCGCGGCGGCGCAACGCAACGGCGCGACGGATCCGCAGTCTCCGCTGCTCGGCAAGCCCTATACGCTCGCCGAACTGGGACGCAAATTGCGGCAGCTGCTGCGGGACGGCTGACGTAAAGCCGCGTCAACCGTGGAGGTGGCCCTGGTGGCCGAGGTCGCGCGGCTGCTCGCTCCACATCCCGCGGGCGAAATCCAGCGCACGCTCCACGAAGTTGCCCGACGACTCCCAGTACATCGCATCGCGCACGCGCACGCGAAGGACCGCGAGGTTGGGATCGTCCTTGCCGGAGAAAAACACCTTCTGCGCCGGCGACCACAGCTCCTCGATCAAGGCCTGGTCGCGGTCGATGCGCGCCCGGCCGCGCACGGAGACATAGCATTTGTCGTCCTGGTTGGCGTAGGCGAGATTGACGTCCAGGTCGTCGGTGAGCTGGTCGACCTTGGCACTGTCGGCCGCGGTGAAGAACACCAGTTCGCCGTCGGCGGTGAGCTTGAGCGTCTGCAGCGGGCGGCTGACCAGGGAGCCGTCCGCGGCCAGCGTGGTGAGCATCGCCACCTCGATGTCGTCGATCAGTTCACCGAGCTTGTTGAGGTCGGTATCGTCGTGCGGTGCGTCGTTTTTCATGGCGGTCTCCGGGCGGCGGAAGGTCCCACCCTCGCCGATCCGCGATCAAGCCACGATGAAACGCGTCAGCGCCGTTCGAGCAACGCGTAGGCGAACGCCTGGCACGTGCCGGCGGGCGTGGTGTGCTGCTCGGACCGTTGGTCGAGCAGGCGGAACGCCGGGCCGAGCAGGGCGGCAATGTCGCCGGCGGAGCGCCGCGCGACCTTCAGCCCGCTGCAGCGCTCCGGACCGTCCGGGGCGAAACCCCCGATCACGGCATGGCCGCCCGGCCGCACGGCGCGCGCCGCCTGTGCGGCATAGCGTGCGGTTTGCGTCGGCGAGGTGAGGAAATGCAGCACGGCGCGGTCGTGCCAGAGATCGAACGCGGCAGGCGCGAGGTCGGCTTCAAGAAGATCGGTGGCGAGCCAGCGCACCACCTCGCCGCGCGGACCCAGGCGTTCGCGCGCGACATCGAGGGCCGCTTGCGAAAGATCCAGCACGGTGATGTCGCCTAGCCCCTGCGCGAGCAGGTCATCGACCAGCGTGGAGGCGCCGCCGCCCACGTCGACCACCCGCGTGGAAGCACCCAGGCCGACCTGGCGCAGCAAGGCCAGCGACACGTCCAGGTGTGGGCGATACCAGCTCACCGCCTGGGCGGAGCGGTTGCGGTAGACCCCTTCCCAGTGCGCCTGCTCGCCGGACATGTCAGCCGGCAGCCCAGCGCCGCACCGCCTCCGCAAAGGCCAGGCAATCGGCGTGGCGGTTGTAGAGCGGGGCGGGGGAAATGCGGATGACGTCCGGCTCGCGCCAGTCGCCAATAACGCCATTGGCCATCAGGTACTCGAAGAGCGCGCGCCCACGGGCGCGGCCGCCGAGCACGCGGATCGACAATTGGGCGCCACGGCGCGCCGGGTCGGCGGGCGTGACAATGTCCAGCACGTCGGGCAACTGCGTACGCACCAGCCATTCGAGATAGCCGGTCAGCTCGAGCGACTTTTCGCGCAGTCGTGCCATGCCGGCGCGGCGGAAGAGCTCCAGCGACACACGCAGCGGCGCCAGCGCCAGGATCGGCGGGTTGGACAGCTGCCACCCGTCCGCGCCGGGCGTGGGCTCGAACTGCGGACCCATCTGGAAGCGCGTGGTCTTGTCATGCCCCCACCAGCCGGCGAAGCGCGGCAACGCTGCGCGCGCATGGCGCTCGTGCACGAACGCGCCACCAACGGCGCCGGGGCCGGAATTCAAATACTTGTAGCTGCACCAGATCGCGAAATCCGCGTCGCTGTCGTGCAGCTGCAGCGGCAGGTTGCCGACGGCATGGGCGAGGTCGAACCCGACCTGGCAACCCTGTGCGTGGGCCAGGCGGGCGATCGCCTTCAGGTCGAACGCCTGGCCGGTGCGGTACTGCACGCCCGGGAGCATCACCAGCGCGGTACGCGCGCCGTGTTCGGCCAGGGCGCGCTTGAAGGCCGCATCCGAGATCGTGCCGTTGGGCTCGTCCGGCTCCAGCTCGATCAGCGAGGTGGCCGGGTCGTAGCCGTGGAAGCGGATCTGCGATTCGACCGCATAGCGATCGGTGGGGAAGGCGCCGGCTTCGATCAGGATCGCGTGGCGTTCGGGCGAGGGACGGTAGAAGCTCACCATCATCAGGTGCAGGTTCACGCCCAGCGTGTTCATCGCAACGACTTCGGACGGTAGCGCGCCGACCACCTGCGCCAGGTCGTCGCGCACGAACTCGTGGTAGTCCATCCAGGGCAAGCGGCCCTTGAAATGGCCTTCCACGCCCAACTCGCCCCAGTAGTCCAGCTCCGCTGCAACCGAGTCGCGCACCGCGCGCGGCTGCAGACCCAGCGAGTTGCCGCAGAAGTAGTTCGAATCGCGGCCTTCGTGCGGAGGAATCAGGAACTCGTCGCGGAACGCGCGCAGCGGGTCGGCTTCATCGGCGGCGGCCGCCCACGTGGCGGAAGCCTGGTAGTGCGTCATCCTTGGAACCTCATCGGGCCAGGTCGGCGGCGACCGCGTCGCAGCCCTTGTCGAATGCGGTCGCCCAGGCGGCGCCGGCCTCGCTGCGGGCCGGTCGGGCGCAACGCAGGCGGACCGCGTGGTTGTTCTTGAACCAGAACCGCTCGTCGTAGCGGTAGGCCGTACCGTGTTCCTGCGCGGTATAGGCCTGGCTGTTGGGGCCCTCTGGGTTGCCGATAGCCTTGTAACCGTCCAGCCCCTTTGCCTTGCGGGTGGCGTTGCCCACGTACCGGTTGAAAGCGGCCAGGTCGCCGACCGGCTCCACTTCCACCGTGACCGAGGCGAGGTTGTCGCGGGCGGTGGGCGAGGGGTCTGGCACCTGGAACACGCGCATTTCGGGCACGCCCTGGGTTTCCATGATCGTGACCCAGTTGTCCGGCGTGCTGAAGGCGACATCGCCACCGGCCATGCTCACATCGGTGGCGCAGGCGGGACCGGCCAGCAGCAGGGCGCCGGCCAGGAAGAAGCTGCGGTAGAGGTTCATGAACGCTCCGGGATAGATGCCTGGGGGACAAATCGCTGCAAGGGCAGGCCCAGCCATTCCAGTGCGGTGCCGTGGAACAACCGAGCACGGTCCGCTTCATCCAGCCTCAAGGCCTCGATGCCGCTGCCGGGCTCCTGTTCGCCCAGCGGGAAAGGATAGTCGGTGCCCAGCATCACGCGATCGACGCCGGTCACATCCAGGAGATACCGCAGCGCCCGCTCGTCGTGCACGCAGGAGTCGAAGTACAGACGTTTCAAGTATTCGCGCGGGTTGCGCGGGTTGTCGGTAGCGACCAGGTCCGGGCGCATGCGGAAGCCATGCTCGATGCGGCCGATCGACCAGGGAAAGCTGCCGCCGCCGTGGGCCAGCATGATGCGCAGCTTCGGCAACCGCTCCAGCACGCCGCCGAAGGCCAGGCAGCAGCCGGCGCGCGACTGCTCGGCGGGCATGCCGACCAGCCAGGGCATCCAGTACTTGGGCATCGTGTCGGTGCCCATCATGTCCCATGGATGGACCAGGATCGCCGCGCCCAGGTCCGCGGCCGCCTCGAAGAACGGGAACAGCTCCGGCGCGTCCAGGTTCCAGTCGTTGCAATGCGACCCGATCTGCACGCCCTGCAGGCCCAGTTCGTCGATGCAGCGTTCCAGCTCGCGGATGGCCAGCTCCGGCGCCTGCAGCGGCACGGTGCCGATCCCCGCGTAGTGGCGCGGGTAGTCCTGGCACATCTGCGCCATGTGGTCGTTCAGGTGCCGATGCAGCTCCAGCGCCTGGTAGCCGGGCGCCCAGTAGGAAAACAGCACCGGCACGGTGGAAATGACCTGCACGTCCACGCCGAAGCGGGCGTAGTCGTCGATGCGGGTCTGCGGATCGAACGCCGAATCCCACACTTCGCGGAAAAACTTGCCGTCCTTGTAGATGCGGTGGCGACCGTCGGTGTGGGTCATGACCGGGAAGCGGTCATTGCCGTATTTGGCGGCCAGGTTGGGCCAGTCGCGTGGCAGGATGTGCGCGTGGGTGTCGATCTTGAGCATCGGGCGAGTCTAGCAGGGCGGTCGCGGCGATCCCGTAGTGCGAAAACCCGGCCCACTTCCCGTCGTTGCCGGGCCTTTGGCCTATACTTTTCCCAGCGGCCGAGTCTGGCCGCGTCCGGGATCGGCGCCAGCCGGTCCGCGGCCATCGGGGCGGGAAGGGACCACCACAGCCGTGAACACCAGTGTCGATGTGACGCGACTGCTGCATTCGGCGCAGGCGGGCGATACCGCCGCGCTGGAGGAAGCGCTGCGCCAGATGTATGCGGCGCTGCACCGGCTGGCCGGCGCGCAGCTGCGCCGCAACACCAGCGAAAGCACCCTTAGCGCCACCGCCCTGGTCAACGAGGCCTACCTGAAGGTGTTCGGCGGCAACAGCCCGCCGCAATGGGAAAGCCGCGGCCACCTGCTCGGCGTGGCCGCAAGGGCGATGCGCGAGGTGCTGGTCGATTCGGCCCGACGCCGCCAGGCGGCCAAGCGCCCGCAGGACTGCGACCGCATCGAGCTGTCCGAAATCTCCGGTTCGCTGATGCCCGACGTCGACTACGTGGGCCTGCTCGACGCGCTGGACACGCTGGAGCAGATCGACCCGCGCCAGGCCAGCATCGTCTCCATGCGGTTCTTCGTCGGCCTGAGCGCCGAGCAGATCGCCGCCGCCTTGGGTATCTCCGCCACTACCGTGCAACGCGAGTGGCGCCTGGCGCGTGCCTGGCTTCAGCGCGAACTGCAGGCCTGAGGCCGACGCGCAGGCCTATCGGCCTTCTTTGCAGGAACCCTCTCGTAGACGATGCCCTCCCGAGTGGCAGGGGAGAGCTTGCCCACTATCGGGTTCTTGCGGGCGTCGTCCCGACCGTGTTTTCTTTGTGAACGCTAACTGAACGGCTCGTTCATTTCCGTGGCCGATCCGTGAAGGGCCCCACGCACTAGAACAGTGGGAAGGCGTTAGCCCGCCCTTTGCCACGCCAGTCGGAAAGAGCCGCAAGCGGAACGGTCCCGTTCCGCGACGCCCGTGCCGTCGACGCGCTGCAGGGACGTGCGCGCGCTGCGCCGCGTGTCCGCGGGCGTGCCCTCAGGCGTCGCGTTCCAACCGGAAGACCTCAAGTCCCAGGAGACAGCCGCAATGGCCAAGCAAAGCAGTCAGAAGTTCATCGCGCGCAACCGCGCGCCGCGGGTGCAGATCGAGTACGACGTCGAGGTCTACGGCGCACAGAAGAAGGTGCAGGTGCCGTTCGTGATGGGCGTCATGTCCGACCTGTCCGGCGCCAACAACGCCGAACTGCCGCCGATCGAGGACCGCAAGGCGCTGGAGATCGACGTCGACAACTTCGACAGCCGCCTGCAGTCGATGAAGCCGCGCGTGTCCTTCGCGGTGCCCAACACGCTGACGGGCGAGGGCAACCTCAGCGTCGACATCACCTTCGAGAGCATGGACGACTTCTCGCCCGCCGCCGTGGCGCGCCGGGTCGCCCCGGTCGCCAAGCTGCTCGAGGCCCGCACGCAACTGGCCAACCTCAATACCTACATGGACGGCAAGGCCGGCGCGGAGAAGCTGATCGCCCAGGCGATCAACGATCCGGCCCTGCTGCAGTCGCTGGTCTCGGCCGCCAAGCCGAGCGACGGGGAGTAAGCACATGTCCACCGAGACCCTGGCCGAACGCGGCCAAGCCACCGAAACCCTCGAAGCCGGCGACTTCGCCGCGCTGCTGAGCAAGGAATTCAAGCCCAAGAGCGAGCGCGCGAAGGAAGAGGTCGAGTCGGCCGTGCGCACGCTCGCCGAGCAGGTGCTGAGCAAGTCCGATGTGGTGTCCGACGACGTCGCCCAGACGATCAACGCCTACATCGCCGAGATCGACCGCAAGCTCAGCGAGCAGATCAACCAGATCATGCACCACGCCGATTTCCAGAAGCTGGAAAGCGCCTGGCGCGGCCTGCACTACCTGGTCAACAACACCGAGACCGACCAGCTCCTGAAGATCCGCGTCATGAACATCTCCAAGAAGGAGCTGGGCAAGACGCTCAAGCGCTACAAGGGCACCGCCTGGGACCAGAGCCCGATCTTCAAGAAGATGTACGAAGAGGAATATGGCCAGCTGGGCGGCGAGCCGTACGGCTGCCTTGTCGGCGACTACTACTTCGACCACAGCCCGCAGGACGTCGAGCTGCTGGGCGGCATCGCCCAGGTGGCGGCCGCAGCGCACGCGCCGTTCCTGGCCGCGGCCAACTCCAGCCTGATGGGCATGGAGAGCTGGAACGAGCTGTCCAACCCGCGCGACCTGGCCAAGATCTTCTCCACGCCCGACTACGCCTCCTGGCGTTCGCTGCGTGAGTCGGACGACGCCAAGTACCTGGGCCTGGCGATGCCGCGCACGCTCTCGCGCCTGCCCTACGGCGCCGCCACCAACCCGGTGGAGGAGTTCGACTTCGAGGAAGACACCGCCGGTGCCGATTCCTCCAAGTACACGTGGCAGAACGCCGCCTACGCGATGGCGGTGAACATCAACCGCTCGTTCAAGGCCTACGGCTGGTGCTCGCGCATCCGCGGCATCGAGTCCGGCGGCGCGGTCGAAGGCCTGCCGGTGCACGCCTTCCCGACCGACGACGGCGGCGTGGACATGAAGTGCCCGACCGAGATCGCCATCACCGACCGCCGTTCGGCGGAGCTGGACAAGATGGGCCTGATGCCGCTGGTGCATCGCAAGAACTCGGACATGGCCGCCTTCATCAGCGCCCAGTCGCTGGCCAAGCCGGAGGAGTACGACGATCCGGACGCCACCGCCAACGCCGCGCTGAGCTGCCGCCTGCCGTACATGTTCGCCTGCTGCCGCTTCGCGCATTACCTGAAGTGCATCGTGCGCGACAAGATCGGCTCCTTCAGCGACCGCGAGCAGATGCAGAACTGGCTGACCAACTGGGTCATGCAGTACGTCGACGGCGACCCGGCCAACTCTAGCGAGGAGACCAAGGCGCGCAAGCCGCTGTCGGCCGCCGAAGTGGTGGTGGAAGAAGTCGAGGGCGCACCGGGCTACTACACCTCCAAGTTCTTCCTCAAGCCGCATTACCAGCTCGAGGGTCTCACCGTGTCGCTGCGGCTGGTCTCGCGCCTGCCGTCGGCTGCCAAGGCCTGACGCTCAACGACCGGTGATGGCGGCGCATGCCGCCATCGCCGTGTCGCATGCGCCAACCGGCGAAGTTCCACCCGCACCGCAGCAAGACGATCCGAAGGGCAGGGACGCGTCCCGCCGGCGGTATCGAACATCCATCACGAAACGTAGGGAGAAGGTTTCATGGCATTCGACATGCACATCAAGTTCGGCGCCGGCAAGGTCAAGATCGAAGGCGCGTCCAACCACAAGAAGCACAAGGGCGAGGTGCCGATCCTTGCCTGGTCGTGGGGCGTGAGCAACACCGGCGACCTGCATACCGGCGGTGGCTCGGCCAGCGGCGGCAAGGCCCACGTGCAGGACATCTCGATCACCAAGTACGTCGACGGCTGCTCCAACGCGCTGCTGGACGCGGTCTGCACGGGCGGTCGCATGGACCAGGCCTGGCTGTACGTCACCAACGCCACCGGTGAGCAGACCGACTTCCTCACCATCGAGCTCTCCGAGGGCGTGCTGGTGACCTCCGTGTCGACCGGCGGCAGCGGCGGCGAAGATCGCCTGACCGAGAACATCACCCTGCACTTCGGCAAGTTCAAGTATTCGTTCCAGCCGCAGGACGACAAGGGTGCCAAGCAGGGCGGCGCCAAGGAATTCACCTACGACATCCAGGGCGTGGCCAAGGCCTGATCCTGACCTGCAACGCCTTCCCGGGCGTACCCGAAACCTCCAGGGGCGTGACCATGACACCCGAGAACATGCTGAAGGAAGGTCGCCTGGACGAGGCGTTGCAGGGCCTCACCTCGCAGGTGCGGAACAACCCGGCGGACGCGCGCTGCCGGGTGTTCCTGTTCCAGCTGCTGGCCCTGCTCGGCCAGTGGGACCGCGCACAGGCGCAGCTGAAGGTCAGCGGCGAACTGGACGTGAACAACACCCTGATGGCCGGCGCCTATGCGCAGGCCCTGCGGGGCGAAATGATGCGCGTCGGCGTGCTCGCCGGCGAGCGCATGCCTTCGGTGGTGGGCGAGCCGTCCCAGTGGATGGCGCTGCTGCTGCAGGCGCTCAGGCTCGATGCACAGGGGCAGCACACGCAAGCGGCGCCGCTGCGTGAACAGGCCTTCGAACTGGCGCCGACCGTGTCGGGCGAGATCGACGGCGAGGCATTCGAATGGATCGCCGACGCGGACCCGCGTTTCGGTCCATGCCTGGAAATGGTGGTCAACGGCGGTTATGCCTGGGTGCCGTTCGACCGCTTGAAGCAACTGGTTTTCGAAGCGCCCACCGACCTGCGCGACAAGATCTGGGCGCCGGTACAGGTGACCTGGAGCAACGGCGGCCAGGCGGTCGGCTTCGTGCCGTGCCGCTACCCGGCCTCGGAGCGTTCGGCCGATGCCGAACTGGTGCTCGCGCGTCGTACCGATTGGGAGGAACGCGATTCCGGCCTGGTCGTCGGGCTGGGCCAGCGCATGCTCGCGACCGACGCGGGCGAATACTCGCTGCTGGACGTGCGCTCCATCGTTTTCAACACCGATCCAGCCGCCTGATGGCCGAGCTGACCACCCAGGAGCGCTTGCAGCCCTCGTTGCTCGACCGGCTGACCGACGAGGAGCCGGGCAAGGCCGACGAGAGCCGCGAGAAGCGGGTGATCTCCGCCACGCGCCTGCGCGATTGCGTGGCGCGAGACATTTCCTGGCTGCTCAACTGCGTGAACCTCGGCAGCGGCGTGGAGCTGGACGATTATCCGGAGGTGGCCCGCTCGGTACTCAATTTCGGCATCCCGGACCTGACCGGCATGGCGCTCTCGGGCGTCGATGCGAGCGTCCTGCAGCGCCAGCTGCGCGAGGCGCTGATCGCGTTCGAACCACGCCTGACCGGGAGCACGCTGCGCGTGGCCGTCAACACGGACGGCAAGCGCATGGACCAGCAGTCGCTGGTCTTCAACATCGAATCGGAAATGTGGGCCCAGCCGATTCCGCTGAACCTCTATCTCAAGACCGAGATCGACCTGGAAACCGGCCGCTTCAGCGTTTCCGAGAGCCTGGGCTGAAGCCATGGATCCGCGCCTGCTCCGCTACTACAACCGCGAACTGCAGCACGTGCGCGAGATGGGCGGGGAGTTCGCGCGCGAGTACCCGAAGATCGCCGGCCGCCTGGGCCTGGAAGGCTTCGAATGCGCCGACCCCTACGTCGAGCGCCTGCTTGAGGGCTTTGCCTTCCTCGCCGCACGCGTGCAGCTGAAGCTCGATGCGCAGCAGCCGGTGTTCACCCAGCACCTGATGGAGATGGTGTACCCGCATTATCTCGCCCCCGTGCCGTCGATGGCGGTGGTGGAGATGGCGGCGGACCTGAAGGAAAGCGCGCTGGTCGGCGGCCACGTGGTGCCGCGCCACACCGCCCTGCGCAGCCTGACTGGCCGTGATGACCGCACTGCCTGCGAATACCGCACGGCGCACGATGTCACGCTCTGGCCGCTCAAGCTCACCGAGGCAAAGTATTTCGATACGCCAGCGGCCATCGCCGCTGCGGGCGTGTCCATTCCTGCGGACCGCACCGTACGGGCCGGCCTGCGCCTTAAGTTCGCGGTCACCGCCGGCGCGCAGGCCAACCTGCTGGCGATGGACGAACTGCCGATCTTCCTGGCCGGTGCCGACGAGTTGCCCAAGCGTCTGTACGAACAGTTGCTCGGCAATGTCGCGGGCGTGGCGGTGCGCGCCAAGGGCGAGGGTGGCATCTCCAGCACCTGGCTCGAACCGGGCAGCATCAAGCCCAAGGGCTTCGACGACGCCGAGGCGATGATTCCCTACAGCGGCCGCTCCTTCAGCGGCTACCGGCTGCTGCAGGAATACTTCGCCTGTCCCGAGCGTTTCCTGTTCGCCGTGTTCACCGGCCTGCGCCAGGCGCTGGCCCGGGCGCAGGGCAACGAGTTCGAGATCGTGGTGCTGTTCGACCGCAGCGTCAGCCGCCTGCACAACGCGGTGGACGCAGGCAACTTCCGGCTGTTCTGCACGCCGGCGGTAAACCTGTTCCCGCGCCGCGCCGATCGCATCCACCTGCAACAGGGTCGCACCGAATACCACGTGCTGGCCGACCGCACGCGACCGATGGATTTCGAGATCCATTCGATCGGCAACGTCGAAGGCTTCGGCGATAGCCAGGAACCCGAGCAGCGCTTCCAGCCCTTCTATGGCTGCGATGAGCGTACCTGGCAGGGCGGGCACGGCGCGTTCTACACGGTGCGGCGCGAGCCTCGCCAACTGTCGTCGCGGCAGAAGCTGCAGGGCGCGCGCTCCAGCTACGTCGGCAGCGAACTGTTCATCGCGCTGGTCGATGGCAGCGAGGCGCCGTATTCCAGTCGCCTGCGCCAGGTCGGCATGCAGTTGATGTGCACCAACCGCGACCTGCCGTTGCAGATGCCGGTAGGCAAATCGCATACCGACTTCACGCTGGACATCGGCGCGCCGGTCGAATCGGTGCGTTGTGTCGCCGGACCGACCAAGCCGCGAGCCGCGGTCGCTGGCGGCGAGACCGCCTGGCGGCTGCTCAGCCACCTGCAGCTGAATTACGTCTCGCTGCTGGGCGAAGGCAACGCCGATGGCGCCGCTGCGCTGCGCGAGATGCTCACGCTCTACTGCGACGAGTTCGACTCGGCCGCACGCCGGCAGATCGACGGCATCAAGGCGGTGGGCTCGCAATCGATCGTGCGGCGCATTCCTGTGCCGGGCCCCATCAGCTTCGGCCGCGGCCTGGAAATCACACTGACCTGCGACGAGGGCGCCTTCGAAGGTACGGGCGCCTTCCTGCTCGGTTCGGTCATGCAACATTTCTTCGCACGCTACGTCTCGATCAACTCCTTCACCGAGACGGTGCTGCGCACCCTGGAACGCAACGAGGTCGCCCGATGGCCGGCACGGCTGGGCTCGCGCCAGACGCTGTAGCGCTCGAGCGCGCGCTCGAGGAGCGGCCGGGGGACTTCGATTTCTTCGAAGCGATCCGGCAACTCGAGTGTGCGCATCCGACGCGGCCGCGGCTGGGCGAATCGACCAAGCCGTCGGAAGATTTCGTGCGGCTTTGCCAAACGCCGTCACTGGCTTTCGCGCCGAACACCATCGGCGATTACCGGCCGGCCGCGGAAGGCCGGCCGGCCCGTATGCGTGCGTTGTTTTTCGGCCTGTTCGGACCCAATGCGCCGCTGCCGCTGCACCTGACCGAATATGCGATCGACCGCGAGCGGAACGCGCGCGACACCACGCTGATCGCCTTCGCAGACGTCTTCCACCACCGCATGGCGAGCCTGTTCTACCGCGCCTGGGCCAACGCCCAGCCGACGGTGCAGGCCGACCGACCCTCGCAGGACCGCTTCCGTCTCTACACCGGCGCGCTGGTGGGGCTGGCGACGCCGGGTCTGGACGGCCGCGACGCCCTGCCGGATGACTTCAAGCGCTTCTTCGCCGGCCACATGCTGGCGCACACGCGCAACGCCGAAGGCCTGCGCAGCCTGCTGCAGCACTTCTTCGCCATTCCAGTGCGCGTGGTCGAGTTCGTCGCCGAATGGATGCGCCTGCCGCGCGAGGCGTACCTGCGTCTGGGCCGCTCGACCGAAGTGGCTTGCCTGGGCCGCACGGCGGTCATTGGCGGGAACGTCTGGGGCGCGCAGCAGCGCTTCCGCCTGCGCCTGGGACCGCTCAAGCGCAACCAGTTCGAGCATTTCCTCCCCGGTGGCGCTGCGCTGGCGCAATTGGTGGCGGCCGTACGCGGCTACATCGGCGACGAGAAGGCCTGGGACGTGCAGCTGGTGCTCGCGCACGACCAGGTGCCGGCGATGCGGCTGGGGCAGGGTGGTCGGTTGGGGCTCACCTCCTGGCTGGGCCAGCGCGCCGCGCGCACGGACGCAGACGACGTCGTACTGAAACCGGTGGGCTGACGCCCGCCATAGCGAACATCAGACCGGGCCGCCATGCGGGCCGCAGCAAACGCGAAGGGAAGAAACATCATGGCCGAGATCAGTCGCAGCGCCCTGTTCGGGAAACTCAACAAGCTCGCGTACCGGGGCATCGAAAGCGCCACCGTTTTCTGCAAGCTGCGCGGCAATCCCTATGTGGAGCTGGTGCACTGGATCCATCAGATCCTGCAGCTGCAGGACTCGGACCTGCACCGCATCGTCAAGCAGTTCAACATCAACCCGTCGAACCTCGCGCGCGACGTCACCGACGCGCTGGACAAGCTGCCGCGCGGCTCGACTACGATTACCGACCTGTCCTCCAATGTCGAGGAAGCGGTCGAGCGCGGCTGGGTGTTCGCCACGCTCATGTTCGGCGAGGCGCAGGTGCGCACCGGTTACCTGTTGGTCGGCGTGGTCCGCACGCGCCATCTGCGCAACGCGCTGATCGCCATCTCGCCCGAATTCGACAAGATCAAGCCCGAGACGCTGGTGGAGAAGTTCGCCGAAGTCGTTGCCGGCTCGCCCGAGGACGGCCAGAGCGCGAGCGACGGCTTCCAGATGGGCGGTGCGGTGCCTGGCGAGGCCAGCGGCGCGATGGGCCCGGCGCAGATGGGCAAGCAGGAGGCGCTCAAGCAGTTCACCGTCGACCTCACCGAGCAGGCCCGCAACGGCAAGATCGACCCGATCGTCGGGCGCGACGAGGAAATCCGCCAGGTCGTCGACATCCTGATGCGCCGCCGCCAGAACAACCCGATGCTGGTCGGCGAGGCGGGCGTGGGCAAGACCGCGGTGGTCGAAGGTTTCGCCCTGCGCATCGCCCAGGGCGACGTGCCGCCGCAGCTCAAGGACGTCGAGCTGCGCACGCTGGACGTGGGCCTGCTGCAGGCGGGCGCCAGCATGAAGGGCGAGTTCGAGAACCGCCTGCGCCAGGTCATCGAGGAAGTGCAGTCGAGCCCGAAGCCGATCATCCTGTTCATCGACGAAGCCCACACGCTGGTCGGCGCCGGCGGCGCGGCCGGCACCGGTGACGCGGCCAACCTGCTCAAGCCCGCGCTCGCGCGCGGCAACCTGCGCACGGTCGGCGCCACCACCTGGGCCGAGTACAAGAAGCACATCGAAAAGGACCCCGCGCTGACGCGCCGCTTCCAGACCGTGCAGGTCGACGAGCCGAGCGAGGAGAAGGGCATCCTGATGATGCGTGGCGTCGCCAGCGTGATGGAAAAGCACCACCGCGTGCAGATCCTGGACGAGGCATTGGAAGCGGCGGTCAAGCTCTCGCACCGCTACATCCCGGCGCGCCAGCTGCCGGACAAGGCGGTGAGCCTGCTCGACACCGCGTGCGCGCGCGTGGCGATCAGCCAGCACGCCGTGCCGCCGGAAGTGGACGACACCCGCAAGCGCATCCAGGCGCTGGAAACCGAGCTGGCCATCATCGCCCGCGAGAAGACCGTCGGCGTGGACGTGGCCGAACGCGAAGCGTCGGCCGGCGAGAAGCTCGCCATCGCCAAGGCGCGGCTCGAAACACTGGAGATCAACTGGCAGGTCGAGAAGGGCCTGGTCGAGAAAATCCTGGCCATCCGCGCCCGCCTGCGCGGCGACGCGGCGCCGGTCGAGGGCACCGGCAGCGCGCTGGAGCAGGCGGCCAACGCGGAGGCTGGCGAGGTTGCCGTGGCAAGCGCCGCGCTGACCGACGCCGAACGCGCGACCGCACTGGAGGAATTGAAGGGCCTGCAGGCGCAACTGGCCGAATTGCAGGGCGAGAGCCCGCTGATCCTGCCCACCGTCGACTACGTGGCGGTCGGTTCGGTGGTGTCGGACTGGACCGGCATCCCGGTCGGCCGCATGGTCAAGAGCGAGCTCGAGACCGTCATGAACCTGCCCAGCCTGATGGGCAAGCGCGTGATCGGCCAGGACCACGCGATGGAGATGATCGCCAAGCGCATCCAGACCTCGCGCGCGGGCCTGGACAACCCCAACAAGCCGATCGGCGTGTTCATGCTGGCCGGCACCTCGGGCGTGGGCAAGACCGAAACCGCGCTGGCGCTGGCCGAAGCGCTCTACGGCGGCGAGCAGAACATCATCACCATCAACATGAGCGAGTTCCAGGAGGCGCACACGGTCTCCACGCTCAAGGGCGCACCCCCGGGCTACGTAGGTTACGGCGAGGGCGGCGTGCTGACCGAGGCGGTGCGCCGCAAGCCGTACTCCGTGGTGTTGCTGGACGAGGTCGAGAAGGCCCATCCGGACGTGCACGAGATCTTCTTCCAGGTGTTCGACAAGGGTGTCATGGAGGACGGCGAAGGCCGCCAGATCGATTTCAAGAACACGCTGATCCTGCTCACCACCAATGCCGGCACCGACCTGATCGCCGGCCTGTGCCAGGACCCGGACCTGATGCCCGAGCCCGAGGGCATCGCCAAGGCGTTGCGCGAGCCGCTGCTGAAGGTGTTCCCGCCGGCGCTGCTGGGCCGTCTGGTGACGATTCCGTACTACCCGTTGAGCCCGGAGATGCTGGGCAAGATCGTCGAGCTGCAATTGGGTCGTATCAAGAAGCGCATCGAGGCGCGCTACAAGATTCCGTTCGAGTACGACCAAGCCGTGGTCAAGCTGGTGGTCAGCCGCTGCACCGAGAGCGAATCGGGCGGCCGCATGATCGACGCGATCCTGACCAATACGATGCTTCCGGATATCAGTCGCGAATTCCTCACCCGGATGATCGAAGGACGGCCGGTAGCCGGCGTCCAGGTGAGTGTGAAGGAAGGGGACTTCGACTACGCCTTTGCCTGAGTTCGGCGCGGGCTACCTGCAGGACGCCATCGAGGACATATGAGCCACAACTTTTCCGAAGAATACAAACGCGCCCGACAGTCGGTGCTGGGCGGCAAGTTCAGCAGTGACGCCGATGCCATGCTGAAGAAGCTCAAATCGCTCATGGGCGAGGATGGCTTCGACGACACCCAGAGCGCCGCGCTTTCCAGTTTCCACAAGGCCATCAACCTAGGGGATTGGAGCCTCAAGAGCCTGTTCGGTGGCGGGGAGAACATGGAGCCGGCACAACGGGTCCTGGCCATGGCCAACGCCTACGCGACCAAGGGCAAGACGCGCAGCTACACCGGAGGCGCGGATGTAGCCGCCGCTTCGGCCGCGCTGAAGTTGCTGCTGCACACCGATTTCCTGGCCAAGAAGGGGGCGAGCGGCTTTTGGGTCGTCAACACGCCCGCGAAGTACAAGAACTGGCCGAGCGTGGAACTGGCGACCCTTGGGAGCGACGAACGCGCCTTGCTGTCCCGAGTGGCGGACAAGCGCGAGTATTTCTCCTCCTCGCAGAAAAAATACATGGCCGACGGCGCCCAGCTCGCACGCGCGCAGGTGCAGAAGGCGTTGATGGCACTGTCCGGCAAGGGCAAAGGCGAGGAACTGGTCAAACGCTGGTTCGAAACGGAGGATACCTCCGCCACCGACCTGGCCAAGATCACCTCGGATCTTGCCGCGGGGCTGAAGAAGGTCCAGAACACGCTGCTCTCCAACCGCCTCATCTTTACCGATTGCCCGTTCTTCCGTGGCGACGACATGGAGCAATCCGAGGCGTTCGTGTTCTCGGGCGGCTGGAAGGACAAGCAAAAGGTGGTCTACATAGAGAAGGGCTTCTTCGCCAAAGGCGGCAACGTGCTTTCCGGCCGCGCCAACTGGGCTCGGGTCATCATCCACGAGCTGACCCATTCGGAGCTCGACACGGAAGACTACCCGCAGAACAATTCCTACGGGTGGCAGGGTATCAACCCCAAGGACAGCAAGTTCAAGGGCAACAAGGCCGTGCTCAATGCGGAAAATTGGGCCTATTTCGTGGTGGACGCCGCCGGCGGCCTTACCCCGTCCGAGCGCGCCGAAGCACTGAGGCTGCCGTGACCGGCCAGCGGTCGCGAGGACGCCTGCGTCTCGTTGCGCTGGTACTGGCCGGTGCGCTGCCGATCGCGTCGTGTGCGGGCGGCCTTTCCGGCGCCCAGGAATCCAATACCAAGGAGATCCCCATGAGTTCCCCCTTCGATCAACCCCCGATGGTTTCGGGCAGCCGCGGCCGTCCACCGGCGGTGGCGCCCGTCGTCCACGACGGCGTGCGCTATGAGCAGGTGAAGAATTTGACCGCCGAAGGGCTGGCCCCGGGCGGCTATGTGGTGGCCACGGAGGTGGACTCCGGCAAGCGGTTGTGGATCAGCCGGCTGTATGAATCGAAAGTCGATCCGAACATCGAGGCTGACGTGCAGTGGTCGTTTTTCAAGAGCATGCGTCTGGACGCCAGTCGGGGTGCGCTGATCGTCGAGGATGAGAAAGGGCGCAGCTACCAGGTCGACCTCGCCGACGGCCGCGTGCACTGATGGCGTAACAAGTCGCCGCCATGTGCGTGGGGCGGAACGTCGTATGAGTGCACGCGTGCCCGGTACGTGGCCAGCCCGCGCGGTCGCCATGCTGGTTTGCATGTGGGGACTTCTGCTGGCCCTCCGGGCGCGTGCATCGACCAAACACCCATGCCGCCCGACTCACTGTCCACCGACGAGGCGCACACCGTGAACGATCACATGCCTGTTTCCAGCCGCCCGTCTCCTGGCGCCGTTGCGTCCATCGTCCGGGACGGCGTGCGCTACGGACAGGACATGCAGAGTTACCGCCACGGTGGCGTCCAGTCGGGCGGTTACCTGGTCGCCATCGACCAGGCGACGGGGGAGCGCCGATCGATGATCGAGGTGGACGGGGTGCCAGGCCAGGAGGCCGTCGGCGTGAGCACGCCCGGACGCTGCTTCAAGAGCATGCAACTGCTGCCGGACGGTCAGCAGATCGAGATCCAGGGCGAAGCCGGCGGTAAATACGGGGTGGATCTGCGCGAGCGCACCTCTACGTGGAAAAGCGGCCCCGATTCCGTCCACAAGTCGCGCGAAGGCCAATGAATTTTCCACCGGACCCAACACCGGTCGCGGCGCGCGGTCGTAGCCGTCCGCCGGAGCTGCCGCCGGTCGTCCACGATGGCGTCCGCTACGAACAGTTGAAGAATCTGGCGGCTGAAGGCCTTCTGCCAGGGGGCTACGTGGTGGCGACCGACCTCGGGTCCGGGAAGCGGCTGTGGGTCAAGCGCCTGTATGCGTCGCCCGTCGGCCCGGGCATCGAAACGGGCGTGGAATGGACGTTTTTCAGGAACATGAGCATCGATGCCATGCGCGGCCTGCTCGTGGTGGAGGACGAGAGGGGGCGCATCCATCGTGTCGGCCTTGCCGACGCCCGGGTGTGCTGATGTTGGGGAACCAGTGCCGGCGCGACACGTGCCGCCGGTGTCCGATCAAGGGAGCGTGGCATGCCAAAAGAAGGCGAGATCGTAAGCGCGGTAAGCATTCCGCGCGAGGGTGGTGGCGGATGGACCGAAAAGGGGTCGGCAAGCTGCTTCAAGCTCATCTCCGGCAGTGCGAAGACGGCGATCAGCGCCGCAGCCAAGCACGGTTGCACGGACCATGCGGAGATGAGGGCGTTGTCCTGTGTCACCGCCACCCAACTGGGGAACGTGAGACTGGATCAGAACGCCTTTCCCTGTGAGAAATGCCACGCGGCTCTGCTGGAGCTGTCCGCAAGCTGCACGATAAGCATCGAGGTGACGGCCAACAAGGGGGAATACAACCGCTGCCACAGGATAAGTGGCCTGACCGTCGAAGAGGTGCCCGTGACCATCCTGTATCAGGCCGGCCACGCTTCCTACAACGGTACGCGCGACGACCACAGGATTCATGCGTAGACCGCATGCAGCCTGAGCCTTTCGCGCTGGGAAGCTGCGCGCGCATCGTTCGCCAGAGCCGGGAGACGACATGAGCGTTCCATCCGAAGTATTCGAAGACCTCTACGACGACAACCAGAAGACGTCTGCCTACGGATGGTCCCCGCGCGTGGCGGCGACGCAGAACGGCAATTGGGACCCCGTGCTGAATGCCGTGGTGCAGCTGAGCACCCAGTTCGGGAGCAATGGCACCGTCGACGATGCGCGCGACTGGGCCTTCCGCGACATCACCGGGTTGTCCAAATGGAAGAAGAGTGAGGCAAGTGGCGTCCATGCCGAGGTGCTGATTATCCGTGCGTGGATTGCCATGGGGGTGATCAACCAGGGGTTGTCCATCCCGCAGGCGACAGCTGCATTGCAGGGAAGGGCCATTTACGCGTCACAGCCGGCCTGCTGGTGCTGTCACGCACTGATGGGCCAGTTGGGCATCGTCCGTGGCAATGATGCGCTGGGCAAGAAGCCGCTGAGCGGATGGCGTCATCCACTGGGCGGACGCACCGTCCCCAATAGCGCGTTGCCCACGCAATCCTCGTCCATCAATGCGACATGGCTCAATGGCTCGATCAACTACTGAGAGCGGAAACGCGATTGCTGCTCGAGGCGGCCGACCACCTGGCGGCTTGCCTGGCGGTGACGCACGTGAGGGTTGAGGCCGGGAAAACGGGCTGCAGCGAAGGATTGGCGACTTCTATGCGGCTCGGCGGCGGACGCGGTAATCAGGATCGAAAACGAGGGTGCGACACCGGGACAGCCAGGCGCGGCTATGGATGCGTTCCTCGGCCACTGGAAACGGACCCAATACTGGCGTACCGGGAACGATTGAACGGAAGCTTCATCGCGCCAGGCCCGGCGGCCTCGGGGATCGCGGCGCCGCGCAGGATGGGACAGACAAACATCAATTCGGGGGAAACGGTATGCCGACTGCCAAACTGAGTCGCGAAGAATTCCTGGCGCTGGGCGAGCTCGCCAAGGCACGCCGGCAACTGCTGGTCAACATGTTCGCCGGGACCCAGCTGAAATTCGGCCTGACGAGCCGGCTGTCCACCGCCAAGGAACTTCTCTCCAGCGGCAAGAAGGTCGTGTCCTCGACCCAGAAGCTGGCCAAGGGCGGCAAGACGGTCGGCAAACTGGCCAGCCTGCCGGGCATGAGGGAAGCGGTCAGCGACTTCATCGTCGAGTGCGCCGACGTCGCCGGCATCGAAGACGTCATCGAGGCGGTGTCCGGCGAGGTCCTGTCAGAGCTGGTGGCCGAGATCACCCCGTACATGGGTGTCGTTACCAGTGGCGTGAAGCTCGTCAAGGCCGGCAAGGCCGTAGCCCAGGACGGCTACAACCTCTACAAGAGTTCGGACTACAAGCAGGGCTTCCGGCCGGGCGACCCCCTGGCCGCGGCGGAGGCGATCCAGGCGATCATCAAGCGCGACCTGGCGCGACACTCGGTGAAGCTGGGGCAGCAGAGCGTGGCCACGGGTGCCAAGATCGCCGGCCTGTTCGCCGACTTCGGCACCGCCACCACCGCCGGCATCGGCGCGGCCAATGCGCTGGCCAGCCTGGGACTGCAGCTGTTCTCGCTGGGCCTGGACATCAAGGACATGCGTGCGGGCAACAAGCGCCTGGCCACGCCGAACACGCTGGACCTGACCGTTTTCAACGAGTGCCCCGTGCTGGGTTGTTACCTGCTGACCTGCGCCGACACCTCGTCGGTGGCGAACATGTTCGTCGCGGACATCGGCCTGCCGGGCTGGATGGATCGCGTGGAGCAGATGAAGAAAAAACAGATGGACCCGATGCTCAAAATCGCCAGCAAGGACATCCAGGGATCGCGCCTACAGCTGGAGGGGCTTGCCAGCAACAAGGGCACGCATACCAAGAAGGGCTTCTTCGCCGGGGTCAAGAGCAAGGCGCTCAAACAAGTCGGGCTGGCCTGACTCGCGGTGCCTGCCGACACCCCTGGCGCGTTCAGGCGTTTGGCCCACTTGGCTCCGCAGGCCAGCCCAAGGAGGCGTGACCGGATTTGCTCGCGTTTTACGAATTCACGTAATAGGCGCCGTTGGCCAGCCCGGCCGGTGGGCCACCGCCAGGGGAGCTACCGGTCGATCGGTAGCTGAAATCTAGGATGGCTGCCTTTCGCGGTAGAACCGGTGCTGCCGATGGTTGCCATTGGCGGGCCGGATACGGCGATTTCCGCTCGCCTTGCCGGGGCGGGCAACTTTCCAGTCGAGGAACCGCATGCAACCTGCCGCCCGCCTCACCGACATGCACGTCTGCCCGATGATCACCGGCGTAGTGCCCCACGTGGGCGGCCCAATCACGGCGCCGGGCGCCCCGAAGGTGCTGATCGGCGGCCTGCCGGCCGCCCGCCTGGGCGACATGGCGACCTGCGTGGGCCCGCCCGACAGCATCATCCTGGGATCGCCGAAGGTCCTGATCGGTGGCCAGCCCGCTGCACGCATGGGCGACAGCTGCGCCCATGGCGGCACCATCGTGCTGGGCTGCTTCACGGTGTTGATCGCTTGATGCGCGGCGTCGCCAGGCGCGGGCGTCGGAGCTCACTGCGCAGGCTGGCGGCGGTCCTGGTCGCGCTGGCCGTATTTTGATCGTTTGGGTTGCCTGGGGTGCGCGCCATGGGGTCGTTCGATCGACTGGTCCTGTTTTCCGAAGTGCATGGGACGGTGTTGCGGGACGGCCAACCCGTCGCCGGCGCGGAGCTCGTCCAGAAGGTGATCTGGTCGGACGACCCGGACGAGATTCCGCCGCAGCGCGCGACCCCCGACGCGACCGGCGCTTTTCGCTTCCCGGCCATCGAACGCGGCGCCGGCCTGCGCCGGATGATCCCCGCCCAGCCGATGATGCTGCAGACCATCACCATCCATGTCGAAGGCCAGCATTACCTCGCCTGGCGCTACGGAAAGGATTCCTACGACAACCGGTCGGAACTTGGCGGGCGGCCGTTGAACCTGGTGTGCGAATTGACGCGCGCGCCCGAACACGAGGGCAAGCACTACGGAATCTGCAAGGCCGTGTGACACCCACGCGGCCTGGGCGACATCTTCAAAGGATGACGAGCGGATGGCGACGGAACTCTCACCAGCGCAGGCGGCCGAAATCGCCGGCAGCACGTACCTGACGAGCCTGTTAGACGGAGGACGCACCGTGAAACGCGAACCTGCACATGCCTACCTTCGCCGGCCCGATCCCGCCGCGGCGGTGCGCGACCATCGCGGTGTCCTGCGCCAGGCCATGAACGCCCACCAGGCGGACGATCTGGACACGGCCGAGCGGCTCTACCACGAGGTGCTGGAGCTGCACGCCGCCCAGCCCGACGCGCTGCATTACCTGGGCGTGCTGTGCCACCAGCAGGGGCGCAGCGACGAGGGCGTGGAGCTCATCCGCACTGCGTTGAAGATCACCCCGCGCCACCCGGACGCGCACAACAACCTGGGCAACATCCACAAGGAGTGCGGTCGGCCCGCCGAGGCGGAAGCCTGCTACCGGCGCGCGCTCGAATGCGCTTCGGAGCATCACAACGCGCAGGGCAACCTGGCGGTGGTGCTGGAGGTGCAGGATCGCCTGGACGAGGCTTTCGAGGCATACGGCACGCTGCTTCAGCAGGCGCCGGACGACGCGCGCGGCCACTACCTGCTGGGCCTGTTCCTGCGCAACCACGCGCAGAGCATGGAGCACCTGGAACAGTCGGCCGAGTGCTTCCGCCGCGCGTTCGAGATCGATCCACGCAGCCTGCGCGCGCTGGAGGCGCTGGGCGTCACGCTGTACGCGCTCAAGCGCCACGACGAAGCCCGCCAGGTCTATCGCGACTGGCTCGCGCGCGAGCCGGACAATCCGGTGCCGCGCCACATGCTGGCCGCTTGCGGTGGCGCCGACGCGCCGCCGCGCGCCGACGATGATTACGTGCGCGAGCTGTTCGACGGCTTCGCCGACAGTTTCGACGAGCAACTGCTGAAAAACCTGGATTACCGCGCGCCGCAGGTACTGGCCGCCGCGCTGGACGGCGTATTGCCTGCTGCGCACGGAAGCCTGGACGTGCTCGATGCCGGTTGCGGCACGGGACTATGCGCGCCGCTGGTGCGTCCTCACGCGCGGCACCTGGTCGGCGTGGACCTGTCCGGCGGCATGGTCGAGAAGGCGCGCCTGCGCGGCGGTTACGACGCGCTGGAGGTGGCCGAACTGACCAGCTACCTGCAGGCGCATCCGGACGCCTATGACCTCGTGCTGTCGGCCGACACGCTGGTGTACTTCGGCCGGCTGGAAGAAGTGCTGGTCGCCGCGTACGCGGCCCTCCGGCCCGATGGCTGGCTCGGATTCACCCTCGAGGCCAAGGCCGACGAGTCCGGAGAGCTGGAAATCACGCCGAGCGGGCGTTATCGCCACGGCCGCGGCTACGTCGAGCGCGTGCTGGCTTCCAGTGGCTTCGGGAACGTGCGCATCCAGGCCGACACGCTGCGCCGCGAAGCCGGCCAGGCGGTCGCCGGCTGGGTCGTGCTGGCACAACGCCAGCCCTGAGGATTGGCATCATGACGGGCCGGTACTCCGTCGTGCACCAAGCGCCGAGACTCAGCGGCAGGCGCCGCCGTTGAGCGCATTGTCAGGATCGCAGCGAAGGCTCGTGCCGAGCGTATCCAGCCGTCCGCGGATGGCACCGGCGCACGCGACTTCGTGCCCGTTGCCGTCGGCGGTGGTCACGCGCACGCCGGCCGTGCGCTGACCGTCTTCGGTGTAGTCGAACACCGCGTAGTCGACGTCCGCGTGGCTGAAGCCAACCTCGGTGCGTTCGGCCTGGTAGCGGGTGTAGTGCGCGTAACCCAGCTGGCGCAGGCCGTCGTTGGCGTCCGGCGGAAACGCCAGTTCCACCTTGGGGGCCCTGCCGTAGCGGTACTGCAAGGCGGATGGCACGCTGCCGCACAGGCTGAGGGTCTTGCCCGGTGCAGTCCGGCAGCTGAAGTAGGTGGTTTCGCCTGCATGACAAAGATCCTCGGCGAGCGACGTGGCCGGACTCGTGCAAGAACCGGCCAACAGGCAAGCCAGTACCGTTTCAAGTCGGCGTCTCATGGCGAAGGCCTCCCGGCCGGATGATGCGGTCTACGGTGGTAGACCTGCGCGTGATAGCTCCGGCCGGCTTGATGTCGCCATCGATCTGGCGGTGGCCGTTACAGGCGGAGGTGGTCCACGGCGATCCTCATTGCTGCATCAACTCGTCGATGCGGTCGCGCATGCTTTCGCCGAGGCAGTGGACATCCGTGCCACAGGCGTCACGCGAGCCGATCCACTGCCGTTGGGATTGGCGCAAGGTCGTGGCATCGTCGCTCGCCCGCGGCAAGGCGAATCGATAGGCTGCGGCCACGCTGCGGTCGTAGCCGGCGAGCGTCGCCGATGCACAGATGGTTCGTTCGGCGGCACTGTGCGCCTTCGCGCAGGGGAACGACGCGCGTATCGGTTCCTGGCTCTCCACTTTGCGCAACACCAGCACATAACCGCTGCCGTCGTAGTTCGTCAGCAGGCGGTCGGCGGAAGGCGTCACCATCCATGCATTGTTCCAGGGCGATCCGTCGGGCGTGCAGCGGACTTCCACAGGCGACACCGCCGCGTCGGCAAGCTGGATGCCGAAATCCGCAAGGGTCGGTTGCGCGGGCGTGTCGAAGGATTCGGGACGCGCAAAGCGATCGCCGATGAAGTGCTGCAGTTTGTCGACCGGCAAAGCGGTGAAGGCAGGGGCGTCGCAGGTGCGCGAACCGTCGTCGAGCCGGATCCCCACATCATCGACGACGAGCTGGCGGCCGAGCAGCCGGGGGTCGTCAGGAAAGTACTGCCAGTGGGCCTGGTCCCGATGATCGACGGCCACCTGGACGACCTCCCAGCGCCCCTGCACCGTGGTCGGCGCCGTAGCGGCGACGGCCTGCATGAGGGCAAAGCAGCCGATGCTCGATGCGAGCAGGCGCAGCGATGGGCGACGACGGTATGGGTGGCGCATGGATGGGACTCGCCTCAGGACTTTGCAGCTATCAGGATGGATTCGAACTGCTGCGCGATGCCGGCGATGTCCGCCGCATGGTCGCTGCCGTTGACCATGTGGCGTGCACCGACGTAATCGGTCTTGGCGCCGTGGAAGTAGGTCGCGAACTTCCTGCCGTTGGCAAAACCCTTGCCCGTCAGCATGCCGTGCGCCATGACCTTGTACGCGATCTGCGGCTGCAGCACGTCGTCGGGGTTCAGCAGGAGCTGGAGGCCGAGGTTCAACTCGGTGCTGGCCTTGGCGTAGTTCGACCACCAGGTCAGTTGCACGTAGCCGCGGCCGTAGTAGGCGTACTCGTCACCATCATCGTCTTTGTAAGCCGTAACGGCCTTCTGGGTTGGGGCCGCGCCCTGCTTCGCGCCGTGGGTGATCGCCTTGTACGTGCCCTCGGCCGTTACCGTGAACTGGTCGCCGTCCTGCTCGGTGACGCGCGCGCCTCCTTTGGGAAGGGATTTCACCTTTACCGGAAGGAAGTAATTGCGATGTGCGCCATGGCCGACCTCCTCGACCGGTGACAGCGTGATCGCCCAGCGCTTCCGCGACCGCACCAGCGGCTTGCCGTTTTTGCCGACCACCGGTTTGTGATGCTTGTCCAGGACCGGCACGGATTCTTTCTTGAGCGACGTGGTTTCCCAGTACGCGGTGGCGAGCATGTAAGCGGTCCAGCGTACGTCGGTGATGCGCGTGTCGGCTTCGATGAAGCCGACCAGGAGCTCCATCTGCGGAATCGCGGCTGCATCGTAGTGCGCGGATTTGCCGAACTCGCGAATGAAGCCCTCACGCAGCTTGATGCGGTCGAATGTCCCCTGCCACGCATAGATCGCGTTGGCGGCGTTGTCGGCCGCCGCTTGCGCTGCCGCCGATTTGCCCGGCGGGCGCAATCGTGGCTTGGCGCCCATGGCATGCGGAAGATGCGCGACGCTCCCTGCGGGATGGTGGCCCGGCAAGGCCTGCTGCGAGAGGGTGCCGGGGGCCGTTGGGTGAGCGTTGCGGTGGTGGCGCATGGGAGGTTCCATCCGGTGGCGGTTCGCACCGATCCGGACCCGGTGGCGCGCGAACCGATTCTAGACGCGTTGCACCCCCGCGCGCGTGCCTGCGATCGGCTTGGGGGAGCCAGCGGTCTTTGTCCTGCGGCTTGGCGTGGGAAAAGCCGGTTCATGCCGAACAATGGCTTTTCGATCAACCATTTGTCGCTAGCGCTGCCGGCGCTGAATGTGGGTGACCTGAAATGCCCCCGATTTACGCACTAAGAACCATGGGGACTGCCTGCAGGTGCCGCAGGGCCTCGTAATGTTGTGGGCGCAAACCGCTGGCAACGGGGTTTGCGTGCATCGGTTGGCTTAAGGGGGCTTGGGATGCGTATCGACGGTGCTTGCGGCGGCGGACACGTCTGCCCGTGGCAGTGGCGCGGTGCTCGGGCACCCGCTTGTGTCCGGCCTGCGCGTCGCGCACGGCTCCATTTGCTCGCGATCGCAGGTTTTTGAGGGACTGGACATGACCTACCGTATGACGATGACGTCGTCTCTCGGCGACAAGCTCACGGCGGCAAGCCTTACGGGCAGCGAACAGTTGGGGCGGCTCTATTCCTACCATCTGAAGATGTGGAGCGAGGACAACGGCATCGACCTGCTCGCGCTGCTCGGCAGCGCCATCACGGTGACGTACGAGGAAGGGACCTACACGCGCCATGTCAACGGCATCGTCGCCGAGGCATCCCAAAGCGGTTTCGAGAGCTTCCAGGGCAAGGAATACGCCGCCTATTCGGTGACGCTCGTTCCCAAGGCCTGGCTGTTGCTGAACAAGGTGGACTGCCGGATTTACCTGAACCAGTCCGTGCCCGACATCGTCAAGGCGGTACTGGCGGAAATCGGCTACAGCGACATCAAGCTCGAGCTCACCGCGAGCTACCCGGCGCGCGAATACTGCGTGCAGTACCGCGAGGATTATTTCAACTTCATCAGCCGGTTGATGGAGCAGGAAGGCATCTACTACTTCTTCCGGCACGCCGACGGCGTGCACACCATGGTGCTGGCCGACTCGCTGGGAGCGCACTCCGCATCCGACGGATTCGCCACGCTGCCGTATCTGCCGCAGGCCGGAGACAGCGGCGCGTCGCACGAGATCGCGGTCACCGAATTCTCGCCGGCGCGCTCGGTGCAGACGATCAAGTATTCGCTGACCGACTACGATCCGCTGAAACCGAAGGCATCGTTGCTGGGCGTCAATTCGGCCAGCAATGCCGACGGCAACCATGCGATGTCCGACCTGGAGTCGTTCGACTATCCCGGCGAGCACGACTCTGCCGACGTGGGCAAGCACTACGCGCAGGTTCGCGTCGAAGCGATCAATGCCATGCAGTCGCAGTTCTCCGGTGCGACCAATGCCGGCGGCCTGCTTACCGGCGCGCTCTTCAAGCTGGAAGGGTTTCCGCAGGCCAAGCTGAACCAGGAATACCTGGTGGCCGGCTCGACCCTGCACATCGCCAATCCGATGCAGGGTGGGGAGGGCGAGCAGGTCCATTGCAGTTTCACCGCCATCCAGAGCAAGCAGCCGTTCCGCGCCATGCCGATGGCGGTCAAGCCGATGGTCGTCGGGCTGCAGACGGCGGTCGTCACGGGAAGCGACACGGCCGAAGACATCGCCGTGGACAAGTACGGCCGCATCCAGGTCACGTTCCACTGGAACAAGCCCGACAAGAAGAACGCACAAAGTTCGTGCCCCGTGCGGGTGGCGTCGGCCTGGGCCGGCAAGAACTGGGGCGCGGTGAGCATTCCGCGCATCGGCCAGGAAGTGGTGGTCAGCTTCCTGGAAGGGGATCCTGACCGCCCGTTGGTGATCGGCAGCGTCTACAACGCCGACAACATGCCGCCCTACACGCTGCCCGACAACAAGACCCAGAGCGGCATCAAGAGCCGCAGCCTGCTTGGCGGCACCGCCGACTTCAACGAGTTGCGCTTCGAGGACAAGAAGGGCGAAGAGGACTTCTTCATCCACGCCCAGAAGGACATGCACGAGGAAGTCGAGAACGACCACGTCGTGACCATCGACCACGACGAAACGGTGACGGTCAAGCACGACCAGACGCTTACCGTCGAGAACGACCAGACGGAGACGATCAAGCACGACCGCAAGGTCACCGTGCAGAACGACGACAAGCTCGACGTCACCAACAACGGCACCACCGGCATCGGCCAGAAGTTCAAGCTGACGGCCGGCACCGAGATCGAGCTGGTGACCGGCGCGTCCAGCATCGTGATGAAGAGCTCGGGCGACATCGAGATCAAGGGCGTCAACATCAAGATCACCGGCAGCGTGGGGGTGAAGGTCGAGGGCCAGGTCGAAGTTGGCGTCAAGGCCGGCGCCACGATGGACCTGGGCGCCGGGGCCACGCTCAAGATGCATTCGGACGCCATGCTCGAAGTGGCTGGCGGCGCGATGGCCACCGTCAAGGCACCCATGCTCACGCTCAAGGGCGATGGCATGAACCAGGTGTCCGGCGGCGTGGTGATGATCGGGTAAGGGGGAGAGCGTCATGTCGATCGTCATGCAAGCTGCCGAGCAAATGGAGCTGGGGGACCCCGCGCGCGCCCGGCTGGAGCCCGGCATGGGGCCGCGCGAGGCCGTGCAGGCGTTGCTCGAAGGCGGCGAAACGCAGGACGCGCTGAAGTTGCTCGCACGCCTCCTGCCCAAGCGCTACGCCGTAGCCTGGGCCTGCCAGTGCGCGCGAGACGTGGCGCTGCCGCTGGAGGACAGGGCCGGCTCCGCGCTCGCCGAGCAATGGGTACGCGAGCCGGAGGAACCCAATCGGCGCGCTGCGTTCGAGTTCGCCAACGCTGGCGGTTATCGAAGCATCGGCGCCTGGCTGGCGGCCTGTGCGGGCTGGTCCGGCGGCAGCCTGGCGCCGGCGACCCAGCAAACTCCGGTGCCGCCGGCCGAACACCTGACCGCCTGCGCCGTGGTTGCGGCCATCAACCTCATGGCCGGCCTCGATCCGGAACGCTTCGAGCAGCGCCGCGCCGGCTTCATGGCGCGCGCCATGAGCCTGCTCGGCGCCGGCGAAACCCAGACCTGCTGAAGGAGCGACGCGTGCCTATCCCACAGACACTCGTGCTCGCCGTGCTCGGCCCGCACGCCGCGCAGTTCGGCGCACGCAGCCAGAAGGCCTTCGAGGGCCGCGACGGCAGCATCGGCCGCGCGGAGGACTGCGACTGGGTGCTGGCCGCGGCCGGCGTGTCGCGCGTGCACGCCATGGTGCGCTGCCTCAACGGCATGTACTTCATCGAGGACCGCAGCACCAACGGAATGCTGCTCAACGGCCGTCCGTTGGTAAAGGGCGACCCGGCCTCGCTGAAGGAGGGCGACCGCCTGCAGATCGACACCTTCGAGGTGTCCGTGCGGATGCAGGCCGACAGTGCCACTCTGGTGCAGCCTGGCCCGGCACCCGTCCCGGCACCCGCGATGGCGGCTGCGGCGCCGCTGCCGGGAGGCGACTTCCTCGACGAGATGCTGGGCGGCCCGTTCGGCGCGCCGCCAGCCCCGGCGCGCGGTATCCCTGACGAGCCGCTGATTCCGGCGCCCGGCGGTCCGGCCGCCACGCTCGATCCGCTGGCGTTCCTGGACGAGCCCTTCGGTGCGCCGCCGGCGCCCGCGCCTGCACCGGCCGCAAGCTGGAACCATTCCAGCGGCATGGCCGATCATTTCCATCCCCCGGGCGTTGCCGGCCAGCGCCCGGCGCTGCCGGAGAACTGGGACCTGACCATGGGCGACTTCGCGCCCAAGTCGGCACCGGTGGCCACGCCGGCACCCCCGCCAGCCCCGGCACCGGCGGCGCCGATCGCGCCGGTGGCGCCGCAGCCGGTCGTGTCGCTGGCGCCCGTCGCCGGCCCGCACGGCGCTCCGGCCGGTGTCCCGCCCGAGCTGGACACGATCTTCCGCATCGTCGTCGATGGCGTGATGGACGTGCTGCGCGCCCGCGCGGAGATCAAGAACACCTTCCGCCTGCCGGTCACGCTGATCCAGCGCTCGGAAAACAATCCGCTGAAGTTCGCGCCGACCGCCGACGAAGCGCTGCAGAAGCTGCTCGCCCCGGCCACCGGTGCCTTCCTCTCCGGCACCGATGCCTTCCAGGACGCCTTCGACGACATCCGTTGCCACCAGATGGCGATGCTGGCGGGCGTGCGCGCGGGTTTCGAGGCCGTGCTGGCGCACTTCAACCCGGACCGGCTGGAGCAGGAAGTGGACGGCAGCAAGCGCTCGACCTTCGGCGGCAAGGGCCGCTACTGGGAGCGCTATCGCGAGAACTTCGAGGGGCTGGCCAAGGACCCGGACGAATGCTTCCGCCGCTTGTTCGGGGACGAGTTCGCACGCGCCTACGAAGAGCAGCTGGCGCGCCTGAAGTCGGCACGGGTGCGGCAGCGGTAAGAGCGCATGGCGCTTTTCACCTGAAAAACACGCACTAGAAGAAGGGCCTCCCACGCCAGGGCATCCCCTGTAGGAGCGCCTTGGGCGCGACCGCGGAACCTGGGGTCGCGTCCAAGGGCACTCCTACAGGCAGCTCGCGGGCCGTGGGGCGCGTCCAGGGATGCAGGGCGCCCAGGAAGCAACCACCAGCAGACAGGTCGGTCATGACGCAAAACAACAAAGTGGTATGGAGCGAGGGCCTGTTCCTGCGCCCGCAGCACCTGCAGCAGCAGGAGCGCTACTTCGAGCGCTTCGTCGAGCTGCGCGCCGGCGCACTGCGGCCCTACGCCTGGGGCTTCCAGGAGCTGGAGCTGGAACCTGACCTGCTGGCGATCGGCAAGCTCGGTATCCGCCGCGCGAGCGGCATTTTTCCCGATGGCACGCCGTTCTCCATGCCCGGCGACGACCCGCTGCCACCGGCGCTGGAGGTCGATGCCAACTGGCGCGACCAGACCGTCTACCTGACCCTGCCGTTGCGCACGCCCACGCAGCCCGAAAGCGGGCGCCCGGAAGCCCCGGCCGAGCGGCTGTTCCGCTACCGCGTGCGCGAGACCGAGGTGCGCGACAGCTCCGGCAGCGTCGAGGGGCTCACGCCGCTGGAAGTCGGCGGTATGAGCACGCGCCTGCTGCCGCAGTCGCAACCGATGGAAGGGCTGGCGCAAATCCCGGTCGCGCGCATCGTCGAGTGCCGCGCCGACCGTCGCGTGATGCTGGACGACGCCTTCATGCCCACCGGGTTGAGCTGCCAGGCGGTGCCGCGGCTGGTGACCTTCCTCACCGAGCTGCTCGGCCTGCTGCACCAGCGTGGCGAGGCGCTGGCCAGCCGCGTGGCGTTGACCGATCGTGGCGGCGCGGCGGAGATCGCCGACTTCCTGATGCTGCAGGTGGTCAACCGCTACCAGCCGCTCATCGCGCACCTGGCAGAGGCGCCGCTGGAACACCCGGAAGCCTTCTACCGCACGCTGGTCGCGATGGCTGGCGAGCTCAACACCTTCACCGCGCCGGGCAAGCGTCCGCCGATGTTCCCGCCGTACCGCCACGAGCTGCTGCGCGAAAGCTTCGAACCGGTGATCGTCTCGCTGCGCAACGCACTCAGCGCGGTGATGGAGCAGACCGCCATGCCGATCCCGCTGCAGCAGCGCAAGTACGGCGTGTGGGTGGCGGTGGTGCCCGACCTGACCCTGATCGACACCGCGGCCTTCGTGCTTTCGGCCAAGGCCGACATGAAGTCCGAGGACCTGCGCCGGCAACTGCCCGCGCACGCCAAGATCGGCCCGACCGAGAAGATCCGCGACCTGGTCAACCTGCAGTTGCCCGGCATCGCCGTGCAGCCGATGCCGGTGGCGCCGCGGCAGATTCCCTACAACGCGGGCTACCTCTACTTCGAATTCGACAAGCACTCGCCGATGTGGCGCGAGCTGAAGACCTCCGGCGGCATCGCGTTCCATTTCGGCAGCGAGTTCGCCGGGCTCGACCTGCAACTTTGGGCCATCCGGAGCTGATGCCATGAGCGGTCCCTTCGACGAGGACATGCGCGACGCCACCGTGGTGCGCCCGCGCGGCGCACCGGCCCCGGCCGCGGCCGTTGCCCCCCCGCCGGCCGCCCATGTGCCACCGCCGGCCGCCTACGCTGCCGCGGCCCAGCCGGCGCGCGAGGAGGACATCAGCGGTTTCCTCGGCGGCGGCATGAACCCGCTGGTGCAGGCGGCCAGCCCGCTGCTGCTGCTGGCGGTGCAGTTGCGCCACAGCGCCACCGCGCCGGACGCCGCGCGCCTGCGCGAGCAGGCCACCACGCAGGTACGCCGTTTCGAAAGTCGCGCGCAGGCGTCCAACCTGCCGCAGCAGACCGTACTGGCGGCGCGTTACGTGCTGTGCACCATGCTCGACGAGTCGGTGCTCAACGCGCCCTGGGGCGAGCACAGCGGCTGGGCGCAGCAGACCCTGCTGGTGGCGTTCCACAGCGAGTCCTACGGCGGCGCCAAGTTCTTCCAGATCCTCGAGCGGCTGTGCGCGGATTTCTCCAAGCACATCGACCTGATCGAGCTGATGTACATCTGCCTGGCGCTGGGCTTCGGCGGGCGCTACCAGATCGAGGCGGGCGGGCGCGCCAAGCTGGCGGACATCCAGGAAGACCTGTACCGGCGCCTCAAGGAACAGCGGGCGCCGGCCGCGCAGGAGCTGGCGCCGCACTGGCGCGGCGTGGAAGACCGGCGCAACCCGCTGGTGCGCTACGTGCCGCTGTGGGTGATCGCCACCGCTGCCGCCTGTGTGCTGCTGGCGGCCTTCCTGTTCTTCTACACCCGGCTCAACGATGCCGCGTCACCGGTCAACGCGCAGCTCGCGCGGATCGGGTTGGAAGGCGCGACGCCGCCGGACACCGCGCACCGTCCCGCGCCCGAGCGCAAGCGCCTGAAACAGCTCCTCGCACCGGAAGAACAGGCCGGGCTGCTGAGCATCGACGAACAGCCGGACGGGCAGGCGATGCTGCGTCTCTCCGGCAATGCGATGTTCGCCTCCGGCGGCGTCGACGTGAACGATCGCCAGTTGCCGCTGCTGCACAAGATCACCGCCGCGCTCAACCAGGTGTCCGGCCGGGTGATCGTCATCGGCCACACGGACGACCAGCCGATCCACTCGCTGAAGTTCAAGGACAACTTCGCGTTGTCGGCGGCTCGCGCGCAGTCGGTCAGGCAGATCCTGACGCAGGGGCTGGACAACCCGGGCCGCATCGAATCGACCGGCGCCGGCGCCTCGCAGCCGATCGCGCTGCCGCCGGACCTGCCGGACAACCGCACGCGCAACCGCCGCGTCGAAATCAAGTTCATCCCGGAGGCCTGACGCCGTGGCGAAGTTGCTGAGCCTTTTGAAGTCCGCCTGGTTCGTCACGCTGATCGGCGTGCTGCTGCTCTCGGTGCTGGTGTGGCTGGGCGGTCCGTACCTCGGAATCGGCGATTCGCAGCCGCTGGCCAGCCCGGTCGCGCGGCTGCTGCTGATCATGGTGATCGTGCTTGCCTGGGGTGCCTGGCTGCAGGTGCAGGCGCTGCGCGCGCGCGGCAAGGCCAACAAGATGTCCGGCGAGCTGGCCGGGCAGGGCGGCCCGACGCCTGCTGGTGGCGGCGACAACCGCGGCGCGGGTGAAGGCGCGCAGCTGCAGGGCCGTTTCCAGGAAGCGGTGGAAATGCTGCGCAAGCGCCGTCGCGGCAACCTGTATGCGCTGCCCTGGTATGTGGTGATCGGCCCGCCGGGCTCGGGCAAGAGCACGTTGCTGCAGAACTCCGGGCTCAATTTCCCGCTGTCCGAACGCTTCGGCAAGGAAGCGCTGCGTGGCGTCGGCGGCACCCGCAACTGCGACTGGTGGTTCACCGACGAGGCGGTCTTCCTGGACACCGCCGGCCGCTACACCACGCAGGATTCGGACCGCTCGGCCGACGCCAGCGCCTGGGGCGAATTCCTCAAGCTGCTGCGTCGCTACCGCAAGCGCCGACCGATCAACGGCGTGATCGTGGCGATGAGCCTGTCCGACCTGATGGTGCTGGATGACGCCGGACGACAGGAACACGCGGGCGCGATCCGCCGCCGCCTGGATGAACTCTCCGAGCACCTGAGGATCGGCGTGCCGGTCTACCTGGTGCTGACCAAGTGCGACCTGGTGGCCGGCTTCGGTGAATTCTTCGACGACATGAACCCGGAGCTGCGCAGCCAGGTCTGGGGGGTGTCCTTCCCCTTGGGCAAGACCATGGAGGGAAGTGCCGCCAAGGCCTTCGCCGACGAATACCGGCTGCTGCTGGACCGGCTCAACACGCGCACGCTGGATCGCCTGCACGCCGAGCGCGACCGCGGTCGGCGTGCAGCGGTGCTGTCGTTCCCGCAGCAGCTGGCAGCGCTGGGCGAGACCGCGCGGCAGTTCGTCGAGGGTGTGTTCGCCGGCCATGCCTATGGCACGCCGCCGCTGCTGCGTGGCGTCTACCTCACCTCCGGTACGCAGGAAGGCACGCCGATCGACCGCATGATGGGCGCGGTCGCGCGCACTTTCGGGCTGGACGCCGCACGGGTGAACCCGCAGGGCGCGCAGCGGCGTACGTTCTTCGTCGAGCGGCTGCTCAAGGAAGTGCTGTTCCGCGAATCCGGTCTGGCCGGCACCAACCCCGCCATCGAGCGGCGCAAGGTCGCCGTGCAACTGGCGTCCTACGCCGGCATGGCGCTGCTGACGGTGCTGTTGTGCTTCGGCTTCGCCACCAGCTATGCGCGCAACCGCGCCTATCTGGGGCAGGTGCAGGATGTGTTGAAGGATTACCCCGCTGGCGTGGACCTGCCGGCCAGCGCCACGCCGAAGGAATACTTCGCCAAGGTGCTCGACCGGCTGGAGGCGTTGTCGGCCGTGCAGCAGACGGCTACCCCGGAAGGCGGCGTGCCGATGTCGATGCGGCTGGGCCTGTACCAGGGCAAGGCGGTCGGCGAGGACCTGCACGCGGCCTACCTGCGCGAGCTCAATGCACTGTTGCTCCCCGGCGTGGGCGCGCAGTTCCGCGGCGGCCTGGCCGCCAGCGCGTCCGATCCCCAGGCGCTGTACTACTACCTCAAGGGCTACCTGATGCTGGGCGAGCCCAAGCATCTGGATGCCGACGAACTGGTAGCCCTGGCCAACCTGGAATGGCGCAAGGTGTTCCCCGACGAACCCGTGCTGCAGCAAGCGCTGGCCAAGCACTTCCAGGCGCTGGTCGAGGAACCCGGCCAGTTGCGCGCCCTGCCGCTGGACGCGGCGCTGGTGGAGCAGGCGCGCACGACGCTGCGCACGGCGGACCTGTCGACGCTGGTCTACGGCAGCATGAAGCTGTCGGCCGAAAGCGCCGGCAAGCCGCTGCAACTGGACAAGGAACTGGGCCTGCTGGGCAACGTGTTCCGCCGCCAGAGCGGCAAGCCGCTGTCCGATCCGCTACCCGCGCTCTACACGCAACCGGTGTTCGCCATCGAGGCAGACAAGGGCGTGGAGGAGGCGGTCAAGCAGTTCGCCTCGGATGACTGGGTGTTCGGCGCCGAACCGATCGATGCGCTGGCGCAGGCACGCCTTTCGCGCCAGGTGCTGGCGCTCTACGAGGCCGACTACATCAAGGCCTGGGATGCCCTGCTGGCCGACCTGCAGCTGCAACCGGCGGCCAGCATCCAGGATGCCAGCACCATCGCCGCCAAGCTGTCGGGCCCGAGCTCGCCGCTCAAGTCGCTGCTCAAGCTGGTGCGCGACAACACCAGCGACATGCTGCGCGCGCCGGCGCCCGACGCCGGCGACAAGGCGCTGGATGCAGCCAAGGATGCGGCCGCCAAGAAGGCCACGCAGAACGCGCTCGGCCGGGCGTTGGCGAAGGTCGGCGGTGGTGCCGGGAGCGCGGAGGACGCGCCGCCCGGCAGCGCCATCAGCGCGCACTTCGACACGCTCAACAAGCTGAGCGAGGGCGCGCCCGGCGCCGCGCCGATCGACCAGACGCTGGCCGCGCTCGACCAGCTGAGCAAGACGCTGCTCACCATGACCGACTTCAGCGACGCGGCCGGTCAACCCAACCCGCAGCTGCTGATGGCGCAGCAGGCGGCCGCGCAGCTGCCGCCGCCGGTATCGGGCTGGGTCGCCTCGCTCACCGGCAAGAGCCAGGCGCTGGTCGCCAGCGGTACCAAGGGCGCGCTCGACGAGCAGTTCCAGCAGGCCGCGGCACAGGATTGCGCGGCCTTCACCCAGGGCCGCTACCCGTTCTCCCCGAGCAGCCGCAACGACATCCCGGTGCAGAACTTCGGCGAGATGTTTGGCTACGGCGGGCGCTACGACGGCTTCTTCAAGCAGACCCTGGCCAAGCTGGTCGACACCAGTGGCCGCAACTGGCAGTGGAAGAGCGGGCCGGGCGCGGTCAGCGGCTCGGCATCGATGCTGGCGCAGATGCAACTGGCCGACAGCATCAAGCAGATGTACTTCCGCAACGGCAGCCCCACGCCCGAAGTCGGTTTCACCCTGCTCGCGCCCGTGCTGGCGCCGGGCATCGGCCACTTCGCCATCGCCATCGACGGGCAGACCTTCGACTACAAGCCCGGCGGCACCACCAGCATGGCGATGAAGTGGCCCGGACCGACCCCGGGGCAGGTCAAGGTCTCCGCGTGGGACACCGCCGGCAACCTGCTCAGCAGCTACGACTACCAGGGCGACTGGGCGTTCTTCCATGCGTTGCAGGCGGCGCAGCTCTCGCGCCAGTCGGATTTGCGCTACCAGGCGCACTTCGACTTCGGCGGCCAGGCCGTGCAGCTGGTGGTGCAGGCCAGCAACCTGAAGAACCCGTTCCTCAACACGCAGGTGCAACGCTTCCGGTGCGGGGGCTAGCCATGTCCGGGCCGACAGGGGGCGGGACGGCAAGCGTGGGTTTCTTCGGCAAGTTGCCGGGGGCGGGGGACTTCGTGCAGCGGCGGCTGCCGTTGGCATTCGTCGAACGCTGGGATCACCACTTCGAACAGGCCGTCTTCGCCAGCCGCGAAGCACTCGGCCAGGATTGGACGGCGGCCTATCGCGCCAGTCCGACCTGGCGATTCGTGCTGTCGCCGCAGGCATGCGGCGAAGGTGCGTGGGCCGGCGTGTTCGGCCCCGCCGACGACCGCGTCGGCCGCAGCTTTCCGATGGTGCTGGCCGCGCCGGTCGCGCCCGCGCAGATCGAGCCGCTGCTGCGCGACGGTACCGGCTGGTTCGATGCGCTGGCGCGCGTCCATGCGCAGGGCCAGCGCGGCGCGCCGGTGGATGCCGAAGGCTTCGACGCCCTGGTGGCGGCGCTGCCCGGCCCCTCGGCCGACGCGCCCGTGCCGGCCGACCCGTCCGAAGGGGTCGACTTCAGCCGCGCGACGCACTGGCGCCTGCCGTTGCCGGAACGTGCCGTCGATACCGATGCGTTGGTCGCGCTGTGGCGACGACTGGTGGGCCACGGTGGTCCCTGGTGCCTGTGGTGGACCGAGGGCGCAGGCCGCGTCCCGGCCGGAGTCCTGGCCACCCGGGGCCTGCCGGCGGCCGACGCCTATGCAGGCTTCCTCGATGCGGCCCGCGCCGGTGTGTGGCAGGCCCCCATGGGCGGCCCCGCGCCGCATGCCGTGCCGGTGGCCTCCGCTATCGCCGAGCCGCCGCCTGCTCCGGCTCCGGTGGTGCGCGATGCCGATGACGACGTGACCGTGCCCGGTTTCGTGCGCCAGGCAGGCGCAACGGCGACGCCGGTGGCAGCACCGGCATTCAACACCGAACTCTCGGTGCAGACCGCGCCCGGCGCGGCCGTCGTGCGCCATCCGGCCTGCGCGCTCACCCTGGTGGCGGCCGATGTGGGCCAGGCCGATCCGCGCCGTCGCGCCGCATCCGCGGTCGCCAGCGTCGGCGCCGAAATGAGTGCCTCGGACGAGGCCGCGCCGGGCACGCATGCGTTGCGTGCCCGCCTGATGGCGCTGCATCCGCTGCTGCGCCATGGCCGCGTCAGCGAAGACGGCGCGGTGGTGGCCGCGCGTGTCGCCGGGCCGCAGGCCGGGCTGCTGCGGGTGGGCGCCGCGGGAGCGTGGCACTGGCGTGGAGGCCGCGTGCGTCCGCTGTTCGCCACCACGCTGGCGCAGCCATCGCTGCCCGGTGGCGGCGAGCTGGACGACCTTCTGTTCGGAGGCAATGACGCGCCGACCGTGCCCGGCCTGGGTGCCGAAGGCATGCCTGGCTGCGAGCAGATCGCCTGCGAACTGATGCCCGGCGACCGCCTGGTGCTGCTGGCCGGCGTGGCGCATACGCAGCTCTCGCAGGCCACGCTGGCGCAGGCGCTTGCCGCCGCCACGCCGCAGGACGCGCAAACGCGCCTGGCCCAGGCGTTGGGCCCGACTCATTCGCGGCCCTGGCCGCTGGCCGTGATCGAGGTGCAGCCATGACCGTGCGTTACCTGTCCGCGGGGCATACCGACACCGGCAAGGTCCGCAAACACAACGAAGACGCGATCCTGGTGCGCGAGGACGTCGGCCTGTGGGTGGTCGCCGACGGCCTGGGCGGCCATTCGGCCGGCGACTACGCCAGCGGGTTGATCGTCGAGCGACTCGGTGCGCTCCCGCGCAACGGCGACGTGTTCGACTTCGTCGAGTCGATCGAAGACACGCTGGCGCAGGTCAACAGCGAACTGCGCCAGGTCGCCGCGACGCGTGGCGTCGACCTGATTGGCTCGACTGTGGTGGTGCTGGTCTACGATCCCGACTTCATGCTGTGCGGCTGGGTCGGCGACAGCCGCGCCTATTGTTTCGAGGATGGGCGTCTGCGGCAGATTACCCGCGACCACGTGCACGGGCTCAAGGAGGAAGTGACCCAGTTCGCCGGTGGGCCCGTGCCCGCGAGGCCGCAACCGGGCGCCGGCGTGCTGACCCGTGCGATCGGCGCCGAGGACCGGCTGTTCGTCGACTGGGTGGTGGCCGGCAACCGCTCGGGCATGCAGTTCGTGCTGTGTTCCGATGGCATCAACAAGGAAATGTCCGACGAGGAGATCGACGCGCAGTGCGCGCGCCCGCAGCCTCCCGGCGATTTGCTGCAGGGGTTGTTCGCCCTGGCCATGGGCCGTGCCGCGCGCGACAACGTATCGGCCGTGGTCGTGCGGTTGCAGGGCTGACGCGACGATCATGGCCACGCCCTCGCTAAGCACGCTCATCGATGCCTACCAGTCGGGTGAGCTGTCGTTGCCGGCGTTGCTGGTCGACGCATTGGCCGAGCGCGGCGCGGTCCCCGCGGACCAGCACGCGGACGAGCTGCGCTGGCTCGCTCGCATGCGCGAGGAGGGCAGCCTCGGTGCGGGCGTGGTGCAACGGGTGAGCGAGCGCCTGGAGGCGTTGCAGCGTGCCGGCGACGAAGTCGCGTCGGTCCTGGCCATGGCCGATGCCGACGAGCCGACCTGCGTCATGCCGTCGACCCGTCCGACATCGACCGGCGCGGCTGCCGACCAGGCGACCGTGGTCAAGCCGGCTACCCGGCCAGAATCCACCCGCACCGGTGCTACCGGCTCGCGCACTGCCGGCGGTACCGGCAGCGTCGACGCTGCCGGCTGGCAGCAGCTGGCCGGTGTGGCCGATGGCGAGCAGGCGACGATCGGCATGTTGCTCAAGGGCCGATTCCTGATCGAGCGGGAGATCGGCCGCGGCGGCATGGGCGTGGTGTTCCTGGCGCGCGACGAGCGCAAGGTGGAGGCCCGCGACCGCGATCCCTACGTCGCGGTGAAAGTGCTGAACGACGAGTTCCGCCGTCATCCCGATTCGCTGATCGCGCTTCAGCGCGAATCGCGCCGCTCGCAGCAACTGGCGCACGACAACATCGTGCGCGTCTACGACTTCGACAAGGACGGCACCATCGTCTTCATGACGATGGAGTACGTCGATGGCTCGGACCTCAAGACGCTGATCCGCGAGAGCGCTTTCCGCGGCTTGCCGCTGGCCAGGGCAAGACCGTTCATCGAGGGCATGGCGCGGGCGCTCAAGCGCGCGCACGACGCCGGCGTGGTGCACTCGGACTTCAAGCCGGGCAACGTGATGGTCACGCGCGAGGGCATGCCGAAGGTGTTCGACTTCGGCATCGCGCGCGCCGGCAAGCAGCCGGGCGAGGTCGCCGAGGACCAGACGGTGTTCGACGCCGGCCGGCTCGGCGCGCTCACGCCGGCCTATGCCAGCCTGGAAATGATCCAGGGCCGGCCGCCGCAGCCCACCGACGACATCTACGCGCTGGGTTGCGTCGCCTTCGAACTGCTCACCGGCAAGCATCCGTTCGACAAGATGAGCGCCGAGGTGGCGATGCGCGAAGGGCGCAAACCGCCGGTGGTGCCCGGGCTGACCCGTCGCCAGTACAAGGCGTTGTGCGACGCCGTGGCCTTCACTGCCGACAAGCGCCTCAAAAGCGCCGATCTGCTCGTCGAGGGCTTGCGCGACATCGGCCTGGGCGAGCGTCTGGGACGGCCGCTGGCGTGGACGGCGGTCGGTGTCCTGCTGCTGGCGGTCGGTGGCTGGGTCGCGATCGGCCAGTGGCGCGCGCGCCAGGTCGCCGAGATTGCGGCGCGATTCCAGCCGGCCGACCCGCAACACTTCAGCGACGAAGCCGAGGCCGCCGCCGCCCTCGATCAATTGGGCGAGGACGGACGCAAACGACTGATGCTCGACCAGGGCGACCAGGTCCAGCAATTCCTGCTCGGACGCGTCGATGCCTACTGGAACCCCGCGCAGGGGCGACGCGATTACGCGGCGGCCGAGCGGGTTTTCGCAGTGCCCGCGCGGCTGCACCTGTTCCTGCCGCGGCTGGATCTCAGGCGCGCCGCCGTGGAGAAAGAGAAGCAGGAGCTGGACCGGCCTGCCGCGGTGAAGGCCGCGCCAGCGCCGCCGCCGCAGGAGCGCACGCCGCCGTCGCCGGTCCCGCAGCCGGAAGCCAGGCCGCCGGTGACCGCGCAGGCCTCGATCCCAGCGAAGACGACGCCCACCGAAAAGCCGCCGGTCTCTGCGCAGCCTCCCGTCGCTTCCACGCGCATGCAGGAAGTCGCCGCGGGCCTGCTGCGCGAGGGCGAGCGCAACTTCTCGCAGCAGAACTACTCCGCCGCCATCGCCAACGCCAAGGCCGCGCTGCAGGTGAATCCAGGCGATGCGGACGCCAGACGCCTGTTGCGCCGCGCCCAGCAGGCGCAGCAGAAGGCCATGAACAGCATCTCGATCAACTGAGGAGGGACTCGCCATGCATGACGGAATCCGCGGTATCAGCCTTCTGGGTGCAGCTTGCGTGCTCGCCCTGGTGAGCGGTTGCGCGCAGATGGGTGGGTTGGGGATGCCCGCCGCCGACACCGCCCGCACGAACGCCAGCGAACCGGTGTCGCCCGAATGCAACCCGGCGGTGGGCGGTGCCATCGGCGCGCTGGCCGGCTCGATGTTCGGCAAGGGCAAGGGCCACCTGGCCGGCGCCGCGATCGGCGCCGGCATTGGCGCGTTCGCCTGCGTCGCCTACAACTACCACGCACGCAAGGTCAGGGACGCGAGTTCGGTCGAAGACCAGTACCGCCACGACCGCGGCGCCCTGCCGGCCAGCAATACCATCAGCGCCTACCAGACCGCGCTGCTGCCTGGCGAGACGGTCCGCTCCGGCAGCAAGGCGGCGATGCAGTCGCGCGTCACGCTGGTGCGCGGCACGCATGACGTGGCGCCGCAACTGAAGGAACAGTTGACCCTGTTCGCGCCCGACGGCCGCCAGCTGACCACCGTGACCAAGGACGCTACCGCCATCGACGGCACCGGCGAGTACGAGACCAATTTCGATTTCAACCTGCCCAAGGGCATCCAGGACGGTCGCTACACGATGCGTTCGGCGCTCTACATGGATGGCCAGCAGGTGCGCACCAACGAAGTCCCCATGCTGGTGGTCAGCTGACCGGATCACCCGCGCACGCCGCCGTAACCGCGCGCCTGTCGCACCGACGAAGAGCTTTGCATGAACACGCTTGCCGAACTGATCGCCGCCTTCCGCAACGGCCACCTGCCGCTCCCCGTGCTGCTCGATGCACTGGGCCGCCGCGGCTCGGTGCCGGAGGATCGCCACCACGACGAACTCGCGCTGGTGCGCCGCCTGCACGACGAGGGCGAACTGGATGCGGAGATCGGCCGCGTGTTGCTGGACCGGCTGATGGCGGCGCAGGTCGTGGCCGAGGACATCCCGGTGACCGACGATGCCACGGTGGTGGCACCGGCCGGGGCGGTCATGGAGGGCGATGCCACGATGGTGGTCCCGGCCCCCGTCGCCCGCGTTGCGTCCGAAGCGATCGGCGACGCGACTGTGGTGATGCCAGCCTCGCGTCCCCCCGCGCCGCCGCCGTCAGTCGACGAAGCGACCGTGGTGATGCCCGCCTCGCGCGGCCAGGCGATCGAGGACGCGCAGTCCACAGGCACCCAGTCCACAGGCACCCATTCCGGCACGCACTCGGGCAACAGCGCCAGCTGGGAGCGCCTGGCCGGTGCCGAGGGCGGCGACCACGCGCACGTCGGCATGCTGCTCAAGGGCCGCTTCCTGCTCGAGCGCGAGATTGGCCGCGGTGGCATGGGCGTGGTGTTCCTCGCCCGCGACGAGCGCAAGGTCGAGGCGCGCGACCGCGATCCCTACGTCGCGGTGAAAGTGCTGAACGACGAATTCCGCCGCCATCCCGATTCGCTGATCGCGCTGCAGCGCGAATCCCGACGCTCGCAGTCGCTGGCGCACGACAACATCGTGCGCGTCTACGACTTCGACAAGGACGGAACCATCGTCTTCATGACGATGGAATACGTCGACGGTTCGGACATGAAGGCGCTGATCCGCGAGCGTGCCTACAACGGCATGCCGCTGGCCAAGGCCCGTCCGCTGATCGAGGGCATGGCCTGGGCGCTCAAGCGGGCGCACGCCGCCGGCGTGGTGCACTCGGACTTCAAGCCCGGCAACGTGATGGTCACGCGCGACGGCGTGCCGAAGGTCTTCGACTTCGGCATCGCGCGCGCCGGCAAGCATATGGGCGAGGCGGTCGGCGAACAGACCGTGTTCGACGCCGGCACGCTGGGCGCGCTCACGCCCGCCTATGCCAGCCTTGAGATGATCCAGGGCGACGAGCCGACGCCGAGCGACGACCTGTACGCGCTGGGTTGCGTGGCGTTCGAGCTGCTCACCGGCAAGCACCCGTTCGACAAGGTGAGTGCCGAGGTGGCGATGCGCGAAGGACGCAAGCCGCCGCTCGTACCGGGGCTCACCCGTCGCCAGTACAAGGCGCTGTGCGATGCGGTGGCGTTCCGCGGGCAGGATCGGCTGCGCACGGCGCAGGACTTCGTCGAAGGCCTGCGCGAGGTCGGCCTGCGCGAGCGCATCGGCCCGTACCTGGCCTGGGGCGCCGGCGCGCTGGTGGTGCTGGTCGCCGGCGGCTGGGGCGGAACGCAGTACCTGCACCAGCGCAAGGTGGCGCAGGTGATCGCCCGTTTCGCACCGGGCGACGCACACCGCTACGCCGACGAAGCCCAGGCCGTGGCCGCGCTGGACACCCTCGGCGAGGAGGAGCGCAAGCGCCTCGTGCTCGACCAGAGCGATCTCATCCAGCGCTTCCTGCTGACCCGCCTGGATGCCTACTGGAATCCCGCGCAGGGCCGTTACGACTACACCCACGCGCAGCAGCTGTTCGCACTGCGCGACCAGCTCAAGCTGTACTCGCCCGAGCTGGACATCCGCCGCAGCGCGATGGACCAGCAGAAGAACGAGCTGCTCAACAGCCTCGACACCCAGCTCGCCCAGCGCATCGAGGCAGGCGCGATCTTCGCCGACCAGCCGGACAACGCCATCGAGACGCTGGAAAAGATCCGCGCCATCGACCCGACCAGCAGCCTGCTCAAGAACGCCGAGCTGGAACTCAAGTACGACATCGCCATCGGCGATGCGATGGCGCAGCACCACGGCGATCGAGCCGCCGCGCACCTGAAGCAGGCGCTGGCGCTGTTCCCCGACTCCGCCCGCCTGCAGCGCCGGAAGGCCCAGCTCGATGCGATGGGCACGGGCGCTGCCGTGGCGACCACTCCGACGGCCGCCGCGGCGACCAGCCTGCCCGAGGCGCGCACCGCCCTGGCCGCGCTGATCGCCCACCCGGAAGCGAGCGCCGACTGGCAGCGCCAGGTCGCCACCGCGGTTGCGCCGCTCAAGGGCGATGCTTCGCCGCAGACCCGTGCGCTGGTCGACCAGCTGGCCACCGCCATCGCCCAGGTTGCCGACCAGCAGACCGATGCACTGCACCTGCCGCAGGACCAGGCGCTGGTCGATTTCGGCCTCACCGTGGCGCCGCAGTCGACCGCGCTCAAGAGCGAGCACGATCGCCTGGCCGCGCTGGACAAGCAACAGCAGGACCGCCTGGCGCAGGAAAGCGCGGCAGCCGAGGTCACCGCACGCATCGAGTCGGTCAAGCGGGCCGCCGCGGCGGGCGATACCGGCAAGGCGCAGGAATCGCTGGCGCGCATCCGCACGCTGGCGCCACAGCATCCGTTCCTCGCCAGCGAAGGCCCGCAGCTGCTGGCCGACGCCTACCTCGGCCAGGCCCGCGAGGCCTTCCGCAAGGGTCGCTACCAGTCCGCCGCCGATGTGCTTACGCGCGCCACCGGCCTGCTCGGCCAGCGCGCCGATCTCGCCAAGGCCAGCGCCCGCTATGGTCTGGCGGCCGATCTGGTGAAGGCGCGTGGCCAGGCCGTTGCCTCGACCGATCTCGATCGCATGCGCAGGCAGTTGGCGCAGGTGAAGCATGCCGATGCCGACGCGCTTGCCGCGCTCGAGGCGGACATGAAGCTGCGCGGCCAGTTGGGTGAAGGTTCGCTGGCGGCCCTGCTGGATTCGCTCAAGCCCGCCACGGGTCCGTCCGCCACCCCGGTCCTGCCGACCGCCGCACCGACGCCGGCCAGCGGCAACACCGCGACACCGGCCACGGACCACGCGCCGGCGGCTGGCCAGCCTATGGCCGCGGCGGGGAAGGGCAGTCCCGCGGTCATCCGTCCGGCCCCGGCGACCGCCACCGCCGGACCCTCATCCGATCCGTGCGCCGCTCCCGACCTGGTCGGCGCGGGCCGCGCCTGTTTCGACACCATCGACGGCAAGCGTGGCCCCGCGCTGGTGGTGGTGCGCGCCGGCGGCAGGACGCTGGCCATGACCCGTTCGGAAATCACCATCAACGAGTACAACCGCTATTGCGCGGCCACCGGCAAGTGCAGCGCCATCACGCTGGAAGACCGCTCCGCGGGCAGCCTGCCGGTCAGCAACATCAGCGTGGCCCAGGCGCGCGCCTACGCGGCGTGGCTGGGGAGCGCCAGCGGCCACGTCTACCGGCTGCCGACCGATGCCGAATGGCTGGCCGCTGCGCGCGCCGGCGGCGGCTGGAAGCAGGCCACGGACAGCAACTGCATCCCGCCTACCGCTGGCGCCGACGACGGTAGCGGGGCACCGATCGCCGCGCGCGGCCGCAGTCCCAACCCGTGGGGCCTGATCAACCTGACCGGCAACGTCTGGGAATGGGTGGATGGGGGCGCTGCGGTGCGTGGCGGTAGTTACACAAGCTACTGGTCCGACTGCACCGTCGACAGCCGTCGCGCCGACGGCGGCGGCGCGCAGAAGGACGTGGGCCTGCGCCTGGTAAGGGAGGTGCCATGAACGAGCGCGAGCAGATCGTCAATCGGGACCTGAGCCTGCTCGACGAGGCCCACTACGGCGGCCGCATCGCGCGCGCCGAGTACCGGGCGCGCCGGCGCAATGTGCTGGCCGCCCTGCGCGACAGCCACGGCATCACTGCCCGGAAAGCCTTGGTGCAGCCGCCGCGCCCCGCGGACGCTCGACTCGAGGAGGACATGTTGCCGGTGCTGCTGGGCGGCGGAGCACGCTCGAGCCGGATGCTGCTGGCCGTGTTTGCCGCCGGTGCTCTGGTGTGCGCCCTGCTGCTCGGCCTGCTCTTTTTTGCTGCCTGAAATGTGAATGCCTGATGAGCAAATCGTGAACGAAATCGGCCTCTGATGGGCGGTTTTGTTGACGCAGTTCGCACTACTGGGTGAGGGCTCGTGTTTGCACGCGGCCCGCCAACGGCCGGGCCTGAAACCCGGCCGTTGGCGCTGATGCGGTCCGCCGGCAACCGGCACCGCGCCAAGGAACCGGTCATCAAGAGGGGAATGTCGTGCGGATTGCTTGCCTCGCAGCAGCGGTGGCCCTTGCCTTGGCGGGCGGGGATGCCTGGGCCCAGGCCTCGCCACCCCCGGCACCGGTCCCCGCGCCGGCGCAGGACATCCTCGTCAGCGGCGTGCCGACCGAGGGGCCGCAGGCGACCCAGGTACAGGCGCTGATCCAGTCCGAATACCAGCAGGCGTTGGCGACCGCAGGTGCTTCCTCGCTCGACGCGGGCCAGCTGCAGGCGGCCGCCGTGCTGATCACCACCCGGCTGCACGCAGCCGGCTATCCCGAGGCCCACGCCTACCTGCCGGGACAGGTCCTCGCGGTGCACCTGGGTGCCGGTGCGACGCCCGCCGCGACCGTGGCGCAAGCCCTGGCAACGCCCACGGCGCCTGCGCCCGAGGCCGCCGCCCCTGCCGCGGCGGTACCGCCGTTGCGCGAGCGCGAAGCGGCCGGGGCACAGGAGCAGACCCTCATCGTGCACGGCTTCCGCGTGCAGGGCGTGGGTGACCATCCGGAGGACGGCATCACCCCGACGACCGTGCAGGCGATGGCCGATGAACAATTCGCCACGCTCACCGGAGGTTCCGGCAAGCCGGTCCAGGCCAACTTCAGCCAGTTGCAGCAGGTGGCCGACCGCATCACCGATCGCTATCGCAAGGCGGGCTACATCGTGGCCACCGCGTTCGTGCCCGCGCAGGACGTAGGCAACGACGGCATCGTGAAGTTGGGCGTACTGGAAGGCACGATCGGCAAGGTCGTGGTCAAGGGCACCTCGCGCTACCGGCCGGGCGTGATCGCCGCGCCGGCCGAGAAGCTCAAGGGCCAGCCGCTGCGCAAGCAGGACATCGACTCGGCGCTTCTCTACGCGCGCGACCTGCCCGGCGTGACGGTGTCCTCCACCTTCCAGCCAGGCGCGAAGACCGGCCAGACCGACCTGGTGATGGTCGCGCACGAGGCCAAGCGCCCGTTCACCTTCACGCTCGGCGGCAACAACTACGGCACGGAACTCACCGGCCGCTATCGCGCGCAGGCTGGCGCGGCGTGGAACAGCCCGCTGGGCATCGGCGACCAGCTCACCGCCAACGTCGACTACGCACTGGACCCGCACAGCAACGTCTACTACGCGCTGGGCTACCGCGCGCCCACCGTGGTGGTGCCCGGCCTGAGCGGCGTGATCGGCGCGACCCGCAGCGAACTGCAGATCAACAGCGGCGCCTTCGCCGACCTCAAGGTCCGCGGACCGACGTCCTCGACGTACGCCGGCGCGGACTGGAAATTCGTCAACACGGACGACGTCGCGGTGCAGACCTCGTTGCGCTACATCCGCGAGAAGTCGCAGCTCGGCGCGCTCGGCGTGAAGCTCTCGGACGAGCGCTTCGACGTGGCCGAACTGGGCTTCGGCCTGCAGCGTACCGACCAGCGCCTGCGTGGCCTGGACGTGGTGCAGGGCAGCCTGCGCAAGTCGGTGCGCGACGATTCGGTCGCGCCGGACCTGGTCAGCCCCGACCACGACAGCAACTTCCTGCTGGCGCGGCTCTCATACACCCGCCTGCAGTTCCTGACCCGCTCGCAGCGGCTCTACTTCAAGCTGGGCGGCCAGTACACGCGCGACGCATTGCCGCCGCTGGAGCAGTTCGTGATCGGCGGCCCGGACAGCGTGCGCGCCTATCCGATCGCCGACGCGCTCACCGACCGCGGCTGGTACGGCTCGCTGGAATACCACATCGACGCGCCCGGCCTGGGCGATCGCGTCTCGCCGTTCTACGACCGGCCCTGGCGCGAGTTGCTGGAAGTGGAAGTGTTCTATGACTTCGGCCGCGGCTACGCCTCGAACCACCGCGACGGCAACAACCCGGTCGAACGGCTCGAGGGCATCGGCGCAGGGCTGATCTTCCGCATCCCGCGCTTCCACCATTTCGAGTTCCGCCTGGACGCCTCGGTACCCACCGGCAGCCGCGACGCCTCGGACAAGAGCGGCTACCACGTGTATTCGCGCTTCGGCTTCACCTTCTGACGGGCCATACCCATGCACACCACCCGCGCGACTTCCCGCAAGGACTCCCTCGCCAGCCTGCGCCGCAAGGCATTGCCGCTGAGCCTGTCGCTGCTGTTGTGCGGCGCGCTCGCCAGCACACCGGCCCAGGCCGGCGGCGGTGTGGGCCGGACCACGACGCCCACCGGGGGCGTCGTCATCGGCGGCAGCGGCAGCATCCTGCAGGATGGCGCCAACGTGGTGATCAACCAGGCCAGCGACAAGCTGGTGCTGAATTGGCAGAGCTTCAACCTGGGCCAGGACGCGCTGGTGCGCTTCAACCAGCCGGGCACGTCGGCGGTCGCGCTCAACCGCATCCTGGACCAGAACGCGAGCCAGATCTTCGGCCAGATCAGCTCCAACGGCCAGGTGTTCCTCATCAACACCCACGGCATCATCTTCGGCTCGACCGCGCAGGTGAACGTGGGCGGGCTGGTGGCCAGCACGCTTGACCTGACGCCCACCGATTTCCTGTCCAACCACTTCAACCTCAACGCCGTCGGCGGCGGCGCGGGCATCGTCAACCATGGCACGCTCGCCGCGGCGAGTGGCGGCTCGATCAGCCTCATCGGCGGCAGCGTCGCGAACGAGGGCGTGATCCTGGCCAACTATGGCCGGATCAACCTCGACGGTGCCGAGCATGCGGTGCTGGATTTCGACGGCAACGGCTTGATCAACGTCCAGATCACCGGCGAGCTCAAGCAGCGCCTCGATGCCAAGGCCGCGGTAAGCAACGCTGGCACGCTGCAGGCCGACGGCGGCACCGTGGTGCTCGAGGCGGCCGCGGCGCGCGACCTGTTCACCAACCTGGTCAACAACTCCGGCGTGATCGATGCCGGCGCGATCAGCCATGACGGCGGCGTGGTGCGCCTGGTCGCCCGCGGCGGCGACACCGTCAACAGCGGCCGCATCGACGCGACCGGAGCGCAGGGCGGCAGCATCCAGTTGCTGTCGGATCGCAACGTGGGCGTGACCGGCGGCAGCATCGATGCGTCCGGCACCTACGGCGGTGGCGACATCCGCGTGGGCGGCGGTTGGCAGGGCGGCGAAGGGCTGCAGACGGCCGATGCCGTCTACGTGGCCGACGACACCACGCTCAAGGCCGACGCCACGCGCACCGGCGACGGCGGCTCGGTGGTGGTGTGGGGCAACCACGTCAACAACTTCTACGGCAGCATCAGCGCGCGCGGCGGCGCCAACGGCAGCGACGGCGGCCGGGTGGAAACCTCCTCCCACGACGGACTGAACGCGCAGGGCCACGTCGACGCCTCGGCGGCGCACGGCAAGATGGGCAGCTGGCTGCTCGATCCCTACAGCGTCACCATCAGCAGCGCCGCGGACAGCAAGACGTCGTCCGGGCCGATCTACACCCCGAACGGCAACAACTCGGTGGTCAACGCCGGTGGGATCGGCACCGCGCTGACCGGCGGCACCAGCGTCTATGTCTTCACCAACACCGCGGGCGGATCGCAGAACGGCGACATCACCGTCGACGCGCCGATCACCGCGAGCGGGGCGGGCCAGCTCTACCTGCAGGCCTACGGCAGCATCTACGTCAACGACAACATCACCGCCGCGGCCGGCCAGTCGCTGGATGTCCACCTGTGGGCGAACTACGCAGGAACGGGGGGTGCCAATACCTACACCAAGGGTTCGTGCACCACCGCCTGCGTGGTGACCATCGGCGACACCGCCGCCGCCACGATCGACACGCATGGCGGGCTTGTCGACATCCTGACCTCCGGCGCGGTGAGGATCGGCAACAGCACCAACACCGCGACCATCAAGGCCACGACGCTCACCATCGGCAGCGCCACGAACAAGGTCGGTTCGATCAGGGAAGGCACCAACGGCAGCATCGCCGCCACCACGGTCAACGCGCGTTCCAACAGCAGTATCACGCTGGCCAACGGCGGCAACGCGATCGGTACGGCCAACCTCTACGGCGGCACCACGCAGATCACCGACTCCACCGACCTGGTACTGGGCACGGTGGCGACCGGCAATCTCACCGCCACCACCACGGGCACGCTGGCCTTCGGTGGCGGCACCATCAACGGCAACCTCACGGCGACCAGCAGTGGCGACATCAGCCAGAGCGGCGCGCTCACGGTCACCGGCACGTCGAACTTCAGCGCCGGCACGGGCCTGATCACGCTCACCCAGGCCAACAACGATTTCCAGGACGCGGTGAGCCTCAGCGGCGGCGCCGCCCAGATCACCGACAAGAACGCCCTGGTGCTGGATGCGGTGAGCACCGATGGCCTTGCCGCCACCAGCACCGGCGCGCTGACCCTGGGCACCGGCACGGTTTCCGGCAACCTGGCCGCCACGAGCAACGACGGTGCAATCACCCAGGCCAGCGGCGGCCTGGCCGTCACGGGTACCAGCACGATCGATGCCGGCACCGGCGACGTCACGCTCACCGATGCGGGCAACGACTTCAGTGGCATCGTCACGCTCACCGGTGGCACCACGCAGATCGCCAGCAACGGGGCGCTGTCCCTCGGCGCGCTCGACACCGGCGACCTCACGGTCGACAGCGGCGACGTGCTGGTCTTCGCCGGCGGCAACGTCGATGGCAACCTCGACGCCGCCGCCGCGGGCAACATCAGCCAGAGCGGTGCGCTCGGCGTCACCGGCACCTCCCGGTTCGCTTCCGGCAGCGGCACCATCACGCTGACCCAGTCCGCCAACGCGTTCGGCGGTGCGGTGAGCCTGACCGGTGGCGCGGCACAGATCACCAGCGGCGGCGCGCTGACGCTCGGTACGCTCGCGACCACTGACCTCACCGCCACCAGCACCGGGGCGCTCGACCTGGGCCAGGGCACGGTGGATGGTGCGCTTGCGGCCACCAGCAACGGTGGTGCGATCACCCAGGACGGTGCGCTCGCCGTCACCGGCACCAGCACGCTGGATGCCGGCACCGGCGCGATCGCGCTGGCCGAGGGCGGCAACATCTTCACCGGCGCGGTGAGCGCCACCGGCAGCGACGTATCGCTGCAGTCGTCCGGCGACCTCACCGTGGCCGCGTTGACCAGCGGCACGGACGGATCGGTGAGCCTGGTCGCGGGTGGCTCGCTGTTCCTGCCGACGATGGCCATCGATACCGGGCTCGGCGATCTCACGCTCGCCGCCAACGGTGGCAGTCTGGGCATCAACGGCAACCTGAGCGGCGCCAACGTGTCGCTGGCCAGCAGCTCCGGTCTGACACTCGCCTACGACGTCACCGCCACTGGCGCACTCAGCCTGGCCAGTAGTGCCGGGGCGATCTCCCAGACCGCCGGCACGCTTGACGTCGGCGGCACCAGTGCGATCGACGCGGCCGGCGACATCACGCTGACCGGCAGTGCCAATGACTTCCAGGATGCGGTGAGCCTCAGCGGCGGCAGCGTACAGATCAACGACGCCGGGGCGCTGGCGCTTGGGACGCTTGCCACCGGCGACCTGACGGTCACCAGCACGGGCGCCCTGACCCTGGGCACCGGCACGGTCGGCGGCAACCTCGTCGCCACCAGCGGCGGTGCCATCGACCAGGCCAGCGGCGGCCTCGCCGTCAGTGGAACCAGCAGCATCGATGCCGGTACCCACGCCATCACGCTCACCGACACCGGCAACGATTTCGGTGGCGCCGTGAGCCTCACCGGCGCCGCCGTCGCCATCACCGACAGCAACGCGCTGGCGCTGGGCACGCTCGCCACCGGCGCGTTGACCGTGACCAGCACCGGCGCGCTCGACCTCGGCCAGGGCTCGATCGGCGGCGGTCTCTCGGCCACCAGCAACGATGGCGCGATCAGCCAGAGCGGTGGCCTCACCGTCAGCGGTTCGAGCGACATCGACGCGGGCGCGGGCGCCATCACGCTCGACAACGCCAGCAACAGCTTCGCCGGAACGGTCAGCCTGACCGGTGGCGCCACCCGCCTCACCAGCAGCGGCAATCTCGCCCTCGGCACGCTCGCCACCGGCGACCTCACGGTGGTCAGCGCGGGCACGCTGGGTTTTGCCGGCGGCAGCGTCGGCGGCAACCTCGACGCGACCAGCACGGGCGCCATCAGCCAGACCGGTGCGCTGGATGTGTCCGGCACTTCGAGCTTCGACGCAGGCACGGGCGCCATCACGCTCACCCAGGCCAACAACGATTTCGGCGGCGCAGTCAGCCTGACCGGCGGGACCACCCAGATCGTGGACCGCAATGCGCTGGTGCTGGGCACGCTGGCCACCGGCGACCTGACCGCGACCAGTCACGGCACCCTCAATCTCGGCAAGGGCAGCATCGGCGGCAACCTCGTCGCCGCCAGCAACGGGGGCGCGATCACCCAGGCCACTGGCGGTCTCGCCGTCGGCGGCAGCACGGCAATCAACGCCGGCAGCGGCGCGATCACATTGGACGACGCGGCCAACGACTTCGTCGGCAGCGTGAACCTGACAGGCGGCGCCACGCGGATCACCGACGCGAATGCCCTGAGCCTGGGCACGCTGTCGACCGCGAACCTGACCGCCATCAGCCATGGCGCGCTGAACCTGGGTAGCGGCACCGTCGGCGGCAACCTGACCGCTACCAGCAATGATGGCGCGATCAGCCAGGCGGGCGGCTTGACCGTCAACGGCACAAGCGCGATCAGCGCGGGCAACGCCGCGATCGCGCTCACCGCTCCGGGCAACGACTTCATCGGGGCGGTAAGCCTGTCCAACAGCGGCGCCAACAACGTCGCGCTGGACAACGGTACGAACGCGCTGGTGCTGGGCACCTCGAACGTCGGCAGCGGCACGCTGTCGCTGGCGGGCGGTGGCATCAGCCAGGTCGGAGGCATCAGCCAGGCCGTGGGCGCTGGCGCGGTGACCCTTACGGCCGGCGGCGGAGCGCTGGTTCTGGGCGACGCCGGCAACGACTTCACCGGGACGGTCGATGCACAGGGCACGTCCGTCTCGCTGCGCACCCTCGGCGACCTGCACATCGTCGGCATGGATGTCGCTACCAACGGTTCGCTGAGCCTGGTCGCTGGCGGCGCGCTGGACCTGGCCTCGTTCGGCGCCATCAATACCGGCACCGGCGACCTTACGCTGAGTGCGGGCGCCGGCCTGGCCACGAGCGCCGATCTGAGCGGCCACAACGTGTCGCTGACCGGCGGCACGGGCCTGACTCTCAGCGGCAACGTCAACGCCAGCGGCACTCTCTACCTGGGCAGCACCAACGCGGCGATCAGCCAGACCGCCGGCGTGCTCTTCGTCGCAGGCGCGACCACCGTCGATGCGGGCAGCGGTACCGTCACGCTGGCCAGCGTTGGCAACGATTTCCAGGGTGCGGTCAGCCTGACCGGCGGTGCCACGCAGATCGTCGATGCCAACGCGCTGACGCTGGGCACCTTGGCCACCGGCAACCTCACCGCCACCAGCACCGGCAACCTCAGCCTGGGCAAAGGTACGGTGGCCGGCACGCTGCAGGCGACCAGCAACGGTGGCGCGATCAGCCAGGCCAGCGGCGGCCTGACCGTCACCGGCGCCAGCACGCTCGATGCCGGCAGCGGCGCGATCAGCCTGGCCGACGGCAACAACAATTTCGTTGGCACGGTGAGCCTCACCGGGGGCACTGCCCAGATCACCGACAGGAACGCGCTGTCCCTGGGTACGCTCGCCACTGCCGGGTTGACCGCCACCAGTACCGGCGCACTGGATCTCGGTGCCGGCACCATCAACGGCAACCTGGTCGCGTCGAGCAATGGCGGTGCGGTGACGCAGACCGGGGCGCTCACGATCGGCGGCACCAGCGACATCGATGCCGGCAACGGCGCGATCACGCTCGCCAACGTGGCCAACGATTTCGGCGGCGCGGTCAGCCTGGCTGGTGGTGTCACCCAGCTCGTCGATGCCAATGCGCTGACCTTGGGTACGCTGGACACCGCAGCCCTGACCGTCGCCAGCACCGGTGCGCTGAACCTGGGCAACGGCACCGTCGCCGGCAACCTCTCCGCCACCAGCAACGGCGGCGCGATCAGCCAGTCCGGCGCGCTGACCGTCACCGGCGCCAGCACGCTCGATGCCGGTGCCGGCGCCATCACCCTGACCAAGGTTTCCAACAACTTCGTGGGTGCGGTGACCCTGATTGGCGGCACCACGCAGATCGTGGATGAGAACGCGTTGACACTGGCCGCATTCGCTACCGGCAACCTGTCTGCCAGTAGCACCGGTACTCTGAATCTCGGCAGCAGTTCTATTGGCGGCAATTTGTCGGCCAGCAGCAACGGTGGCGCGATCATCCAGAGTGGCGCGTTAAGCGTGGCCGGCACGAGTGCAATCGATGCCGGCAGCGGCTCGATCACGCTGACCAACGCCACGAACGATTTCGCCGGCGCCGTAAGCCTTGCAGGCGGCGCGACGCAAATCGTGGATGCCAACGCGCTGACGCTGGGCGCACTCGCGACCGGCACCCTCGCCGTCAGCAACACCGGCGCCCTCAATCTGGGCAGCGGGTTCGTTGGCGCCAATCTATCGGCCAATAGCCATGGAGGTGCGATCAGCCAGGGCGGCGCGTTGGCCGTGACCGGCACCAGTACGATCGATGCCGGCAGCGGCACCATCATCCTGACAAACGCGTCGAACGATTTCACTGGCGCCGTCAGCCTCATAGGCGGCACCAGCGGGATTTACGACCGCAACGCACTGACCTTGGGGACGCTCTCGACCGGTGCACTCAGCGCCACCAGCACCGGCGCGCTCAACCTCGGCGGTGGATCTGTCGGCGGCAGTCTGGTGGCAAGCAGCAATGGTGGTGCGATCAGCCAGAGCGGCGCGTTGGCCGTGACTGGTGTCAGTGCGATCAATGCCGGCAGCGGCGCGATCACGTTGACCAACGCGACGAACGATTTCACCGCTGCCCTCAGCCTTACGGGCGGCACGACGCGTGTCACCGACGCCAATGCGCTGACGCTGGGCACGCTCGCGACCGGCACGCTCACCGCGAGCAACACCGGCGCCCTCAACCTGGGCAGCGGATCCATCGGCGGCAACCTGTCTGCTACCAGCAACGGTGGCGCGATCAGCCAGACGGGTGCACTGGCCGTGACGGGCACCAGCGCGATCGATGCCGGCAGCAGCGCCGTCACCTTGACCAATGCCTCCAACAACTTCGTGGGTGCGGTGAGTCTGGTTGGCGGTGCCGCGCAGATTGTGGATCTCAACGCCCTGACGCTGGGCACCTTGGCTACCGGCAACCTCGACGTCACCAGCACCGGCAACCTTGGCCTCGGCAAGGGAACGGTAGCTGGCACGCTGCGGGCGACCAGCAACGGTGGTGCGATCAGCCAGGCCAGCGGCGGCCTGACCGTTACCGGCGCCAGCACGCTCGATGCCGGCAGCGGTGCGATCACCCTGGCCGACAGCAACAACGAGTTCGGCGCGGTGGTGAACCTGGGCGGCAACAACGTCCAGATCACCGACAGAAACGACCTGTCCCTGGGCACGCTCGCTACCCGTTCGTTGACTGCCACCAGCACCGGCGCACTGAATCTCGGCGCCGGCAGCATCGGGGGCAACCTCGTTGCGGTGAGCAACGGCGGTGCGATCACGCAAAGTGGGGCACTTACCGTCAGCGGCACGAGCAACATCGATGCCGGCAACGGCGCGATCACGCTCACCAAGGCGGCCAATGACTTCAGCGATGCGGTCAGCCTGGCCGGCGGAATCACCCAGCTCGTCGACGCCAACGCGCTGATTTTGGGCACGTTGAACACCGGCACTCTGACCATCGCCAGCACCGGTGCGCTGAATCTGGGCAACGGCACGGTTGGCGGCAACCTGTCGGCGACCAGCAACGGTGGTGCGATCGGTCAGTCCGGCGCGCTGATCGTCACCGGAGGCAGCACGCTCGATGCCGGTACTGGTTCGATCACGCTGGCGAACGCGGGCAACGATTTCCAGGGCACCGTGGGTCTCACCGGTGCCGGTTTGTCCGTGCGCGACGCCAACGATCTGACCATCGGACCGCTGGCCGCCGCCGCCAACGACGACATCCGCCTCGTCGCGGGTGGCTCGCTGGTCCTGCCAGTATCGGCGATCGACACTGGTACCGGGGACCTGGTGCTCGCCGCCAACGGCGGCACGCTGGGCACGAAGGGCACGTTGAGTGGTGCCAACGTCTCGCTCAGCGGGCGTGACGGTTTGACTCTCGCGCACGACGTTACCGCCACCGTCAGGCTGACGCTCAACAGCGCAGCCGGCGCCGTCACGCAGACCGCCGGGGTGGTCACCGCCGCCACGCTCACCGGTAGCGCGTTCGGCAACGCAACGCTCGGTCGGGCCAACGCAATCTCCGCGCTGAGTAGCTTCAGCGCCAACGGCTTACTGCTGCGCACCAAGGGCGGCCTGACGATCAACGGCGCGGTGGTCGGCGGTGGCGGTGGCTTGGATATCGGCAGCGGCGGCCTGTTGAAGGTCGCGGCCGGCATCAGCGGCGACGACATCACCCTGCAGGGCGCAGGCATCAGCCAGAGCGCTGGCAGCATCGACGCCGGCACCGGCCAGCTCGAACTTACCTCCAGCGCGGGTATCGCCCAGACCGGAGGTTCGATCACGGCCGGCACGCTGATCGGCGACGCTACCGGCGGTGTCAGCCTTGCAGGCGCCAACCGCCTCGACCACCTGGGCAGTTTCGACGCGGCGAACCTGTCGCTCACCAATGCGGAAGATCTGGTGCTGGTGGGACCCGTCACGACCAGCGGCGCCGCGTCGCTGACGATCGGCGGCGACCTGGCCATCAACGGCACGCTCGCCGCCGCCAGCACCTCGCTGGACGTGGACGGTGCGATCAGCGAAGGGACCAGTGGCAATATCGTCACAGGCACCTTGAGCGGCCAGGCAGGTGGCAATGTCAGCCTGGTCCGCAATAACCACGTCGGCGCCCTGGGCAACTTCGCGGCCGCCAATTTCGCGCTGACCAACGCCCAGGCGCTTGCGGTGAACGGCAGCCTGGACGTGGGAGCGGGCAGCATCACGCTGACCACCATCACCAGTGCCCTCAGCGTGAACTCCGCCCTCAACGGCGGCAGCATTGCGCTCGATTCTGCGGGCAACCTCGTGTTGGGCAAGGCCATCAAGGCAAACACGTTGAGCCTGAAGTCCGCTGGCTCGATCAGCCAAACCGCCAGCGGCTTGATCACCGCGGGCACGCTCAGCGGCCAGTCCGCTGGCGCCACCACGCTGAACCAGGCCAACGCGATCTCGACGCTGGGCAACTTCAGCGCCAATGTCTTCAGCCTCACCAGCACCAAGGCGCTGACGGTTGCCGGCAACGTCGACGGTGGCGCCAGCACTGCGCTCGCCTCGGGTGGCAACCTGCGCATCAACGGCATCGTGAAGGGAGGCGCCACGGACATCTCCGGCACCGGCACGATCAGCGAAGGCACGAGCGGCAACATCGTGGCCAATACGCTGACCGGAAAGGCTACGGGTGCTGTCACACTGAATGGCCTCAACCACATCGGCACGCTGGGCAACTTCCAGGCCGCCGGTTTCAGCCTGTACGACGCGCAGAACCTACGCGTGTCGGGGACCGTCGACGGCGGCGCCAGCACCATGCTGGATATTGCCGGCAATCTGGTGATCGGCGGTGCCATCGAGGGCACCAGCACCCGGCTTAACGTGGCCGGAGCGCTCAGCGAAAACGGCGGTGGCCGCATCGTCGCCGACGCTCTGGTCGGGCACATTACCGGCAGCGCCAGCCTTACGGGCAACAACGCGGTAGGCAGCCTGGGCAACCTCGTTGCGGCTGGACTCAGTTTCACCAACACCAAGGCGCTCACCATCGCCGGCACCGTCGATGGCGGCGCGAGCACGACGCTGACCACCAAGGCCGGCGGCCTCACCATCGATGGCGCTCTTGCCGGAAGTGCGACTACGCTCCACATCGCCGGGTCGATAGATCAATCAGGCCAGAGCCGCATCACGGCGGGTACACTGACTGGCGAGGCCGGCAGCGACGTGGCGCTGGACGGCGATAACCGCGTCGACAAGCTGGGCGGTTTCAGCGCCAACGAATTCCGGTTCTCCAATGGCAAGGCTCTTGAGGTGGCCGGAGCGCTGACCGCCAACGGCGGGGCGATCGAGCTTTCCACTGGTGCTGGCGAGCTGACCGTGAACGCTTCAGTGACCGGCGATACCATCGCGCTCGGTTCGGCCGGCGACCTGGCATTGGCCCAGGGCATTCACGGCGACCGGGTGACCCTCGCATCCGGCGGCACGATCAGCCAGAGCGCCGGCGGCATCATCACCGCCGACAGCCTGAGCGGCCATTCGGCAGGCAGCACCACGCTGGACCAGACCAACGCGATCGGAGCGCTCGACGGCTTCAGCGCGAGCGGCCTGACGATCACCACCAAGCGCGCGCTGACAGTGACCGGCACGGTCGATGGCGGTGGCAGCACCACGCTGACCACCGGTGGCAACCTGGCCATCAACGGTTCGCTGACCGGCGACACCACCACGCTGGCGGTCACCGGCAACATCAGCGAAGGCAGTTCGGGCAGCATCACCGCGCACACGCTGACCGGCCAGGCCAGCGGCGCCGTCGCGCTCACCGGCGCCAATCGCCTCGACACGCTGGGCGAGTTCAGCGCCGACGGCTTCACGCTGAGCAATGGTCCGTCGCTCACCGTGACCGGGCCGGTCGACGGCGGCGCAAGCGTGAACCTGACCACCACCCGCGGCGACCTGCTGATCAACGGCAAGGTCAGCGGCAGGGCGACCCGGTTGGTATCCGCGGGCGCGATCACCGAGGGGCAGGGCGGCAGCATCGTGGCCGACACGCTCTCCGGGCAGGCGGGCGGCTACACCCAGCTCGGCACGGCGAGCAGCCCGCTCGCCAACTACATCGGCACCCTGGGCGGCTTCTCCTCGACGGCGGGCTTCAGCCTCACCAACGCACAGACATTGACCCTGGCGTCGGTCGGCGGCAGCACCTACACCGTCGATGCGGGCACCTCCTCGCTGTACCTGGGCGTGACCGGCGGCGACCTGCTGCAGATCGGTACCACGTGGCTGTACGACGGCGAGGGCACGTTCGCCTCGACCGGCCGCATCGGTACCTCTGACGCGCCCATCTACGTCACCGGCACCGGCCCGCAGGCGGTTGCGTTCGTCGGCCTGCCGCCGGCGTACTTCTACGCGGTCAACTCTGCCGGCAACCTGCTGCCGCTGACTGGCGGCGACAGCGTCAACGTGCCGACCTCGCTGTTCACCAGCCGCGCGCAGAATGCAAACAACCACACGGACGTCTATATCGATCCGAGCGTGATCTCGGCCAACTACCGTTCGTTCGGCATCGTGCCCTCCGGCATCCTGCTGCCTGCCGACCAGCAGGCCTGCGACCCGGAAATGGAGGAATGCGATGAATGAGGCGAGGCATCGCCTTCGCCAGCTGGCCGGATTCGCCCTGCTGCTGGCACTGGCAGCACCGGCGTCGGCGCAGTTGCCGCCGCGGCTGACGGCAGGCAGTGTCGCCGACCAGCTCGATGCCGCGCGGCAGCGGCTGGCCGGCCAGCCCGCGGCGGCGGCGACCGCGCAACAGTTGCAGGCGCTCGCGCAAAACCTGCGGGGCGCGCTGGCCAACCAGCTCGCGCAGCCGCTCACCGCGCTGGACGATCGCACTCGTGGACTGGTCCTACGCGCACACGCGGCCGCGCAGCTGGCCGCCGACTTCGCCGACAGCACGGGAGGTTGTCGCGAGGGCGAGGCCGCATCCATGGCGAAGGCACTCGCGCTGTCGGTCCGCCAGCTGGCGCAGGCGCCCGCCGAAGGCAAGCCGATGCAGGCCACCATCGATCGGGTCGAAACCGCGGACCACGCGGCGCTGTTCGCCCTGCGTACGAAGGACAAACCCGTCGCGCTGGCGCTGGTCGGCAGCGAACTCCACGATCCGCAATGTCCCGATCCGCAGCTGACTGCCACCGACGCCAACGGCACGCCGCTGTCCGTGCAGCCGCACATCACCAACGTGCTACCCACGCGGATCGAGTTCGAGTGGCCCGGAACCGCCGCGCTGGCAGCCGGGAGCTACTTGCTGCACGCGCGGCCGCAGCACAAGGCGTTCCTGGTCGGGTGCAGCGCTCAGCCGGAGGCCACCGTCGCGGTGCAGGTCGTGCCCGCGCCGAAGTTCACCGTCGGCTATGCGCTGGATGCGGTGTGTGGTCGCGCCGCGCCGCGCACGGTGCCGCTGGGCAAGGGCACCTTGCCGCCACTGGACGGCTACGGCGCCACCGTGACCCAGGCCATCGACACATCGGGCTGCGCCGATCCGGTCGCCTACCGTATCTCCGCGACGATCACCTATGCCGACGGCGCCAGCGCCAAGGCGGGGCCGTTCGAGCAGAGCGCGGACGCCAATGCGACCGTCGGTCTTCCCGGCGGGCTTTCGTTGAGCTGGGATCCTGCGGTACGCCAGCTGTTCGTGCGCTCAGGCGCGCCGATGTGCAAGGGCGTGCGCTGAGCCTTTGGCTTTCACTCCCCCACGCGGTGAGCGGGGGACGGTGTTGCAAGATGGCGACATTGTCTGTCGTTCCTGCGCGCCTTCCGCGAGCTGGGCCGGCCCAAAAAAAAGGCCAGAGAAGCGGCCTGCGAAGCTCGATGACGGGTACGAGCCAGGTGCCAACTCACGTTGCCTGGTCGGCCTCGCGCTCTTAAAGGTGCTGTCGCCGCTTTAGCGCGGACGCTCGGGAGCTGAGCTGGGGAAAGCGGCACTCGCCCTGCGTGACGCTTGCTCCCCCTCCCCGCAGGGAGAAGGAGCAGCGAGGCATCCTGACGGGATTATTCCTCGTTCGGACCGGAGATCACTTCCATTTCGCTCACGCCGCCGGGTGCCAGGTCCTTGAGCAGGTCGAGGAAGTTCTTGCCGACCAGGCGTTGGGCGCGGCGCAGCAGCAGCGGGACCGGGCTGGAGGGTTCGCAGCGGGCGTAGTAGTCGCAGATCTCGTCGATCCGGCGCTGCACGTCCTGCGGCGTCTCGATGCGGCCCGGAACGCTGCTGCGGGTGCCGGTGGGGGAGGGCTCGCCGCCCTCCGCCTCGCCTTCGCCGTCACCGGCCATGGCGGGGTTGCGACGGGCTGCCTGCGATTCGACGAATTTCTTCAGTTCATAGCTGTCGGTCAGCAGCGGCTTGAGGTCCGGGCCGGCCGTGCCGATGCGCTCGTTGAAGATGCGGTCGATCGCTTTGGCTTCATCGAGGATGCGCGTCAACGCGTCCAACGTTCCGGCCAGGTCCTCTTCCGGACAATCCAGGCAACAGGCTTCGATTTCCGCCATGCTCGGCAGAGCTTCGCCGCCGGCGTCGATTTTCATCGAGCCATTGGCAATGCGCAGGTCGCGCAACGAAAAACGACCGAGCCGTGCCGACTGGACGAATGGCGTATTGCGGAAATAGGTGAGTAATCCCAGCGGATTGGCGATGGCCGATACCGCGTTGACGCGCGCGGTCGGATCGTCGTCGTCCTCGGCGTCCAGTTGCGGATGCACGCCATCCCAATGGTCTTCGAGCAGGCCGCGGATCAATGCCAAGCCGGCGGCCCAACCGGTCATGCCGCCAGTGCGCATCCAGGCAGTCGCCAAATGCGTGGCCACGCGCAGGTCGCGCGAGCGCTGGAGCAGGCCGGTGGCCAGTGAATCGACCTCGTCCCAGTCCGGTTCCTCGGCCGCCTTGACGCTATCGCCCATGGCGCGTTCCGCGCGCGGCGCGGCAGCGCGTTCGAGTGCCATGAAATCGGGATCGTATTCGAGGTCGCTGCCGGTGGGAGAGTCGCCATCCAGCGGTTCGAGAAAAGCTGCCGGGTCGTAACGCGTCATCGGTCGTAAATCCCCTGTGATACAACGGGATAATTACAACACGGCCGATGCCCGATAGCGACGGGGAGTCGCCAAAAAAAGGGTGGGTAAATCAGGCGCGGATTTACGCAATACGCCCGCTCGTAAATCGCGATTTACAGATGGCCTCAAGGATGCACGTGGCGCCCCGCCGACTGCGCGGCCGGTTCCTGCGGACAGCGGCCGACCACGTGGGCCAGCGTGTTGACGTTGTCGACGAGACGATCGGTGAGGCGGGCGACCTGCTCGGCGCTGGCCTGGTCCTCGGACATGGCCAGCAGCGTCGCCAGGCTGCGCTGGAGCAGCCGTAGGTCGGGCAATTCCAATACGGCGCGTTGTTCGCGCAAGGCCCCGGCGATGACGTGGAGCGCGGTGGCGGCGTGGTCGACGAAGGCGCTCACCTCGGCCTGCTCCGGCAGGCTCGTGCGGTGTTGCAGGAGCGCTTCCAGCGTCATCGCCGTACGCGCCAGGCGGTTGCCGTTGGCGAAGAGCGCTTGCGCCAGATCGACCAGCGCGGCGGGCGTGGCCGGCTCGGCACGCATGCGTTCGAGCGAGGCCAGCGCGTTGGTGCGCGCGGTGCGGGCGGCGGTGCGCGTTTCGCGATGCGTGCCCCGCCGTTGCGGACGGCCCAGGGCGCGCAGGTAGTCGGCATAGGCGTCGAGCATGTCGGCCAGTGCGGCGCGGGCGCGTCCGTGTTCCCAGGTCGGCCACAGCACGTAGGCCAGCAACGCCATGCCGCTTGCCAGCGCGGTGTTGATCACGCGATCGGTCACCGCGACGCCGGGGTCGACGCCCTCGAAGGAGAGCAGGACCACCACGGTGCCGGTCAGCGCGGCCACTGCGATGCCGTAGTGCGCGGTGGCCAGGTAGCGGAAGGCCATGCACAGCGCTCCCATCAGTGCCAGGTGCGCCCAGGGCTCGTCGGGGATGACGTGCAGCAGAGCGGTGGTCAGCAGCAGGCCGAGCACGGTGCCGACAACACGCAGCAGGCCGAAGTTGAAGGTGGCGGCGAAATCCGGGCGCAGCACGATGGCCACGGTCATCGGCAGCCAATAACCGTGCGGAAGTTCCAGCCCGCGCGATAGCGCCAACGCCAGGCTCAACGCCACCGCCGAGCGCACCGCGTGGCGGAACGCCACCGAATGCGGCGTGAGGTTGGCCAGAAGCATGGCGCGGGCCGAGCTCTGCCGCAGCGAGGCGGGCAGGCGCAGGTCCGCGGCTTCGGCGCGTTGTTCGCCGCGGCTGCCGGCCCAATTCGCGTTGCGCACGGCAGCGGCGAGCTGGCCGGCCAGCGCGTGGACGTGCAGCGCCCGTTGCGGATTGGTCTCGGCGGCATGGCGCTCGATCGTGCGCAGCGCCCGCAAGGCGCGCTCGGCCGCGACCGGCGAGACGCCTTCCTCCAGCGCCTCGGCGATGTGGTCGAGAACCCGGGCGACGCGGGCGCGGAAGCGCAGCGGTACGGCGTTGGCTGGTGAACCGTCGGACAACGCGGTGAGTTCGAGGCGGATCCGCTCGGCCAGCTCCAGCATCACGCCGAAGGCCTCCATCGCACGGCCGCGGGCGTGGTAACGGCCCAGCAGGGTCTGCTGCAGGGTTGTCATCGCGCCACTGAGTGCCGGCTCGTCCTCATCGTCCTGCGCGCGCTGGCGTGCGACGGCGGCCAGTCCGCGATAGACCACGGCCAGCGCCTGCCGCTCGGGCCGGTAGCGTTGCAGCGGCCAGGCGGCGATGGAGAACAGCATCATCAGCAGTCCGCCGGCGAAAATCAGCGCGGCGCCCGCGGCCGCGTGCCCGGGCGAGGTGGGATAGGCGGCGGTGACCACCAGCAGGATCATGCTGGTCATGCCCACGCGCGCCAGGTCGGTGCCGAACACCACCAGCATGCCGCCGCCGAAGCCAACCAGTGCGGTGGCCAGCAGCATCGAGGGCAGGTGCCCGCCGATCAGGAAGCCGGCGAACGCGGCCAGGCCGGCGGCAAGCGAGGCCAGCAGGAGCTGGCGCACGCGCTGCCGATACGGTCCGGGCTGGTCGGAAAACATCGTGTCCAGCGCGCCGGCGGCGATGCCCAGGCCCACCGCGGTGTAGCCGGTCGCCATGCCGATCGCCAGCGGGAGCACCACGGCAAGCGTGTTGCGCACGACCACCCACAGCGGGACGTCCGGGCGCTTGGTCCGCGTCAGGCTTTCCAGCACGTTGGCGCGGAGCGAGTAGACGCTGGCGGTCATGGCCGAATCGCTGGGTGGGAACGGCGATTCTGCACGAGACGAGTTGAACGGAGCGCGACAGACGAGTTGTGCGATGGCTTCCGGTGCCGGAAATCCACGTCGCGTTGACCGCGCGTCCGTGCGCTACGACCGGCCCCCCGTGGAGGCCGGTCGCCAGGGTTCAAGCGCGGCCGGCGAACTCGCCCGTCAGCGTATTGACCCACACCTTCTCGTCGTTGGTGATGTACTCGGGGACCTGGATTTCGACGCCGGTGTTGAGCTTGGCCGGCTTGGTGCGCTTGGTCGCGCTGGCACCCTTGAGTTCCGGCGCCGTGTCGACCACGGTCAGCACCACGCTGGTGGGCACCTGCAGGCCGACGGGTGCGTCGTCGATCAACTGCACGTAGTAGCCCTCGGTGTCCTCGACGATGTAGCCGGCGTTGTCGCCGACCAGCTCCGGGCCGAGCAGGTACTGGGTGTAGTCCTCGGCGTCCATGAACACGAAAACCTCCCCGTCCATGTAGGAGAAGTTGGCCGCGCGGCGCACCAGGTCCATTTCCTTCAGGTCGTCGTCGGCGCGCAGGCTCAGGTCGAACTTGCGGCCGCCCGGGATCGAATACATGGTGAAGCGGAAGGTGACGTTGCCGCCGCGCGCGGTGGGCGAGCTGCGCTCGATGTCGCGCACCTGGTAGACGGTGCCGTCGTGTTCGACCACGTTGCCTTTCTTGACGTCGGAAGCTTTCATGGGGTGCCGGTCAGGTGGGTAATCGGAAATGACGAGGGTGCCGCGATGACACGTCGTGCCTGGACGTCATTCCCGCTTTGGCGGGAATGACGTCCGGAAACGTTTACGTTTACTTGGGCTGCAGCCGCACCGCGCCGTCCAGGCGGATCGTCTCGCCGTTGATGTAGCGGTTGCCGAGGATGAACGCGACCGTCTGCGCGAACTCCTCCGGCTTCCCCAGGCGCGAGGGGAACGGGATCGAGGCGGAGAGCGACTGCTGCACGGCTTCGGGCATGCCATCGACCATCGGGGTCCAGAAGATGCCCGGGGCAATGGTCGCCACGCGGATCCCGAAGCGCGCCAGCTCGCGCGCCATCGGCAGCGTCATGCCGACGACGCCACCCTTGGAGGCGGAGTAGGCGGCCTGGCCGATCTGGCCTTCGTAGGCGGCGACCGAGGCGGTGTTGATGATGACGCCACGCTCGCCGTCTTCGCCTGCTTCGTTGGACTGCATCAGCGCCGCGCCGGCCTTGGCCACGTTGAAGCTGCCGACCAGGTTGACCATCACGGTGGCCTGGAACTGCGACAGCGCCATCGGGCCTTCCTTGCCCAGCACGCGGCCTGCGCCCAGGATGCCCGCGCAGTTCATCACCACGTTGAGCCCGCCCATCGCCTCGCGAGCGGCAGCCACATTGGCGGTCACGCCGTCTTCGGAGGTGACGTCGGTGCGGTAGAAGCGGGCCGCTTCGCCGAGCGCCCGCGCGGCCTCCTGGCCTTTCTCCTCGTTGACGTCGAACAGCGCCACTTTGGCGCCGTGCGCGGCGAGATGCTGTGCCACGGCATGGCCGAGTCCGGAGGCGCCGCCTGTGATGACGGCCTTGACCTGATCGAGCTGCATATTCGTCCCTCGAGTGCGAAGCGAAACGGCAATGGTAGCCGAGGCGCGGGCGTCAGGGCGCGGGTGCCGGACAGGCGACGGGCCCGCCGGGCGAGGGCCGCGGCGGCTCCAGGTTGCGGTGCAGCGACTGTGCCGGCGTCATCCAGAGTCGCTCCTGCGCGGCGCAGGCGGCGGCGTAGTCGAACAGCGCGCGCAGGTGCCGCGGACGAAAATCGATGAAGCTGCCGAAGGGGTAGTCGCCGGGAATTTCGCTTATCCGCAGCTGCATGCCGTAGCGGTCGGCGAAGCCCAGCGTGAGCACCAGCGTTTCCCGCGTCTTGTAGGTGGTTTGCGCGGAGAAGCTGCGTTCGAGGATCGCCGGCGTACTCAGGCGCGTGGAGGCGGGCGCCGCGACCAACTGGCCGTTGACGATGACGTACAGGTGCGCGCCGTTGAGCAGGCCCAGGTCGGCAGGCAGGATCTGTGCGATCAACGGCGCGGCGAACAGCGACGTGGTGACGCCGCCGTCCACGTGCATTTCCTCGTACTGGCGCCCGCCTTCGTGTACCCGGATCAGGACCGGCGGGAATACGCCCGGCACGCTGGCCGAGGCAACCAGCACGTCACGGAACAGCTCGCGTGCCGCTTTGCCGCCTTGTGTGGCGATCGCGCCCATGTCCCACAGCACGGTCTCCTGCTTGTCCAGGTCGGTCGTGGCCACGATCAACCGCCGGCCCTTCGCATGCTCGCGCGCCACGGCGGCGATCATCGTGTCGGTCACGTATTGGTCGACCAGGGCGGTCAACGGATCGTGCCGCCCGAAACCCTGCGGGAACAGCAGGCGGCTGGCCACGCTCATCAGGGGGGAGCGTTGCAGGCTGGCGCTGGCCTGACCGGTGAAAGCAGAGGTCAGTTGCGGATCCCAGTCGGAACCGAGGAACGCGAATGGCGCGATCAGAGCGCCCGCGCTGACGCCAGTGACGAGCTCGAAGGTGGGGCGTGCGTGGGCGCGGCTCAGGCCTACCAGTGCGCCGGCGCCGAAGGCGCCTCCCGATCCGCCGCCCGACAGCGCCAGGATGTCCAGGCTGCCATCCGCGGCGCGCCGAATGTTCCTGAGCAGGAGGGGCGATTGCTGCAGGAAATGTCGGCGGTCGATGCTGAGCAGGCGCACGTTGGTGGACAGGCCGTCCGGCACCGCCGCATCGATCAGCGTGGGCGGCGCCGGCCGGCGCGGCGTGGTGACGCAACCGGCGAGGAGGGCGAATGCGAGCCCGAGCGGGAGCGATCGGCGAATGCGCATGGAGGATTCCTCCTGGCGACAGCAGTCCGGCCAGACAGCGTTGCACGGTCGACGCGTGGCCGGCGCGTCCTGTCACCGCGTCGCACGCGGCGCGTCGTCTAGAGCGAAAGGCCCTGCAGTTCGCTCCCGTCGCGCGCCACGCGCAGCACCGAACCCTGTTCGTACCAGTCGCCCAGCACGATGCGCTGCGCGTTCTGGCCATCAAGGGAAAACTCGTGGATCGCCGGCCGGTGGGTGTGACCGTGGATCAGGTGGGTGACGCCGGCGCCCCGCATGGCCTGGGCGACCGCGTCGGCATTGACGTCCATGATCGATTCCATCGTGGCGCCGGTATGCGCGCGGCTGTCGGCGCGCGCCTTGGCGGCGAAGGCGCGGCGGGCCTCCAGCGGCATGGCCAGGATGTTGGCTTTCCACTCGGGCGTGCGCACCTGGCGGCGCACCGCCTGGTAGGCGACGTCGTCGGTGCACAGCGTGTCGCCGTGCATCAGCAGGGTGGGGCGACCGTAGAGGTCGTGTACCACGCCGTCCTCCAGCAGGGTCAGCCCGGCGCGGTCGGCGTAATCCTGGCCGAGCAGGAAGTCGCGGTTGCCGGGCATGAAGTACACCGGCTTCCCCGAATCGCGCACGGCACACGTGGCGCGGGCAATGCGGGCAGGCAGCTCGGCATCGTCGTCGTCGCCGATCCAGGCCTCGACCAGGTCGCCGAGGATGTACAAGGCGTCGGCCTGGCGGAGCTCGTCCCCGGCGAGGTAGCGCTCGAACAGGTCGGTGATGTGTGGGCGGCTGTCGTCCAGGTGCAGGTCGGCGATGAACAGACTGGACATCAGCCCGCTTTCCTGGCGGCCGGCTTGGCGGCACTCGTGGCCTTGGCCGGCGCCTTGGCGCTGGCGGCGGAAGCCGGCGCTTCCTCGCCGACCACGCGCACGCTCTGGATGACGGGCAGCGGGTACGGTACGTCGGCCGCGAATGCGCCCTGGCCGCGCGTGGGCAGGCCGGCGATCTTGTCGACCACGTTCATGCCCTCGACCACCCGGCCGAACACGGCGTAACCCCAGGTCAGCCCGCTCTGGTTGCCGGCAAAGTCCAGGCGGCGGTTGTCGACCAGGTTGATGAAGAATTGCGCGGTGCCCGAATTCGGATCCGCGCCGCGCGCCACCGCGACGGTGCCGCGCAGGTTGGACAAGCCGTTGTCCGCCTCGCTGGCGATCGCCGGATGGGTGCGCTTCGGTTGCAGGTCGCGCGTGTACAGCCCCCCCTGCACCAGGTAGCCGTTGATCGCGCGGTGGAACACGGTGCCGTCGTAGAAACCCTCGCGCACGTATTGCAGGAAATTGGCCACGCTCTTGGGTGCCTTGTCCGGGAACAGCTCCAGCGTGATGTCGCCGACGCTGGTGTGCAGCAGCACCTTCGGCCCCGGCGCGGGCGGCGTGGGGCTGGTGCTTGCCGACGGCGGCGCGGTCTGGGCGAGCACGCCCAGGGGCAGGAACATCAGGAGGGCCAGCAGGAGTCGGGGCATGGGCGGAACCTGTGTGGATTGCCTCCGCATGATACGCGTAGGCATCGCGTGGGCTGAAGCGCGCTCGTCCCCGAAGCTGCGAGCGCGATCCTTCCCCTGCAGCGAGGGTGAGGGATGGGCCCGTGGGAGATAGCTCAGGTCCGCTGGATTTCGAGCGTCAACCCCAACTCCGCCATCGGCCCCTGCTCCTGCTCCAGGTCCGCCTCGGTCAACGGATGCTGGTCCAGCCAGCTGGCAGGAACGGCCAGGCGCAGCCGGTGGCTCGTGGCGCTGAGTTTCAGGGGCGGCAGCGATTCGGGCCGGCGTCCGCGACGGAACAGCACGGCCAGCCGCAGCAGCGCGGTGATGTGCCGGGCCAGCGCGCGATAACGCTGCGGCAGCACCGAGATCAGCGCCTTGGCCGGCTTGCGCCGGTGCGCCTCGATGACTGCCGCGAGCATTTGCTGCTCCTGCCGCGAGAAGCCCGCCAGGTCAGCGTGGCGGAGGATGTAGGCGCCGTGGTGGTGATGCTGGCTATGCGCGATGGCCAGGCCGATTTCGTGCACGCGGCCGGCCCAGGAGAGCCACTCGCGCGCCTCGGCGTCCAGCTTCCAGGGACGCGCGACCTGGTCGAACAGTCCCAGCGCCGTCTGCTCGACGCGCCGCGCCTGCGCGCGGTCGACGCCGTAGCGGGTGGCCAGCGCATCGATGCTGTCGGTGCGCGGATCGCGGCCGCCGGCGCGGCCGAGCAGGTCCCACAGCAGGCCTTCGCGCATGGAGCTTTCGCACACGCGCATGTGCTCGATGCCCAGCGCCTCGAACGCGGCCTCCAGGATCACCACCGCGCCGGCGAACACCGGCGCGCGTTCCTCGGTGAGGCCGGGGAGGCGCAACAGATCCATCTGGCCCTGCTCGAGGATCGCCTCGCGCAGCTCGGCGAGGGCGTCCAGGGTGACGCCGTCGTCCGTCAGGCCCATGGCCTGGACCACCGCGTCTACCGCTTTGGCGCTGCCGGAGGACCCATAGGCCTCCTGCCAGCCGGCTTCGCGGAAATCCTCCGCGAACTGCTGCAGCAGCACGCCGACTTCGCTGCGCGCGCGCTGCCAGCGCTTGGGCGTCAGCCGTCCGCCGGGGAAGAAGCGAAGGGTGGAGGCGATGCAGCCGGCCTGCACGCTCTCGGTGTGCAACGGGGCAAGCCCGCGACCGATGATGAATTCCGTGCTGCCGCCACCCACGTCGATGACCAGCCGCGGTTCGCGCGAGGCCGGCAGGTCATGCGCTACGCCCAGGAAGATGAGCCGACCTTCCTCGCGGCCGGAGACGATCTCGACGGGGTGGCCCAGCGCGTCCTCGGCCGCGCCCAGGAAGTTGTGCGGCGACGCCAGCCGCCGCACGGTATTGGTGGCCACCGCGCGCACATTGGCCGAGGGCAGGCTTTCGATGCGCTGGCCGAAGCGCGCCAGGCACGCCAGCGCGCGAGCGCGGTGAGCGGCGTCCAGCGTGCCGTCCGAGCGCAGGCCGGCGGCCAGGCGCACGCTGTCGCGCAGCCGGTCGATCACGCGTGGCTCGCCGTGCTCCATGCGCGCCACCACCATGTGGAAGCTGTTCGAACCCAGGTCGACGGCCGCGATCAGCTCGCCATCCTTGATGGGTACGGGCTCGGTGGTCACGCGCGGGTTCCAGGCAGGCGAAACGGGGATTCTGCCACGCCGGACCGGGCGCGCGCGGGCGCGCTTCTGCGGGAGGGCTGCGCTCGCAGGGTCATTTGCAGATCTTGTCCAGCAAGGTCTGCTGCGCGCAATGCGGCGGCTGGTCGCCGGGCGTGGCGCGCGTGTAGCGGCCATCGCCATCCAGTAGCCAGGCCTGGGTGTTGTCCGCCAGGCCGTTGGCCAGCGTCTCGTCGAACACGCGCGCGGCCAGGGCCGGGTCCAGGATAGGGAAGGCCACTTCGATGCGGCGCATCAGGTTGCGCTCCATCCAGTCGGCGCTGGCGCAATAGATCTCCGGCTGGCCGTCGTTGGCGAACCAGTACACGCGGCTGTGTTCGAGGAACCTTCCCACGATCGAGCGCACGCGGATGCGCTCGGAGATCCCCGGCAACCCGGGCCGGAGCGTGCAGGCTCCGCGCACGATCAGGTCGATCTCCACGCCCGCCTGCGAGGCGCGGTAGAGCGCCTCGATCACGTGCGATTCGTTCAGCGCGTTGAGCTTGGCCACGATGCGCGATGGCTTGCCCGCCCGCGCGTTGGCGGTTTCGCGCTCGATCTTGGCGACCACGCTCTTGTACAGGGTGAAGGGCGAATGCAGCAGGCGCTTCAGGCTGATCACCGAGCCGAGGCCCGACAGCTGCTGGAATACCTTGTGCAGGTCTTCGCCGATCTCCGGATGGGAGGTCATCAGGCCGATGTCGGTGTACATCCGGCTGTTGGCCTGGTGGTAGTTGCCGGTCGACAGGTGCACGTAGCGGCGGAGCATGTCCGTCTCGCGTCGCACGATCAGCATCATCTTGGCATGGGTCTTGTAGCCCACCACGCCATAGACCACCTGCACGCCGGCTTCCTGCAGGCGCGTGGCCAGCCGGATGTTCGCCTCCTCGTCGAAGCGCGCGCGCAACTCGATCACCACGGTGACGTCCTTGCCGTTGCGCGCCGCTTCCACCAGCAGGTCGACCAGCGGAGTGTCCTCGCCGGCGCGGTAGAGCGTCTGCTTGATCGCCAGCACGGCGGGATCGGCCGCGGCTTGGCGCAGCAGGTCGACCACCGCGGCGAAACTCTCGTACGGATGGTGCAGCAGCACGTCGCGCTGGCCGATCAGCTCGAACAGGTTGGCGCCCGGTTCGATCGCCGCCGGCAGGCAGGGCACGAAGCGCGGGAACTTGAGTTCGGGCCGGTCGACGTGGTCGTAGATGCCGCCGGCGCGGATGATGTTGACCGGGCCGTCGCAGCGATAGACGTCCGATTCCTCCAGCTCGAAGTTGGCCACCAGCATGGCGGTGATCGCCTTCGGGCAGTCGTTGGCGATCTCCAGCCGCACGGGCCGCGCGTAACCGCGGCCCAGCAACTCTTCGCTGAGCGCGCGGGCGAGGTTTTCAACCTCCGCCTCTTCGACGATCAGCTCGCTGTTGCGGGTGACGCGGAACTGGTAGGAGCCGACCACCTTGAAGCCGGCGAACATCAGGTCGACGAAAGCCTGCAGCAGTTCGGCCAGGAACACGAAGTTGTCGCCACCGCCGCCCACTTCGGCCGGCAGCTTGACGATGCGCGGCAGCGAGCGCGGCGCGCGCACCAGGGCCATGTGGCCCTCGTGGCCGAACGCATCGCGGCCCTGCAGCACCACCGCGATATTGAGTGTCTTGTTGAGGATGCGGGGGAACGGGTGCGCCGGGTCCAGCCCCAGCGGCGACAGCACCGGCAGCACCTCGTGCTCGAAATAGCCCTGCAACCAGCGCCGCTGCACGGGGTTCCACTGGTGGCGGGTGAGGAAGCGGATGCCCTCGGCGTCCAGCTGTGGCTTGAGCTGCTCCTGCCACGTGGCGTACTGCTCGGTGACCAGGTCCAGCGCGCGTGCGCGGATGCGCGTCAGCAGCTCGCTGGAGGAAAGGCCGTCCGGTCCGGGCGCGGCCGAGCCGTAAGCGTGGTGGTGCTTGAGCATCGCCACGCGCACCTCGAAGAATTCGTCGAGGTTGTTCGCCACGATGCTCAGGTAGCGCAGCCGTTCCAGCAGCGGCACGCGCGCATCGCGCGCCATGGCCAGTACGCGGAAGTTGAATTCCAGCGCGGCCAGTTCCCGGCTCAGGTACAGCTCCGGCGCGGACAGGTCGGCGATCTCGGTGGCGGTTTGCGGCAGTTTGCGGGCCATGGGAACCCATTCTGGCCGATGCCGGGCGCAAGTACACCCGGTGTCGATCACACGGTAGGGTGGGCTTCAGCCCCCACCCCGTGGCGGCGTGGCGGCTCGAGCCTACGCTACTGAGTTTCGGGCGGGAGCAGACGTTCCGGCCCGAAATGGAAGGCGAAGGTCGAACCCTTGCCGGGCGTGCTTTCCACGGTCAGGCGCGCCTGGTGCAGGTTGAGCACGTGCTTGACGATGGACAACCCCAGTCCGGTGCCGCCGGTTTCGCGCGAGCGACTGGACGACACGCGGTAAAAGCGTTCGGTCAGCCGGGCCAGGTGGCTGGCCGGGATGCCGTAGCCCGTATCGGCCACGGCGTAGGTCGCGCCCGCGGCCGTGCGCTGCCAGCGGATCGTGATGCTGCCGCCGTTGGGGGTGTAGCGCACGGCGTTGCTGACCAGGTTGGACAGCGCGCTGTGCAGGTCCCGGGGCGAGCCGAGCAGGTCGCAGTCGGTTTCCAACTCCAGCGCAATTTGGTGTCGACCCTGGCTCAACGCCTCGGCCTCCTTGCGCAGGGTGGCGAGCAACGCGGCCATCGGCACGCGCTCGTCGATGACATGTTCCTGGGTTTCCAGGCGAGAAAGGGTCAGCAGGTCTTCCACGATCTGGCCCATGCGCTTGGACTGCGCGCGCATCTCGCCAAGGACCGGGGCGAGTGCGGGCACGTCCTCCGGATCGAGCAGCTCCAGGTAGCCGTGGATCACGGTGAGCGGCGTGCGCAACTCGTGCGAGACGTTGGCCACGAAGTCGCGGCGGATCTGTTCGAGCCTCGTCAGCGGACTGATGTCGCGTGCCATCAGCATCCGCTGGCGGCGGCCGAACGGCTGCACCGAGACGTCCAGGTGACCCTCGGCGCGGCCGGGCGCCGGCACGTCGTGCAGCGGCATCCGGGCCCCGGACCGCAGCCAGGCGGCCAGGTCGGTGCCCTGCAGGCGCTCGGACAGCAGCACGCCGCGGTCTCTGCCGCGGCGCAGGCCCAGCAGCGTTTCGGAGGCGCGATTGAACCAGCGCACACGCCAGGCTTCGTCCAGCAGCACGATCGCATCGGGCAGGCTGTCGGCCGCGTCGCGCAGGTCGTGCAGGGTGATGGCGAGGCGGCGGGCGCGGTGTTTCATCGGTGGCATCCCGAAAGGCTTTCCCCGCTTGCCCGGCGGCGCCGCTGGAGAGGGAACAGAAGGCCGCCCATGGGGAAGCGCATGGTCAGACGCTGGCCGAGAAGCGGTAGCCCGCGCCGCGCACGGTCTGCACCATCGCGTCGAGCTGCCAGGGCTCCAGCGTCTTGCGCAGGCGGCGGATGTGCACGTCCACCGTGCGCTCCTCCACGTAGACGCTGCCGCCCCATACGTGGTCGAGCAACTGGGCGCGGGTGTAGACGCGCTCGGGATGGGTCATGAAGAAGTACAGCAGGCGGTACTCGGTGGGGCCGATCGGCACGGGCTCCTCGCCGGCGAAGACGCGGTGCGCCGGCCCATCGATGCGCAGGCCGCCCAGTTCGACCATGCCAGTGCCGTCGTCGCCCTGGCTGCGGCGCAGGACGGCCTTGATGCGGGCGATCAGTTCGCGCGTGGAGAAGGGCTTGACGACGTAATCGTCGACGCCTGCCTCCAGGCCGTTGACCCGGTCCATCTCCTCGCCGCGCGCGGTGAGCATGATGATCGGGATTTC